>NZ_BAAAHH010000004.1:19466-322070 GCF_039525175.1 Actinocorallia libanotica
CCGCTCCCCCCCGGCCAGGCGGCCGCCGCCGCGGCGGTCTGGCGGAGGCTCGCCGCGGGCAGGGACCGGCTGCCCGCCCTGGCACCCGCGGCACCGCCGGGCGCACCGGTCTCGGTGGTCGTCCCCGCCCGCGACGAGGAGGCGAGGATCGGCCCCTGCCTGCACGCCGTGCTCGCCGACCCGGCGGCCGGGGAGGTGATCGTCGTCGACGACGGGTCACGGGACGCGACCGCGCGCCTGGCCGCCGGCCTCGGCGCGCGGGTGGTGCGCGGAGCGCCGCTGCCGCGGGGCTGGGTGGGCAAGCAGTGGGCGCTGCGCCAGGGGACCGAGGAGGCGAAGCACGAGGTGGTGGTGACCCTCGACGCGGACACGCGCCCGCGGCCCGGGCTGGTCGCCGCGATGGCGGGCGCGCTCGCGGACTACGACCTGGTGACCGCCGCGCCTCGTTTCGTCTGCGGCGGAACCGCCGAGCAGGCCCTGCACGCCGCGTTCCTGGCCACCCTGGTCCACCGCTTCGGGCCGGTCGGACCGCGCGTCCCGCCTCCGCCGCACCGGGTCCTCGCCAACGGGCAGTGCACCGCTTTCCACCGGGACAGGATGCTCGCGGCCGAGGGGTTCGAACGCGTCCGGGGGAACATGACGGACGATGTCGCACTCGCCCGGAGCCTTGCCGCAGGCGGCTGGAAGGTCGGCTTCCTCGACGCGGGAGGCCTGCTGGAAGTGGACATGCACGCCTCGGCGGCCGAGGTGTGGCGGGAGTGGGGCCGCTCCCTCCCGCTCCGGGACGTGACCGGCCCCGCCGCGCTCGCCGCCGACCTGGCCGTGGTCTGGCTGACGTGCGCGCTTCCCACGGCACGGCTGCTCCTCGGCCGCCCCACCCGCCTCGACCTGGCCCTGCTGGGAACCAGGCTGCTGCTGGCGGGCGCGCTGCGCGGCAGCTACACCCGTCCCGGAGCGGGCGTGTGGTTGTCGCCGCTGCTCGATCCGGCCGCGGCGGCCCGCCTGACCTGGACGTCCCTGCGCCCGGTCCGCACGTGGCGGGGCCGCTCCTATCCGAAGAGGGTCGGGCCGCCGGTCAGGAACGGCGTGCGGCCAGGGCCGCCTGTCCGAAGCGCAGCCCGATGAGCGTCATCAGCAGGCCCGTGGCGGCGACGTGCTCCGCCGGGGCGAACAGCAGCTGCAGCACCGGGGCGCCGAAGACGGCGGCGCGGGCCCCGACGGCGAACGAGCGGGCGGCCGCGGCGACCACGGCGAGCACCAGCAGGGCGATCAGGAAGGCCGGCGGGCAGATGACCGCGAAACCCCCGACGAAGGTGAGGACCGACCGTCCGCCCCGGAATCCGGCGAAGGCCGGCCACGCGTGCCCGATCATGGCGGCGCCCACCGCCGCGTACACCGTCGCGGTGCCGGACGGCGCTCCGCCGGCCTGCGCGCACAGGAGGCCGAGCAGCCCGGCGCACACGCCCTTCAGCAGGTCGCCCGCGAACACCGGCGCCGAGCCGCGCGGGCCGAGCTGCTCTTTCATGTTCCAGAAGCCGGGATTGCGGTCTCCGACCCGCCGCGGGTCGAACCCGTGGGCGCGGGCGACCAGCACCGCCACCGGCACCGAGCCGAGAAGATAGCCGCCGATGACCACCGCGATCAGGGGAAGCATCGCTTCCTTTCACCTCGTCAGGTATGGGGACGCCGGGGCCATGCGCCACATGGGCCTCGACCGGCCGGTGCTGCGTGCCGCCGAAGGGCTGCTGTTCTGGAGGCTCATGGGCACGGGGCGCGGTTCCTCGATGACACTCGGCGCCGACCTGCGGCGCTGGGCGCTGCTGGCGGTCTGGCGCGACGAGCGGCACCTGGAGCGCTTCCTGCGGTGCTCGCCCATCGCGGCACGCTGGCGGGACGAGGCCGAGGAATGCTGGCAGGCGCGCCTGCTGCCCCTGGCCTCGCGGGGCCGGTGGGGCGGGACGCAGCCGTTCGGGACGGCCCGGAACGCGTTTCCGATCCTGGATTCCGGGCCGGTGGCGGTGCTCACCCGCGCCTCGATCCGCCCTGCCAGGCTGGTCGCCTTCTACCGTTCCGTCGCCCCGGTGCAGAACGCCCTTCTCCGCCAGAAGGGCTGCCTGGCGTCGGTGGGGATGGGGGAGTGGCCGCTGGCCCGCCAGGCGACCTTCTCCCTGTGGCGGGACACCGCCGCGATCAGCGAGTTCGCCCACGGGGGGCCCGAGCACCGCCGGGTGATCCGGGAGTCGCGGACGGCACGCTGGTACTCCGAGGAGCTGTTCGCCCGCTTCACGCCCTATGGCAGTGAAGGCACGTGGGACGGCGCCGACCCCCTCGGCTGACCGGCCCGTCCCGTTCCTCAAGGGAGCCGCGCCTGGACCCGGCGCTCGGCGCGGCACGCCGCCGAGGCCGCGCGCAGATGGCGGGCGAAGACGGACAGCCTGCGGTGGAGGGGCACGCGGACCCGCCGGGCGAGGACCTCGAAACCGGCCTTCTCGATCTCGTCCAGGATGCCCCCGTACAACGCGTGCGCCGCCTGGATGCACGGGCGGGACGCGGGGATCAGCATCCCGATCCCGGGAAGGGCGGCGCGGTAGTGCTCGCGGGCTCGCCCGGCCTCGAAGGCCAGGAGGTCGCGCAGGCGGGGGGAGACGCGCGGAAGCGCGAGATCGGCCTCGGAGACGCCGAAACGCGCCAGGTCGTCCTGGGGGAGGTACACCCGGCCCCGGGCCAGGTCCTCCCGCACGTCGCGCAGGAAGTTGGTGAGCTGGAAGGCCAGGCCGAGCTGGCGCGCCGGCTCGCGCGCCTCCTTCTCGCGGCCCGGGAGCGGTTCCAGGACGGGCAGCATCATGGTGCCGATCACCGCGGCGGAGCCCTCCATGTACGCCAGGAGGTCGTCGTACGAGGCGTACCGGGTGACCGAAAGGTCCGCGCGCATGGAACGCAGGAAGGCGTCGACGTCCTCGCGGCCGATCCCGAAGGAGCGCACCGTGTGGACGAACGCGGGCAGGACGTGGTCGTCGGCGGGCTCGCCCGCCAGGCTCGCCGAGAGCCGGAGGGCCAGGCGGTCCAGTGCGGCCGCCCGGTCGTCCGTCATGGCGGGGGCGTCGACGATCTCGTCGGCGTACCGGGCGAAACCGTAGATCGCGTGCACGTGCCGCCGCTTCCAGGCGGGAAGCAGCCTCGTGGCCAGGTAGTAGGAGCGGCCGTAGCGGGCGTGCAGCCTGCGGCAGATCTCGTAACTGGCGGTCAGGGTCATCGGCGGTCCGCCAGGATGCGCCGCGCCGCCAGGCGCCCCGAGACCAGCACGGGCGGCACCCCGACGCCGGGGGCGGTGTGCATGCCCGCGAAGTGCAGGCGGGGAACGCGCCGGGCGGCGCCCGACGGGCGGAACCAGGCGGTCTGGGTGAACCGGTGGTCGAGGGCGAAGGGGGTGCCCGCCGAGTGGCCCTCCCGCTCCCACGTCCGCGGGTCCTGGACCAGCCGCAACGAGCCGCTCAGATCGCCGTACCCGAGTTCGGCGAGCCGGGCGAGCAGCCGTTCCCGCAGCCGGTCGCCGAGCGCGGGGTCGCGGTCGCCGGAGGCGAGGTTGGGCATCGGCTCCAGGACGCTCAGCGTGGTGTGCCCCTGCGGCGCGGCTCCGGTGTCGGAGACGGGGTGGGTGACCAGAATGCTCGGGTCGGGTTGGGGGAGGCCCCGGTCGAGCGCGGTGAACGACGCGCCCCACCGCTCGCCGAAATGCAGGGTGTGGTGGGCTCGGCCGGGCAGCTGCCGGTCCAGGCCGAAGTGCATCACCAGGCAGGAGGGGGAGAAGCGCGGCCGGCGCAGCCGCCAGTCCCGTGCCGCCTCCGGCAGCAGCCCGTCGGCGTGCGCGCGGGGCAGGTCGCACGCGACCACGACATGCCGGGCGTCGAGCCGTTCTCCGGTCTCCAGCCGCACGCCGGTGACGCCGGACCCGTCGGCCTCCACCTTCGTGGCGCGCACCCCGTACCGGAACGCGGCTCCCTTCTTCTCCGCCAGCGCCGCCAGGGCCCGGGGAACGGCGTACATCCCGCCCCGTTCGGGGAAGAAGACCCCGCCCACGGTGTCCATGTGCGCGATCACCGCGTAGATGCCGAGGGCCCTGCGGGGCGAGAGGCCGACGTACAGCGACTGGAAAGTGTGCGCCTGGATCAGCCGCTCGTCGGTGAGGTGGGACCTGACCAACCGGTCCAGCCGCCGGAACCCGCCCAGGGAGGCCAGCCGCAGCAGCGCGTACGGCCTGGCCAGATCCCGCAGCGAGGTCATGTCCCGGTCGATGAAGGCCGGCCACTCCGTCGCGAACAGCTCGCCCAACAGGGTGCGGAACCGAAGGTAGCGGGCGGCCTCGTCAGGCCCGCACACCTCGCGGACCTGCTCGGCCATCGCGTCGGCGTCCGGCAGGACGTCAAGGCGGGAGCCGTCGTGGTAGGAGAGCCGGTAGGAGGGGTCGAGCCGGCGCAGCGGCAGCCACGAGTCCATCTCCTCCCCGGCGGCGCCGAACACGTCGGCGAGGACACCGGGCATGGTCAGCACCGAGGGCCCGGTGTCGAACCGGTAGGGCCCGACCTGCGCCGTGCCGCAGCAGCCCCCGGGCGCCTCCCGCCCCTCGACGACGGTCACCTCGCGCCCCGCCGCGGCCAGCCGCACCGCGGCGGCCAGCCCGCCGAGCCCGGCCCCGATCACGACCGTCCGTCCGCTCATCACGCGTCCTCTCCGTGGTCCGGGGGGTCCTCCGCTGCCTCGAACCTTCCGGTCCGACACCCGGCTCACACCCGCGGACCACGGGGAATGATGATCTTCTTACCCGGAGTTGCCCGCCATCAGACCTGCCCGCTCCCGCGGTCCTCGGGCGAAGTAGTGTCGGCTGTCGCGTGGCCGAGGCCCACCGCCGCCGGCCCTCACCCCGTGACCTGGAGATGACATGACCCGGCTCAGCGAAGAAGAGCAGAGCATCGTCGCGCTCGTCCGTGACTTCGTCGACCGCGAGGTGCGGCCCGCCGTCAACGAGATGGAGCACGCGAACGCCTATCCCGGCGAGTTCATCGAGGCGATGAGGCGCATGGGGGTCTTCGGGCTGGCGATTCCCGGGCCTTATGGCG
Source organism: Actinocorallia libanotica (assembly GCF_039525175.1). Classification (NCBI taxonomy): domain Bacteria; kingdom Bacillati; phylum Actinomycetota; class Actinomycetes; order Streptosporangiales; family Thermomonosporaceae; genus Actinocorallia; species Actinocorallia libanotica. The sequence continues at coordinate 24,581 of NZ_BAAAHH010000004.1, forward strand.
AGGCGGCGGTGTCCACCTCCTGTTATGTGCACGTCACCGAGGAGCTGGCGCGCGGGTGGATGAGCCTGGCCGGGGCGATGGGCGGGCACACCGTGGTGTCCAAGCTGATCCTGGAGTTCGGCACCGCGGAGCAGAAGGAGCGCTACCTGCCGAAGATGGCGACGGGGGAGATCCGGGCGACGATGGCGCTGACCGAACCGGGCGGCGGATCGGATCTGCAGGCGATGAAGACCGTCGCCCGCCGCGAGGGCGCGGGGTACGCGGTCGACGGGGCCAAGACCTGGATCACCAACGCCCGGCGCTCGCGGCTCATCGCGCTGCTGTGCAAGACCGACCCCGCGGCGGAGCCCGCGCACAGGGGCATGAGCATCCTGCTGGTCGAGCACGGTCCCGGCCTGACGGTCTCCCGCGACCTCCCCAAGCTCGGCTACAAGGGCGTCGAGTCGTGCGAGCTGTTCTTCGAGGACTTCCGGGCGCCGGGTGACGCCGTTCTGGGCGGAGTCGAGGGGGAGGGCTTCGCCCAGATGATGAAGGGCCTGGAGATCGGGCGGATCCAGGTGGCCTCCCGCGCGCTGGGCGTCGGCCGCGCCGCGCTGGAGGACTCCCTGCGCTACGCGCAGGAGAGGGAGAGCTTCGGCAGGCCGATCTGGCAGCACCAGTCGGTCGGCAACTACCTCGCGGACATGGCCACCAAGCTCACCGCCGCCCGCCAGCTCGTCCTGTTCGCGGCCGAACGCCACGACGCGGGCCTGCGCTGCGACATGGAGGCGGGCATGGCCAAGCTCTTCGCGTCCGAGACGGCCATGGAGATCGCGCTCGACGCCGTGCGCGTCCACGGCGGCTACGGCTACTCCACGGAGTTCGACGTGGAGCGCTACTTCCGCGACGCGCCGCTGATGATCGTCGGCGAGGGCACCAACGAGATCCAGCGCAACGTCATCGTGCGCCAGCTCGTCTCCCGGGGCGGGCTGCCGCTCTGACCCCCTCTTATTGATCTACAACGTAAAGGCGTCGGCTCGTGGCAGCCGGGCACAGTGCCGGCAGGCGCGGGCCGTCGCGGCGATACGGGCGTGCGAGGCCAGGGCCAGGAGCGCCGTCGCGGCGGCCAGCGGCCAGTTCGCGGACAGGACGGCCGCCGCGGTGAGGGTGAGGGCGCCGACCCCGACGGCCGCGGCGGCGGTGGTGCCCGTCCAGGCGACGGCCAGGGGAAGGCCGCCGGGGGCGGGGAAGCGGCGGCCGAGAGTGCCGGTGAGTGCGAGGAACACCGTGGCCAGAAGCGCGGTGGCGGCCGCCAGTGCGGTGGCGTTCACGGCCGTCAGGTGGAGGAGCGGGGGAGCGGCGCCGGAGGAGCCCGCCCAGTGCCGGCCCGCGATGAGGAGCGGGAGCAGGACGGCCATGGTCAGGGCGGTCTGCCGGGCCTGGGCCAGGGTGAGCTCCCGCTGGAAGGCGGGAGCCAGCTCGGCGACGGTGCCGAACTCGGCGACGGCACGGCGCGCGGCGTCGGCGGAGGCGTCGGTGTCCGGCTCGGGGGAGAGGTCCGCGGCGGCGTCGGCGAGCCCTCCGCGCAACTCCTCCAGCATGCGGGACTTCAGCCGGGCGGGTCCGTGCAGGGCGGCGGACAGCTCCGCCACGTGTGCCTCGATGGGACCGGCGCTCATGTCGCCTCCCGCAGGGCGGGGTCGAGGACCGAGCCGATGGCGGAGGTGAACTCCCGCCAGGCCGTGCGCTCGTCGGCGAGGGCGCGGCGGCCGGCGTCGGTGAGCTCGTAGCAGCGGCGGCGCCGCTCGCCTTCGGCCTGCCAGGTGCTGCGCAGCAGCCCGAGCCGCTCCAGCCGGTTGAGGGCGGGGTAGATCGTGCCCTTGCGCAGTTCCAGCGCGCCGTCGCTGCGCTCCTGCACGGTGGCGATGATCGCGTAGCCGTGCAGCGGGCCCGCTTCGAGGGCGGCCAGGAGCAGCCCGTCCAGATGTCCGCGTACCGCGTCCGTTCTCACGGTAGGCAGCCTACCCATGGGCGGGGAGGCTGTGCTATCTCTCTATGCATTGGTAGCCAACCTATTGGTAGCCCACCCAAGGAGACCGCGGTGACCGAGTTCCTGCTGACCCTGCACGTCCTGGCCGCGATCCTGGCGATCGGCCCCGTCGCCGTCGCCGGGTCCCTCTTCCCCCGCCACATGCGGGCGGCGATCGAGGGCGAGGAGCACGCCCTGCGGATCGCCGGGGTCCTCCACCGCGTCTGCCGCGGATACGCCCTCGTGGGCCTGGCCGTCCCGGTCTTCGGCCTCGCCACCGGAATCGGCCTCGGCGTCCTGGGCGAGCCCTGGCTGAGCGCCTCGATGGTCCTGACGGTCCTCGCCGCGGCGGTCCTGGCGCTGGCCGTCATCCCCGCCCAGCGCGGCCTTCTGGACGCCCCGTCCCCCGAGGGCCTGCCGGTGGCCTCCCGCCTGCACATGCTCACAGGCGTCTTCAACCTCCTCTGGGCGGCCGTGGCCGTCCTGATGGTCGTCCGCCCCGGCGCGGGCTGAGTCACCCGGAACGGGGAAGGACCTGACTCGTCCGGGTTCGGTCGGGGGCGTGGGGGACGGATGGACGGGCGGAGCGCGAAGCTCTCGGGAGTGGAGCAGACGGCGCTGGTGACGCTGTACCTGCGGGCGGTGGAGAGCCGTTCGAAGGACTCGATCCTGCGGGACGGCGCCGCGGCGGAGGCGGTGCGCCGGCTCGGCGACGACTTCGGCCTCGGCTCGCTGAAGATGCGGCTGACCGCCGGGGACCGCTACCTGGTGGCGTTGCGGGCGCGGCAGCTCGACCTGTGGGCCGCGGCCTTCCTCGCCCGGCACCCGGACGCCGTCGTGGTGCAGCTCGGCTGCGGGCTGGACAGCCGCTCCTCCCGGCTGGACGTCCCCGCCGGAGCCCTCTGGTTCGACGTCGACCTCCCGGAGATCGCCGCGCTGCGCCGCAAGCTCTTCCCCGAGCGGGCGGGCCACCGGACGATCGGCGCGTCGGTGACCGAGGGGCGGTGGTGGGAGGAGGTCCCCTGGGACCGGCCGGTGCTCGCCATCGCGGAGGGGCTGCTGATGTACCTGCCGGAGCAGGAGGTCCGCCGCCTGCTGGAGCGCCTGACGGACCGCTTCGCCACCGGCGAGCTCCTGTTCGACGGGGTCGCGCCCTGGGTCGTGTGGATCTCCGACCGGCTGCCCCGGGTCTACGGGGAGTTCGCCATGCACTGGGCGACCCGCGACGCCCGTGAGCTCGAGAAATGGAACCCGCGCCTGCGGCGCGTCGAGGAGGTCGTGCCGCTCACGCAGCACGCGCTGATCCCGTCGCGCCCCTACCGCTGCCTGTACCGGGCGCTCAGCCTCATCCCCCCGCTGCGGGAGGAGCTGAAGCTGTTCCGCTTCGAGTTCTGATCCGGGGCGCGGCCTATGCTGGCGGGCATGAGTCGTTGGGAAGAGCTCACCGGGGGGACGTCCGGGGAGGAGTACGCCGCGCGGTTCGCGGCGCTGGCGGAGTCGGGGAAGGACCTGCACGGCGAGGCGCGGTTCTGCGCCGCGCTCGTCCCGCCGGGCGCACGGATCCTGGACGCCGGCTGCGGCACCGGCCGCGTCATGATCCGCCTCGCGGAGCTCGGACATGACTGCACGGGCGTGGACCTGGACGAGTCCATGCTGGCGGTCGCGCGGAAGGCGGCACCGGACCTGCCGTGGTTCCAGGCCGACCTGGCCGGGTTCGATCCGGCGGCCCTCGGCATCGCCGCGGACTTCGACCTCGTCGTCGCCGCGGGCAACATCTTCCCGCTGCTCGCCTCCGGCACCGAAGGAGAGGTGGCACGCCGGCTCGCGGCCGTCCTGAGGCCGGGCGGCCTGCTCGTGGCGGGCTTCGGCCTCGACCGCGCCCACCTGCCGGTGCCGCCGAGCATCACCCTGGAGGAGTACGACGCCCACTGCGCCGCGGCGGGCCTCACCCTCGTCGACCGCTTCGCCACCTGGGACGCCGACCCCTACGACGGCGGCGGCTACGCCGTGAGCGTCCACCACCGCTGACGGACGCCGGTCCGCGCCGCCGAAGGCGGGATCAGCCCGAGAAGGGGGCGACGTAACCGGTGGCGCGGCCGTCCGGGGTGAGGAGGCGGCCCATCTGGTTCGGGGTGTGCAGGCAGATCGCCCGCTCGTGGAGGGTGAGGGCGGGGGTCTGCCCGGTCAGTGACGCCTCGACCCGGGGCAGGTCGGGCAGGTCGCGCAGCCAGAGCATGAGCAGGAGGTTGCGCGGTCCGGTCAGGGAGCAGCAGAGCCGGACGTCGGGCAGGGCGGCCAGGGAGCGGGCGGTGGCGTCCAGGTCGGTCGGGGGGACGCTCGCCCGCAGGACGGCCGTGACGGGCCAGCCGGTGATCGACTGGGCGGCCTCGCAGCGCAGCCGCAGGGAGCGGGTGTCAAGAAGCCGCCCGACGCGGCGGCGGGCGGTGGCCTCGCTGATCCCCGCGCGGGAGGCGAGGGCGGCGAAGGGCATCCGGCCGTCCTCGTGCAGCAGGCGGTAGAGGGCGCGGTCGACGGCGTCCACCCGGGCGGCGGGCGGGGGAGTGCGGGGCGGGCCGCCGGGTTCCAGCGCCTGCTTCTGCGCGGGTTCCAGGCTCCGCAGGCGCCAGCGGCCGGGCTCGCCGTACCCGGCGGTGCGCAGCTCGGCCCGGTGGGAGAGCACACCGGGCATCGTGTCGAGGACCCCGCTCAGGTAGCACGCCAGGTCGGAGGGCGCGGGGAGTCCCACGACGGCGAGCAGCGGGCGGTCTCCGGTGAGGTGGTGGACGTAGCGGGTCTCGGCGAGCCCGCTGAGCGCTGCGGCGACGGAGCCGAGCGTCCCCGGCCGGCACGCGATCTCGATGTAGGCCATGCAGAACGCATGGTGCAGGGCCGGTCCGACGCTGCACGTCACCCAGGCCAGCCCCGCCTCCCGGAGCCGCTCCCAGCGCCGGGCCGCCGTCACCGGGTCGACGCCCAGCGTCCTGCCGAGCCGCGACCAGCTCGCGCGGGGGGTGAGCTGGAGGGCGTTGATCAGTGCCAGATCGAGCTCGTCGACGGAATCCTGCGTCATGGCCCACCGATGTATCACAGAACCCGGGAGAACCTCGAAGACGATCTCTTTCGTGACGGTTTCCTGCTCCTGGAGCCGCTTTCCCGCCGCCGGATCGACTCTGGTGCACCGCAGGAGCGGGAAGGAGCGGGAAGGAGCGGGAGCGATGGCGAGCAGCGAGGTGACCGGGCGGCGGAGCATCGACGCCGCCCGGCGGGACCGGGTGGTCGAGGCGGCGGTCCGCGCCGGGCTGGTCGGCCCCGGCCGTCCGGCGGCGGGCCTGGTCGACGCCGACGGCCTGCTGGAGTCGGTGGCGGAGCTGCGGCGGGCGTTCCCGCCGGACGTGCCCGTCCTGCACACGTTCGCGGCCAAGGCCGCCGCGCTGGTGCCGGTGCTGGGCCTGCTCGCCGGGACGGGCATGGGCTGCGAGGTCGCCAGCCCCGGCGAGCTGGCCCAGGCGCTGGCCGCCGGGTTCCCGCCCGAGCGCATCGTGCTGGACTCGCCCGCCAAGACCCGCGCCGAGCTGGCCGGGGCGCTCGCCCTGGGCGTGGCCGTCAACGCCGACAACCTCGCCGAGCTGGAGCGGATCGACCATCTGCGCGGCGAAAGCCCCTCGGTGCTGGGCCTGCGGATCAACCCGCAGGTCGGGGAGGGGACGATCGGCGCGATGAGCACCGCCTCGGCCACCTCCAAGTTCGGGGTGCCGCTGCGGGACCCGGGTGCCCGGCAGGCCGTGCTGGAGGCGTTCGCCGCCTACCCGTGGCTGTCGCGCCTGCACGTCCACGTGGGTTCCCAGGGCTGTTCGCTGGAGCTGATCGCCGCGGGGGTCCGCGCCGCCTTCGAACTGGCCGAGGAGATCAACGCCGTCGCCGGGTACGCGCAGGTGACGGGCCTGGACATCGGCGGCGGCCTGCCGGTCAACTTCGACGACGACGAGATCCGGCCGAGCCACGCCGATTACGTCGCGGCGCTGCGGGAGGGGGTCCCGGGCCTCTTCGACGGCGGGTACACGCTGGTCACCGAGTTCGGCCGCTCCCTGACGGCCAAGAACGGATTCACCGCCGCCGTGGTCGAGTACGTCAAGGACGTGGGGGGCCGCCGTATCGCCCTCACCCACGCCGGCGCCCACCTGGCCACCCGCACGGTCTTCATGCCCGAATCCTGGCCGCTGCGGATCGGCGTCCACGACCCCGGAGGCCGCCCCAAGACCGGTCCGTCCCTCGTCCAGGACGTCGCCGGGCCCTGCTGCTTCGCGGGCGACGTCGTCGCCCGCGCCCGGGAGCTGCCGGAGCTCGCGCCGGGCGACGTGGTGGTCCTGTACGACACGGGCGGCTACTACTTCTCCACCCCGTGGTCGTACAACAGCCTGGCCCGCCCGGCCGTCCACGCCTTCACCACCCGGGGCGGCGGCGTCCGCTTCACCGAGATCCGCCGGGAGCAGACCGTCGAGGAGATCCTCGCCGAGAGCGGAGCCGAGCACGCCGCGGCGCTCCTGCCGCTCCTGGAGGCGGCCCCATGCCGGTGACGGCCGTTCCCCCCGCCCGGCGGCGCGTCCCGCCGCCCGCCGCGTTGCTCCACTGGACGATCGGCGCGGCGGGCCTGATCGCGTCGCTGGTCCTCGGCTTCACCGTCCAGGCGCCCACGTTGTGGGGGTTCCTGCCGATCGGGTTGTTCGCGGTCCTGGCGCTCGCCGGGCTGAACCTGCCTGCGGCCACGGGCGTGGCGCTGGTGTCGGGTCTGCTGCTGGCGCGGCCCGCGCCCGGCACCGCGGCGGACCTGCTGGCGGGCTCGTTCACCGACACCGTCACCCTCATCGGGGTGATCTGCGTGCTGGGGGCGGGCCTGGGGGAGGTGCTGAGCCGGAGCGGGGCGGCCAGGCTGATGGTGCGGGCGGTGCTGCGGCTGCTGCCGGGGGAGGGGCTGCGGGCCGTCCAGTTCGGGGTGGTCCTGTCCTGCCTGGTGCTGGTGTTCGCGCTGGGCACCCTGGCCGGGGCGCTGGCCGTCGCCGCGCCCGTCGTCATCCCCGTCGCGGCGCGCGCCGGGCTCACCCGCTCGGCGACCGCGGTGTGCATGTTCCTCGGCGGCGGTGCGGGGCTCGCGCTCGCCCCGTTCGCGGGGTCCAACATCGCGACCTTCGAGGCGTCCGGGGTCGGTTACGGCTCCTACGTCCTGTGGGGGGCCGGCCCGCTGGCGCTGCTGTCCCTGGCGCTGGCCTGGATCGTGGTGCCGAGGGTGCAGCGCAGGTCGGCGGAGGCGGGCGGGGACTTCTACGAACCCTTGGAGTCCTCGGAAAAGGACGGGGACGGACCCGCCGGGCACGGTCGTGCTGCGGCCTGGACGTTCACCGCGGTGCTGGCGGTGTGCGTGGGGTACGCCGTCGTCACGCAGGTCGGCGTGGTCTTCCCGCTGCTCGCGCTGCCGCTGCTGGCGGTCGTCACCGCCGTGGCCGGGCGGCTCGGAACGCGGGGCGCGTCGGCCGCGTTCGGGGCCGGAGCCCGGCGGATGCTGCCGATGCTGCTGCTCTTCTGGCTGCTCGCGCTGTTCTTCGGGCTGACCGGCGAGCTGCGGCCCTACGAGGTGCTGATGGAGCAGTTCGGAACGGAGCTCGACGGCCTGCCCGTCCTGCCGTTCGCGCTCACCGTCGCGCTGATCGGCTGGCTGGGGGTGCCGGGGGCGGCCGCCGCGCAGATCGTGCTGCTCGACAAGGTCTTCGGACCGCTCGGGACGGTCGTGGGGCTCGGGCCCGAGGCGTGGGCGGTGGTCTACCTGTGGTCGGCCAAGGCCGACACCTACGGCCCGTTCCCCAACCCCAACATGATGTCGGCGCTGGGCATGGCCCGCTCGACCCGGCTGCGGCCCCTGCTGGCCGCCGGATGGGCGCTGCTCGTCCCCGCCGCCCTCCTGTACGTCCTGATCCTGACGGCGCTGACCTGACGGCCGCCGTCCGAGCCACACGGAGAACACTTCCATGGACGAGTTCGACGTCCTCGCCGTCGGCGGGACCGTCATCGACGGCACCGGCAGGGAGCCGCGGAGGGCCGATGTCGGCGTCCGCGGCGACCGGATCGCCTTCGTCGGCCCCGCCCCGCCCGGGGCGGCCGCGCGGCGACGGCTCGACTGCGCCGGGCTGGCCGTCGCCCCCGGCTTCATCGACCTGCACTCCCACGCCGACTTCACCGTCGCCGCCGCACCCGGGGCGGAGGGCGCGCTCCGGCAGGGCGTCACTACTCTGGTCACCGGCAACTGCGGGACGTCGCCCTTCCCGACGGGGAGCGACGCGGCGGGGTTCGAGGGGTTCGCCCGTTCGGTCCAGGAGGCCGGACCCGCGGTGAACGTGGCGGCGCTCGTCGGGCACGCCATGCTGCGGGCCGCCGTGCTGGGCCAGGATCTGCGCCCCGCGACCGGACCCGAGCTGGACGCCATGCGCGGTCTGCTCGCGGACGCCGCCCGGGAGGGGGTGTTCGGGCTGTCCACCGGGCTGATCTACGCGCCCGGCTCGTTCGCGGGCACCGAGGAGATCGTCGCACTGGCCGAGACGGCCCGCGAACACGGCCTGCTGTACGCCACGCACATGCGGGACGAAGGCGACGACCTGCTCAAGGCGGTGGACGAGGCGCTGGAGACCGCGCGGCGGAGCGGGGTACGGCTGCAGATCTCCCACCTCAAGGCGATGGGGCCGGCCAACCACGGCAAGGTCGTACGGGCCCTGGCCCTCATCGACGCCGCCCGCGCAGAGGGAGTCGACGTCGCCACCGACGTCTATCCCTACGCGGCATCCTCCACGCAGCTCTCCTCCCGCCTGCCGGACTGGGCTCTGGACGGGGGGCTCGACGCCCTGCTCGAACGCCTCGCGCGTCCGGAGACCCGTGAGCGGATCGCCGCCGAGCTGAGGGCGAAGACCGGCGGGACGTTCCTGCCCGAGGGGACCGTGCTGGCCGCGATGCCGGACGGCCCCTACACCCCGTACGTCGGCGCTAGCCTGCGGGAGATCGCCGACGAGCGGGGCGCCGACCCCGCCGACGTCGCCCTGGACGTCCTGGCCGGCCACCGCGCCCTGGTGTTCATCGTCAACCACGCCATGGCCGAGGACGACGTCGATACCGTCCTGCGGCATCCGGCCGCGGCCGTGGCCAGCGACGGATGGGAGCTCGACACTGCCTGCGGCGGCCATCCCCACCCGCGCCACTTCGGCGCCTTCGCCCGCGCGCTCGGCCACCACGCGCGGGACCGCGGCCTCCTCACCCTGCCGCAGGCCGTCCACAAGATGACCGGCCTGCCCGCCTCGCGGCTGGGCCTCACCGGCCGGGGCACGCTCGCCGAAGGGCACGCGGCGGACCTGGCGGTCTTCGAGCCGGGTGAGATCACCGACCGGGCCACCTACGCCGAACCCCTCGCCTATGCCGAGGGCGTCCGCCACGTCGTGGTGAACGGACGCCTCGCCCTGGCGGACGGCGCGGTCACCGGGGAGCGCCCGGGGAGGGTCCTGCGCCGCGGAGCGCGCTGAGGCGCCGCGCCGGTCCGGGTCTTGCCGGGGTGCTGATGGTGTCGTCAGATGGCGGCATGGCGATGAAAATGCGGCTTTGTGTTGCTTCAGTAGTTTCTGTGCTGCTTGCGGCAGCGGCCCCGTCCGCTGCCGCACCCGCCCGGGCGGACACCGGCGGATCTTTCACGGCCCTCACCTACAACGTGGCGGGGCTGCCCGAGGTCCTGTCCAGCGCGCCCACCCCCCGGAAGTCCGCCACCACCGCGATCGGAGAGCGCCTCGGCCCCTACGACATCGTCCACGTCCAGGAGGACTTCAACTACCACGCTCACCTGTACGCCACCGACGCCCACCCGCACCGGACGCCCACCAGCGGCGGAGCCGGGTTCGGCAGCGGACTGAACACGCTGTCGGGACATCCCTACGGCGGCTTCGAACGCGTCACCTGGAAGAACTGCTGGCTCGGCTCCGGGGACTGCCTGACCCCCAAGGGCTTCACCTTCATGCGGGTCAGGCTCGCAAAGGGAGCCTACGTCGACTTCTACAACCTGCACGCCGACGCCGGAAGCGGACCCGGTGACCTGAAGGCCCGCGCGGCGAACCTGGCGCAGCTCACCTCCTTCATCAAAACCCGCTCGGAGGGCAACGCCGTGGTGGTGATGGGGGACACCAACACCCGCTACACGCGGACCGGCGACACGATCGCCGAGTTCGCCGCGGCCAACGGCCTCACCGACCCGTGGGTGAGCCTGGAGCGCGGAGGAGAGGCCCCGGAGAAGGGGAGTCCCGCGCTGGTCTGCGACGCCGCCGCGCCCACCGACACCTGCGAGGTCGTCGACAAGATCCTCTACCGGAGCGGCAGGACGGTGGCGCTGACCGCGACCTCCTACACCAACGACCACTTCCGGTTCCTGGACCCGGACGGCCGCATGCTCTCCGACCACCACCCGATCGCGGCGGACTTCACCTGGCGGCGGAGCCGAGCCTCCGGCTGAGCCGGCGGTCAGGCCCGTGAGGCGGTGGAGCCTCGGACGACGAGCTCGGGGTGGAAGGCGAGCTCGCCGTGCCGGGGGGCGGGGCGGTCCATGGACTCCAGGAGCATGGAGACGGCCGCGGCGGCCATGTCGGCGACGGGCTGGCGGACCGTGGTCAGGGGCGGGTCGGTGAAACCCATCAGGGGCGAGTCGTCGTAGCCGATGACGGAGACGTCCTCGGGGACGCGCAGGCCGCGGGCGCGGGCGGCGCGGACCACGCCGAGGGCCATGAGGTCGCTGCCGCAGACGATGCCGGTGCAGCCCAGGTCGAGGAGGCGGCTCCCGGCCGCCTGGCCTCCCTCGACGGAGTAGAGGGAGTGCTCGACGTGCGCGGAGGCGCCGGGGCCGAGGAGGGCGGCGACGGACTCGGCGAACCCCTCGGCCTTGAGCGCGGACGGCAGGTAGCGGGCCGGTCCCAGGGCCAGGCCGAGCGTGCGGTGGCCGAGGCTGACGAGGTGGTTGACCGCCAGGCGGGCGGCCTGGCGGTCGTCGGTGGCGACGAACGAGCCGGCGAGCTCCGGCCGGGTGCCGTTGATCATGGCCAGGGCGACGCCCCGGGAGAGCAGCCGACGGTAGCGGTCGAGGTCCGCCTGGGTGTCGGCGTGCAGCCCTGAGACGAAGACCAGGCCGCGGGCACCGCGCTCCAGGAGCTGGTCGACGAGCTCGTCCTCGGCGGAGCCGCCGCCGAACCGGGTGCACAGCAGGGGGGTGTGCCCGCGCCGGGTCAGCGCGCGTTCGACGGCCTGGGCGAACAGCGGGAACACCGGGTTGTCGAGTTCGGGGACGACCAGCCCGACGAGGCCGCGGGCGGGCCGGCGCGAGCGGTCGGGACGCTCGTGGCCCAGGACGTCCAGGGCGGCGAGCACGGCCTCGCGCTTGGCCTCCGAGACGCCCGGCCTGCCGTTGAGGACCCGGCTGACCGTGGCCTCGCTGACCTTGGCCTGCGCCGCGATGTCCGTCAATCTCGCTGTCCCCATGGGCGGCGACTCTACGCCAAACACCAGGTGAGGGCGTATCTCCGGATCTGCGGCGGGCTGTGCGGGCCGCCGCGGCGGGGGCGGAAAGGCACACGGCAAGCATTCTGCAAGACCGTGAAAGTTTTCTGCAAGAGCTTTCATTCGCCGGTTTTCCGTGCCATGCTCGGGGCCCGCCGCCTGCCGCGTACCACCCCCGGAGCGCATCATCATGAGCACCACCGCGGAAACCCTGGCCGACCTCTGGCGCGAGCTGCTGCACGTCCCCCGGGTCGGCTCGGACGCCGACTTCTTCGACCTCGGCGGGGACTCCTTCCAGGCGGTCCAGCTGGCCGCCCTCGTCACCCGCCGCTTCGGCGTGGAGGCCGGTCCCGACCTCGCCTTCGACCTGCCGGGCCTGGCCGAGCAGGCCGGCTGGATCGCCTCCCGCGCCGCCGCCCCCGCGCCGCCCCCCGCACCCGCGGAGGGCGGCGCGCTCAGCACCCAGCAGGAGGACTTCCTGATCTGGATGTCCGAGCCGGAGGTCCCCCGCGACATCGGGGCGATCGCGATCGCCACCCGGATCCGCGAGGCCTTCGACACCGCGCTGTTCACCCGAGCGCTGGGCGAGGTCGTCCGCCGCCACGAGGCCCTGCGCACGGTGTGCCTGCCGGACGACGACGGCTTCCGGGTCGAGACGGTCCTGGACCTGCCGCCGGAGGTCGCCGAGGTCCAGGCGCGCGGCGCCACGCCCGAGGAGCGGCTCGCCGACGCCCTGGCCCTGGCCGAGCGGGAGCGCACCCGCCTGTCGGACGTCGTCCGCGACCCGATGGTCCGCGCCCTGGTCATCCGCGTCGGCACCGGGGACCAGGTGCTCGTCCTGTCCGTCCACCACTTCGTGACCGACGGCTGGTCGATGGGCATCGTGCTGCGCGAGGCCGCGCTCGTCTACTCGGCGCTGCGGGCCGGGCTGCCGTCCCCGCTGAAGCCGCTGGAGACCGCGTACGGCCGGTACTGCGCCTGGACGCGCACCCGGTGGGAGGCCAACCGGCCGTACTGGGACGCCGTCCTGGACGGGGCGCCGCGCGCCCTCGCCCCCTTCCCGGGAAGGCTGCGGGCCGGCAAATACACGTGGCGGGCCCACCCCTTCACCGTCGACGCGGCGACCGCCGGACGGCTGCGCGCGGCGGCCAGGGCGCACGGCGCGACGCCGTTCATGGCGGTCACCGCCTGCTGGACGTCGGTCCTCGCCGCCTGGACAGGCCTGGAGGACCTCGTCCTGATGTCCCCGGCGCCCGGCCGGACGGAGCCGTCCCACAACGGGATCGTCGGCTGCCTGGTGCAGTCCATGGTGCTGCGGGTGGACGCCTCCGGAGAGCCCGGACGGGCCGAGCTGCTGGCCCGCGTCCGCAGGACGGTGCTGGACGCGACGGCCCACCAGCTCCACGCCTACCACGAGGTGCGCCCGCGCGTGCCGTACCCGTCGCGGATCCACTACGAGAGCTGGGGGCAGCCGCCGAACTTCCCCGGCCTGAGGTCGGAGCCGTTCCCGCTGCCGCGCCTGCAGGAGAACCTCGTCTGGCACGCCCCGCCCGGCGAGGAGGACCACAGCTCGCCGTGGCTGGTGGTGGAGGAGCAGCCGGACGGCTCCCTGCGCGCGGCCGTCGTCTACAACGGCTTCGGCTTCGCACCCGAGACCGCGGCCCGGTTCGCCGAGCTGTTCACCACCGAGGCCGGCCTGTTCCCCGGCGAGCTGGCCCCATGACCGCGCCAGACCGGGGGACGACCCCCGGATCCCCGGGGGCCGGTTCGGCCGATCCTCGCTCTGCTGCGGTCGTCCGAACCGTGCCGGAACTGCTGCGGGCGCGCGCCGCCGACCAGCCCGACCGGACGGCGATCATGACTCCCGGCGGCCGCTCCCTGACGTTCGGCGCGTGGGACCGCCGCTCCGACGCGGTCGCCCGCGCCCTGCTCGACAGGGGAGTGCGGCGCGGCGAACCCGTGGCGCTGTCCTTCGACGGAGGCGACTGGCCCGAGTTCGCGATCGCCTGCCTGGGCGTGCAGAAGGCGGGCGGGGCCGTGCTGCCGCTCCCGACGGGCCTGCCGCCCGCCCAGGCCGACGGGCTGCGCGCGACGGCGGGCGCGCGGCTGACCCTGACCGGACTGGACGGCCTCGAACCGTTCGGAGCCCGGCCGCCGGACGTGCGGATCGACCCGGAAGACCTCGCCCAGATCGTCTTCACCTCCGGGACGACCGGCACGCCCAAGGCCGTCGCCGCCAGCCACGCGAACCTGGCGTACGGGTACCGGCCGCACCCTCGCGTCCGCCCCTACGCCCACTCCCGCCTGTTCGCCCATGCCTTTCCGATCGGGACGAACGCGGCGCAGATGATGCTCATGGACACCCTGACCGCGCACCCGGCGGCGCTGGCCCTGCCGTTCTTCGACGCGGCCCGGTTCTGCGCCCTGGTCGACGAGCACCGGGTGGGCACGGTGTTCCTCGTCCCCCCGATGGCCGCGGAACTGCTGCGCTCGGGCGCCCACCGCGGCCACGACCTGTCGAGCGTGCTCCTGGTCAGCTCCTCGGCGGCGGCGCTGCCCCCGGCGACGGCGCTGGAGCTGACCCGCGTCTTCCCGGCCGCGACCGTCGTGAACTGCTACATCTCGACGGAGTCCGCGCCCGCCCGCACCGCGATGATCGTGGACCCGCGCCGCCCCGGCTCGCTCGGCGCCCCAGCGGACCCGCGCGACCTGCGGATCCTGCGCTCCGACGGGGAGGCCGCCGCCCCCGGGGAGGTCGGCGAGGTGTGGTTGCGCTGCCCCGCGCCGCCCCGCTCCTACCTGGGCGAGGAGCGCTCGGACGTCTTCCGCGACGGCTGGGTGCGGATGGGGGACCTCGGCCGCCTGGACGACGACGGCCACCTGCACCTGACGGACCGCGAGTCCGACGTCATCAAGTGCGGCGGCCTCAAGGTCTCCACCGTGCAGGTGGAGGCGGCCCTGCACGAGCACCCGGCGGTCGTCGAGGCGGCCGTCGTGGGACTGCCGCACCCGGTGATGGGCGCGGTCGTCGGCGCGGCGGTCCGCACGGCGGAGCCGGTGACGGCGCCCCGGCTCAAACGCTTCCTCGCCGACCGCCTGGCCCGCCACGAACGCCCGGTGCGCATCGCGTTCGTCGACGACTTCCCTCGAACCACCACAGGAAAGATCCTCAAACCGAGGGTCCGTGAGCTTCTCGCAGAGGTGAGGAACCATGAAACGACCAGCGACCCTTCGCCAGCGTGACGTCTGGCTGGCCGAGCGAGCCGGACACGGCGGTTACGCGATCCCGCTGACCGTCGTCTTCTCGGGGAAGGCCGACGTGCCGCGGCTGCGAGCGGCGGTCGAGGCGGTGCTGGCCCGCCACCCCGTCCTGTCCTGCGCGGTGCGCGAGGAGGACGGGGCGCCGTTCCTGGCCCCGGCGGCCGAACCCCCGCGCGTGCTGGAGGGGCCGGTCGACGCCGCCGAGCCCTTCGACCTGGAACGCGGGCCGCTCATGCGGATCGGCCTGGAGCCGGGAGGGGACTCCTGCCGCCTGACGGCCGTCGCCCACCACACGGTCTTCGACGGGGAGTCCAAGTCGATCTTTCTGCGGGATCTGGCGGCCGCCTACGCGGGCGAGGACCTGCCGCCGCTGCGCGACGCGGACCTGGCCGCCGAGGAGGAGGCCAGGGTCGCCGAGGTGCTCGGCACGGCCCGCGAGTTCTGGAAGCGGCGCTGGCGCACCCCGGAACCGGCGGCGCTGCCCTTCCTGGACGGGCCGTGCCCGCCGGACGGACCCGGCGAGCAGATCCGCTTCCGGCTGGACGCCGACCTGGACGCCCTCGGCGTGACCCGCTTCGAGGCGATCCTGGCATCCCTGCAGGCACTGCTGTGGCGGTACGGCAACACCGAGGCCGCGATCGGCGTGGACCTCGGCACCCGCGCCGACGCCGACCGCGACCGGATCGGCATGTTCGCCGCCGAACTGCCGGTCTTCACCCGCCTCCGGCCGGACTGGACGTTCCAGAGGCTCGCGCGGAGCCTGCGCTTCGAGCACGGCCTGCGCCGCGACCTCCGCGGCCTGTTCCGGGTGCGGGAAGTACCGCCGACCCGGGCGGTCTCGGGGATCACGCCCGGTACGGCCCTGCCGCAGGTGTCGCTCAGCTACCGCCGCAGGGACGCCGTGCCGGAGTTCCCCGGCCTGACCGCCGACGTCGACTGGATCTCCTTCAACGGCGTCGGCCGCGGAGCGCTGCGCGTCGTCGTGGCCGACGGCCCCGAGGGCTGCGACGTGAGCCTCCAGTACCAGACCGCGCACCTGGACCGGGCCGCCGCCGAGCGGATCGCCGGGCACTGGCGCACCCTGCTCGCCCAGGTTACCGCGGCCCCGGACACCCCGCTGGCCGAGCTGGTGGACGAGCCCCAGCCCCGCCACGACACCGCCGTGTCCCGACCCCCGGTCACCCTCGTGGACCTGTTCGAGCAGCAGGCCGCGCGCGCACCGTCCGCCCCTGCCGTCGTGGAGGACGAGCGGACGCTCACCTACGCGGAACTGGACGCCGCCGCCGACGCCGTGGCCGCCGCCCTGGCCGGGGCGGGAGCGTCCCGCGGTTCCCTGGTGGCGGTGCAGGCCGACCGGTCGGCCTGCACCGTGATCGCCCTGCTCGGCGTCCTCAAGGCGGGCGCCGCCTACCTGCCGCTCGACCCCTCCCACCCGATCGCGCGGCTGGCGTTCCAGCTCCAGGACGCCGCACCCGCCGTGGTCCTCACCCCCAAGCGCCTCTTGGGAACGGTCCCGGTGCACGACGCGCCGCTGCTCGTCGTGGAGGACGCCACCTCGGCCGGCGGCGACCGGAAAGGCGCCCGCCCCGAGCCCGCCGACCGCGCCTACGTCCTGTACACCTCCGGCTCGACGGGGCGGCCGAAGGGCGTGGAGGTCGGGCACGCCGCGCTGGTGAACCTGCTGCTCGGCGTCGGGGAGCGGCTCGGCGACCAGGCCGGGCGCACCTGGCTGGGGCTCACCTCGCCGTCGTTCGACATCTCCGCGCTGGAGCTGTACCTGCCGCTCGTCACCGGCGGCCGGGTGGTGATCGCGCCCGAGGCGCTGAGCGGCGACGGCGCGGCCCTGTCCCTGCTGGTCAAGCGGCACGGCGTCACCCACGTGCAGGCCACGCCGTCGGGCTGGCAGCTCCTGCTGGACGGCGGCTTCGACCGCCCGGACGTCACCGCGCTCGCGGGCGGGGAGACCCTGCCCCGGCCGCTCGCCGACGCCGTCCTCGCCCGGACCCGCCGCCTGTTCAACATGTACGGGCCGACCGAGACCACGATCTGGTCGACCTGCGCGCAGGTCACCGGTCCCGTGACGCGCCCGCAGGTCACCGGTTCCGTGACGATCGGCCTCCCGCTCCCCGGCACCACCGTCCACATCCTGGACGAGGGGCTGCGTCCGCTGCCGTGCGGCGTGCCCGGCGAGCTGTGCGTCGGAGGCGCGGGACTGGCCTTCGGCTACCTGAACCGCCCGGAACTGACCGCCGAGCGGTTCACGACCCTGCCGTCGGGAGAACGGATCTACCGCACGGGCGACCTCGCCCGGTTCCGCGCGGACGGGGAGCTGGAGTTCCTCGGCCGCCGCGACGGCCAGGTGAAGCTGCTCGGCCACCGGATCGAGACCGGCGAGATCGAGGCGCGGCTGCTGGAGCACCCCGACGTGTCCCGCGCCGCCGTCGCCGTCCGGGACGGGCGGCTCGCCGCCTACGTCGTGACGGCCGCCGAGGTGAGCCGTGCCGAGCTGCGCGCGCACTGCGCCGCGGCCCTGCCCTCGATCATGGTCCCGGCGCGGTTCACCGCGCTGGACGCGCTGCCCCTGACCCCGAACGGGAAGGTCGACCGCGCCGCGCTGCCCGAGCCCGCCGCGCGGCCCGCCGCCGGCGCCGCGCTCACCGGCACCGCTTCGACGGTCCGGGAGATCGTCGCCGAGGTGCTGCGGATGCCGGAGATCGGTCCCGACGAGGACCTGTTCGAGCTGGGCGTGCACTCCCTGCTCATCACCCAGATCGCGGCGCGGATCCGCACCCGCCTCGGTCCCGACCTGCCCCTGCACGTCTTCTACGACACCCCGACGATCACCGGCCTGGCCGCGTACGCCGACCGGCTGCTCGCCAAGGAGGCGGTGTGAGCCTTCCCGCGCTGCACGTCAACTGGACCAGCCCGTACCGGCACGGGCTGGAGCGCCTCGGCGGCCTCGCCGGGAACGGCCCCTACCGGCTTCCGGCGGAGGAGATCGTGACGAGCGTGCACAGCGCGCTCGCCTGGCGCCGCCACCACGGCGGCATCGGCCTGGCCACCGACTCGCTCGGCGCCACCTATGCCAAGGAGCAGGGCCTGGACGCCCTCTACGACCAGGTGGACACCTTCCTGGACGAGCTGGAGGACATCGACCTCGACCCCCTCGTCTACTCCACCGGCGCGAAGATCTACGCCGCGTCCCGGCTGAGCGCACCCTTCGCGATCGTCGACACCGACCTCTACCTGCGCCGGCCGCTGGAGATCCCCGCCGGAGCGGGCTTCGTCTTCGCCCACTGGGAGGACCTCGACCCCGCCGTCTACCCCGACGTCGCCGAGGTGCCCAACCGGGCGGGCGCCGACCTGTCCCGCTGGACGTTCGACACCCCCGCCGCGAACATGGCGATCTCGGTCTTCCTCGACGACGAGCACCGCGCCGCCTACGCGCGGGCCGGGCTGGAGTACGCCGTCGGGAACGCCGGGCTCCACGAAGGCGGCGTGCACGTACGCGCGGTGTTCGCCGAGCAGCGCCTGGCCCCGGCCGTCGCCCGCGCCCTGGGCACCGACCTGCGCCCGGTCACCGAGCGGTTCTGGCTCGGCGGGCGGGAGGCCTGGGACGGGCCCGACCACTCCGGGCTCTTCCACCACACCTGGCACCTGAAGGCCCAGCTCCGCACGTTCGCCGAGCTGCGGCCCGCCTACCTGCGCTACCTGGTCGAGGACCTGCTGTGGCACTTCCCCGAAGCGGAGCCGCTCCTGCTGGACACCCCCGACCTCGCCGCGCACCACGACCTCGTCCGGCTGACGGCCGCGGACCTGAAGGCGCACGGCCCGACGACGCTGGGAGCCGCGCGGTGAAGGCGGCGATCGTCGGCGCGGGCCTGGCCGGCCCGCTGCTCGCCGCGCTGCTCGCCGAACGGGGGCACGCGGTGACCGTCGTGGACAGGCGCCGCGACCCCCGCACCGGGAACGGGGGAGAGGGCAGGTCGGTCAACCTCGGGATCTCCGCGCGCGGCATCCGGGCCCTGCGCCGGATCGGCCTGTGGGACGACCTCGCCCCCCACCTGGTGCCCATGCGGGGGCGGGTCGTGCACCGGCCGGGCGCCCTTCCCGTCTTCGCCCCCTACGGCACCGACCCGTCGCAGGTGCTGCACTCGATCCGGCGCGACGTCCTCAACGGGATGCTCATCACCCGCGCGGAGAAGCGGGCGGAGTTCCGGTTCGGCGCGGCCTGCGCGGGACTGGACCCGGACGGGGGAGTGCTCATCCTCGAGGACGGCACGTCCGAGCGGTTCGACCTGGTCGTCGGCGCGGACGGGGTGTTCTCGACGGTCCGCGGCCTGCTCCAGCGCGGCAGGCCCGCCGACTACCGGCAGGACTACCTGGAGTGGGGCTACAAGGAGCTGACGATCCCGCCGGGCGCGCCGATCCCGCACAAGGCGCTGAACCTGTGGCCCGGCCGGCACGGCCTGGTGCTCGGGCACCCGAACGTGGACGGCTCCCACACCGGGACGGTGTTCCTGCCGCTGCGCGGCCCGGCCGGCTTCGAGGCGCTGACGGGCGACCACGCCGTGGCCGCCTTCTTCGCCGAGCACTTCCCGCAGGTGCCCGGCCTCGTCCCCGGCCTGCTGGAGGAGTTCCGGTCGCGTCCCGTCGGGCACCTGGTGACGGTCCGCACCTCGCCCTGGCACCACGGCGGCGGGGTCGTGCTGGTGGGCGACGCCGCGCACGCCGTCACCCCGTTCTACGGGCAGGGCATGAACGCCGCCCTGGAGGACTGCCTCGTCCTGGACGCCTGCCTGGAGCGGCACTCCGGCGACCGGGCCGCGGCCCTGGCCGCCTACCAGGCCGCCCGCAAACCCCACACCGACGTGCTCGCCGACCTGTCCGAGCGCAACTTCGCCGAGCTGCGCGACGGCACCCGCTCCCCGCTGCGGCTGGCCCGCGCCCGCGCCGACCGGGAGCTCGCCCGCCTGCTGCCGGGCCGCTGGCTGCCGCTCTACACGATGGTCTCCCACACCGCGATCCCCTACGCCGACGCCATCGCCCGCGCCCGGCGCCAGGACCTGGCGCTGGCCGCGACGACGCTGGCCGCCGGGCTGGCGGCGGGCGCCGCCGCGGCCCGCACCCTCCGAACGGAACAGCGATGATCACACATCCCCGCGACCCCGCCTTGAGCCTGCTGGAAACCACCGACACCCAGGTGCCGGAGGCCGCCGAGATCCTCGCGTGGGCCCGCCGCTACCTGGTGAACGGCCATCCCGACCTCGGCCGCAAGGGCCCCGTCTGCCCGTACGCGCAGGGGGCGCTGACCCGCAGGACGTTCTACCTGCACGTCGTCCCGGGCCGGGTCGACGGCCTGGAGGGCATCGTCCCGGTGGCCGAGCGCTACCGTGACTGGTTCCTCGAACTGGCGCCCCGCACCGAGCCCGAAGCGGTCTTCACCACGATCCTGCTGCTCTTCCCCGGCGTGGCGCGCCGCGAGCTGATCGACCGCGCCCAGGCCGCGCTCCGGGAGTCCTTCGTCCGCCGGGGCCTCATGATCGGCGAGTTCCACGACGGCCCGCCCCCCAAAGGCGGCCTCTGGAACTCCGACTGGCGCCCCCTCCACAGCCCCGTCCCCCTCCTGGGCCTGCGGCACATGGTCCCCACCGACCGGCCCTTCCTCGCCCACGACCCCGCGCTGCTGTCCGTCCACGCCGAGCTGTTCGGGAGCGTGCCGTGCTGATCCCTCGCCGTCCGGCGGGCACGGCCGCCCCGCTCACGCCGGCGCAGGCGCGGTTGTGGTTCCTGGAGCAGGCGGGGTTCTCCTCGAGCGGCTCCGGGAGCGCCTACCTGTGCTGGAGCGGCAGGCGGTACCGGGGGCCGCTGGACGCGGGCCGGCTGCGGGCGGCGCTACGGGAGACCGCCGCCCGGCACGAGGCGCTGCGGACCTGGATCGGCGCCGGACCCGACGGGCCCGTCCAGCACGTCGTGGCCGAGGCGCCGGACGTGCTCGACGCGCGGGACGTGTCCGGCGCGGCGGACCCGGTGGCCGAGGCGCGGCGGGTGAGCGAGGAGTTCGTCGCCCGCCCGCTGCGGCTGGACCGGCCTCCGCTGCACCGGGCACTGCTGCTGCGCCTGGGCGAGGACGACCACGTCCTCGTGTGGTGCCTGCACCACATCATCTGCGACGGGCGGTCGCTGGGGCTGCTGGAGGCCGAGCTGTCCGCCCGCTACCGGGGTGAGGCACCGCAGGGTGAGCCGGTGCAGTTCCCCGACTACGCGGCATGGGCCGCCGGGCGGGAGACCGGGGGCCGGGAGCACTGGGCCGAACGGCTCGCCGGGGCGCCCGCCGTGCAGGGTCCGCCGTCGGACCTGCCGCGTCCGGCCGAGCCGGGCGTACGCGGGGCGCACTGCGCCGCCCGGCTCGACCCCGGCCTCTCGCGCGACCTGCTGGACCTGGCCCGGCGGGAGCGCTGCACCCCCTTCACGGTCTTCCTCACCGCGATGATGATCGCCCTCTCCCGCCACTCCGGAGAACGGGACGTCGTCATCGGCACCCCGTCGAGCGAGCGGGACGCCCCCGGGCTGGAGGACGCCGTCGGGTTCTACGTCAACACCCTGCCGATCCGCTGCGCGGTGTCGGAGGACCGCACGTTCCGCGAGCAGTTGCGCGAGGTGAGGGCCGTCGTCCTGGACGCGCTCGCGCACCGGGACGTCCCGTTCGAGGAGATCGTCGCGGCGTGCGGGGCGGCCCGCGAACCGGGCCGCAACCCGCTGTTCCAGACGATGCTGGTCATGGAGCAAGGAGGGCCGGACCCCGCGCCGGAAGGGACGGTCCCGCAACCGTGGCCGCTGGTCGCCCCGACCTCCCGCCTCGACCTGACGATGCTGGTCTCGCCGGGCGGCCCCGGGATCGACCTGTACTTCGACTACGCCGCCGAGCTGCTCACTGAGACCGAGGCGGCACGCTTCCGCGACCAGATCGTACGGCTGCTGCGCGCCTGCGTCGCGGACCCGGCCGCGCCGATCCGCCGGACCCCGGCCCTGACCGCCGCCGAGCACGCCCGCCTTCTGGACGTCCCCGCGGACGCCTCGCAGGTCCCGGACGTCGTCGAAGGCTTCCTGGCGGTCGCGGACCGGCAGCCGGACGCGCCCGCCCTCATCGCGGCCGGGCGGACCCTCACCTACCGGGAGCTGGAACGGGAGTCGCGGCTGCTGGGGGCGCGGCTGGCGGACACGCGCCTCGTCGGGATCGTCCTGCCCCAGGGGCCGGACGCGATCATCGCGATCCTCGCCGCGCTGCGGGCCGGCGCGGCGTACCTGCCGCTCTCCCCGGACGATCCGCGCGCGCCCGCCCTGCTGCGGCGCTCGGGAGCGGACGCCGTCATCGACGCGGACGGCATCCGCCGCCTCCCCGGGGGCGGCGCACCGCCCGACGGCCTTGCCTATGTGATCTTCACCTCGGGTTCGACCGGCGAGCCCAAGGGCGTCATGGTCGGCCGGCGCGGTCTGGCCCGCTTCACCCGCTCCTTCGTCGAAGCGCACACCTGCTTCGCACCCGGGCAGCGTGTCCTCATGCTGCCTCCGCTGACCTTCGACGCCTCCATCGGCGACCTCTTCCCGGCCCTGACGTCGGGCGCCGCCCTCGTCCTGCACCCCGAGCCCGCCCGCCTCGACGCCGCCGGGCTCGTCGCCTTCTGCTCCGCCCACTCCGTCACCGCCGTGGACGCCCCCGTCGCGCTGTGGCGCGGCTGGACCGACGATCTGGCAGCCGGGACCGTCCGCGTCCCGCCGGAGTGGCCCGTCACCACCCTCATGGTCGGCGGCGACCGCGTCCCGACACCGGCCGTCGCCGCCTGGGCGAAGGCCACCGGCTCCCGCGTCCGCTTCCACGACCATTACGGCCCCACCGAGGCCACCGTCTGCGCCACCCTCTCCACGACCGTCGACGCCGCCGAGTACACGGCCACCGGAGGGCGGCGGGTCGCGCACCTGCCGATCGGACGGCCGCTGCCGCACGTACGCGCCCATGTACTGACCCCGGAGGGGGAGCTCGCGGCCCCGGGCGCGCCGGGAGAGCTGTACCTGGCGGGGGAGTGCGTGGCCCTGGGCTACCTGGGCGCCCCGGAACTCACCGCTGAGAGGTTCGTGCCCGATCCATGGAGCGGCGGACGCATGTACCGGACGGGGGATCTCGCACGGTGGCGGACGGACGGCCTGCTGGAGTTCCTCGGACGGGCGGACCGCCAGGTGAAGATCCGCGGATTCCGTGTCGAACCGGGAGAGGTCGAGTCGGCGCTGACCGCGCATCCAAAGGTGCACGACGCGGCGGTCATCGCGGCGGAGGGAAGGCTCGTCGCCTACACGGCGACGAAGGTGCTTCCCGGGGAGCTGCGGAGCTTCGTCCGGGAAAAGCTGCCTCGAGCCCTCATGCCCGACGTGTTCGTCCCGGTCGGGAGTGTGCCGCGCACCCCGCACGGCAAGGTCGACCTCGCCGCGCTGCCGCCCGTACCGGCCGCCGAGAACGGCTACGCGCCACCGGAAGGCCCGCTGGAAGGCGCTCTCGCCGCCATCTGGGCGAAAGTCCTGGAGGTGCCGCGAGTCGGACGCACCGACAACTTCTTCGCCCTGGGCGGCAGCTCGATCATCGCGACGAGAATCGCCGCCGCCGTCGAACGCGCCCTGGGCGCACGGATGCCCCTGGAAGACCTGCTGGCCTCCGACGACCTGGCCGACCTCGCCCGCAGGCTCGGTGAAACGAACACCCCCACGCCCGTTCCTTCGCCTGCCGCCGAGCCGCCGGACCTGCGGGAGCCGCTGCCACCGGAGATTCGTGCGGCGGGACGTGTTCCGTCCGAACCGCCGCGTACCGTCCTGCTCACCGGGGCGACCGGGTTCCTCGGCGCCCACCTGCTGGCCGAGCTGCTGGCGCGCCCGGAGACAGCGGTCCTGTGCCTGGTGCGGGCCGACGGCGCCGCCCAGGGCCACGCCCGGGTGCGGGAGGCGTTGCGCTCCTGGGACCTGGACGGCGACCCGGGACGGATCGTCGCGCTGCCGGGCGACCTCGCGCTGCCCCGGTTCGGTCTGGACGAGGCGCAATGGCGCGACCTGGCCCGGCGCTGCGACGCGATCTGCCACAACGGCGGCCTCGTCAGCTTCACCGAGCCGTACGAGCGGCTGCGCCCGCCCAACGTGGGGGGAACCGTCGAGGCGCTGCGGCTGGCCGCGCTCGGCGGGGGCACACCCGTCCACGCCGTGTCCACGCTCGGGGTGTACATCGCCGACCGCTTCCTCGGCGCCCGGGTCACCGAGCAGGACGCCCCGGACGATCCCGCGGGGCTGCCCGGCCCCTACGAGCAGAGCAAGTGGGCGGCCGACCGGCTCTGCCGGGAGGCGCGCGCGGCCGGGATCCTGGTGAGCCTGCACCGGCCCGCCCGGATCGGCGGCCACTCCCTGACCGGACGGGCCGACCCGGGCGACTACTTCAGCAGCCTCCTGCGGACCTTCGCGCAGACCGGCTGCGTACCCGACCTCGCCCACACCGAGGACGTCACGCCCGTCGACCACGTGGCCGCCGCGATCACCCGGGCGGTCATGGACCCGGACGCGACCGGCCGCGACCACCACTACTTCAACAACGCCACCATCGGATATCCGGAGCTGGCCGAAGCACTGCGGTCGCACGGCCGCGACGCGGCGCTCGTCCCCTGGGAGCGCTGGCGGGACGAGGTCAACGCCCGGCTCGCCGCCGGGACCGGCCTCGCCCTCGCCCCCTTCGTGACGTCCCTGCCGGAGACCGCGCCGGACTTCCCCCGGCCGGAGTTCGACTGCGCCCGCACCGAGCGGGACCTGGGCGCCTGCCCGCCCGCCGACCGGACGCTGATCGGCCGCTACCTCGACTTCCTCGCCTCCGCCGGAGCCCTCGCATGACCACTGAGATTTTGCGCTTCGCCCTGGTCTGGGGCACTTCGTTGGTGTCGAGCGTCGGGTCGGCCCTGACCTCGTTCGTGCTGGGCGTGTGGGTCTACCAGACGACCGGGTCGGTGACCGGGTTCGCCCTGGTGATGCTCGCCGCGATGCTGCCGCCGGTGCTGCTCGGACCGCTCGCCGGGGTGGTGGCCGACCGGTTCGACCGCAGGAAGGTGCTGGTGGCGGCCGACTGCGCCGGCGGCACCGTCACCGCGGTGCTCGCCGTGCTCGTGCACACCGGGAACCTGCATCCGGTCCACGTGTGCGTCGCGGCGGCCGTCGGCGCGGCGGCGGGCACGTTCCACTTCACCGCCTACCAGGCGATCACCCCGCTGCTCGTCCCGGCCCGCCACCTCGGCCGCGCCAACGGGCTCATGCAGCTGGGCATGGCCGCGCAGATCGCGGCGCCCGCGGTGGCCGCCGCGCTGCTCGCCGCGGTCGGGACGGGCGGCGTCATCCTCCTGGACCTGGCCTCGTTCGCGGTGGCGGTGGGCACGCTGCTGGCCGTCCGGCTGCCGGAGCACGTGCTGCGGCCCGAGCGCCCGGCCGCTCCGCCCCCGCTGCGCGCCGACCTCGTCCAGGGCTGGCGGTACCTGCGGGAGCGGCGCCCCCTGCTGCTGCTCGCCCTGGTGTTCACCGGCTACAACTTCGTGTACGGCCTGGCGGGCGTGCTGGTCCAGCCGCTCATCCTCGCCTTCGCCCCACCGGCCACGCTCGGCGTGCTCATGCTCGCGGGCGGCTGCGGCGTCCTCGCCGGGAGCCTCGCGATGGGCGCGTGGGGAGGTCCGCGCCGCCGCATGAACGGCATCACCCTGTTCATGCTGGCCGGCGCCGCCGCGCTGGTCCTGCACGCGCCCAGCCCCTCGCCGCTCCTGGTGGGCGCTGCCGCCGCGGTCTTCCTGTTCACCCTGCCGATCGTGCAGGGCTGCGGCCGCACCCTGTTCCAGACGAAGGTCGAGCCCGCCGCGCTCGGCCGTGTCACGGGCACCGTCCAGGCCCTGGGCCAGGCCGCCCAGCCGCTCGCCTACCTGGCCGCCGGGCCGCTGAGCGAGCAGGTGGCCGAACCCCTGCTGGCGCCCGGCGGCGCGCTCGCCGGAAGCGTCGGCGTCCTGACCGGCACGGGCGACGGCCGCGGCATCGCCGCGCTCTTCCTGCTGGCCGCCGTGCTGCTGGCCGCGCTCGCCGCCACCACCTTGACCCCGTCCCTGCGCACCCTCGAGCGCACGCTCCCGGACACCCTTCCCGATATCCCGCCGACCCGCCACCCGGAGGTGGACCATGCCCGTTGAGCCCGAGGCCGAAGCGGCCGACCCGATGACCCACCTGCTCGGGCTGCTGGCCTGCCACGCGGCCGTCGCCGCGTTGCGGCTGGGGGTGTTCGACGCGCTGGCCGAGGGCCCGGCGGCCCCGGAGGAGCTCGCGGCGCGGACGGGCGCGGCCCGCGAACCGCTGTGCGCGCTGCTGGACGCCCTCGTCGAGAGCGGCTACCTGGCGCTGGAGGACGGGCGTTACGCCGAGCGGCCCGCCGGGGCGGGGCTGCGCGGGCACTGGGGAGAGGTGCTGCCGCTGTGGACGGCGCTGGCCGCGGGGCCCTGGGAGGGGCTCGCCGAGGCGGTCGGGTCGGGGGTGCCCGACGGGACCTTCTACTCCTGGCTCGACGACCGGCCCGAGGTCCGCCGCCGCTTCCACCGGCTGCAGGAAGGGATGGCCGCCGGGCTCGCCGAGGCGATCACACTGCCCGGCGGGACCCGGTCGCTCCTGGACGTCGGCGGCGGCAGCGGGACGTTCAGCCGGGTGTTCTGCGCCCGCAGCCCGGAGCTGCGCGCGACGGTCGTGGACCTGCCGTCCGTCGTCGCCGAGGCGGGATTCGACGGGCCGGTCACGGGACGGGGGGCTGATCTCGGCAGGCCGGGGGCGATCACCGAGCGGGGCCAGGACGTCGTCCTGCTCTGCAACGTCCTGCACGGTTTCACCTCCGTCCGGGCCCGGGCGCTCGTCGCCGAGGCGGCCGCGGCGCTGCGGACCGGCGGGACGCTGCTGATCCTGGAGTCCGACCCGGCTCCGGACGCGCCCGCCGAGCGAGCCTTCCAGCGGTTCTTCGACCTCAACCTCTGGCACACCCAGGGCGGGCGGCTGCATCCGTCCTCGGAACTGGCCGGCTGGGCGGTGGAGGCGGGCTGCACGGTCCGGCTCACCGACCTCCCCGATCATCCCGCGCATCTGCTGCTCACCGCCGTTCGCCTGTGAAGGCGGCCGGGACATCGCCCGGCCGCCTTCACAGCAGGGTCATCTCCAGGTGTCGTCGGTGGTGAGGCCGGTGCCGCCGCCCGTGCTGTAGGCGCGGTTGGCTCCGCTCTCCCAGATGACGTTCCCGGAGGCGTCCTTGCGCAGGTACTTGTACTCGAAGGACGTGTTCTTCGGGACGATCACCAGCCTGCTCCAGTCCTGGCCTGCCTGGGTGAGCGGGACGGCGTGGGCGGGGTTCCAGGAGCCGAGGGCGCCGACGGAGCCCACGACGTAGAGGGGGCCGCCGGGTGCGTCGACGTTGAAGGTGACGTCGGTGGCGTTCGCGTTGGCGACGTTCCAGCTGTTGTTCAGCGTGTTCGCGGCGGTGCCGGAGGCGAAGACCCGGTTGGGGTTCGACTCCCAGGTGACGGTCCCCGCCGCCGTCTTCTTGATGTACTTGTACTCGATCTGCGTGCCCGCCGGAACGTTGACGGTGCCGTTCCAGTACGGGTAACCGGACGAGGACAGGGGCACGGACTCGTCGGTGTCCCAGCCGCCGAGCGCGGAGGTGCTGCCGACGACGTGGACGTTCTCACCGGGAACGGTCGAGGCGTACACGTTGAAGGTGGCGGCGACCGTGGAGACCGGCGTGGTCGGGGTCGGCGTCGGTGTCGTCGGGGTGGAGGTGGGCGTCGGGCCGCCGCCGGGGAGCGCCTTGTGGTGGACGGCCACGGCGCTGTTGGCGGGGATCGCCACGGTGGCCTTGCCGTTCGCCACGGTGACCCTGGTGCCTGCGCAGCCGGTGGAGGTGGGGCCTCCGGTGATGACGTCGCAGTACTCGCCGTCGGCCAGGCCGGTGGTGAACTCCGAGGTGGCGGCGCTGCCGGAGTCGTTGATGCCGATCCAGCCGTAGGAGCCGCGGTTGAATCCGATCACGTTGGCGTTGACGGCCTTGAAGTTCGACACCGTCTTGGCGGCCTTGACGGCGTTGTTCCAGCCGACCATGCCCTTGATGCCGGTGGTGCGGCTCAGGCAGTTCCAGGCGGAGCCGCAGGAGGCGTCGGTGACGAAGCCGTTGGAGTCCGAGGGCGGCGACTGGTTGCGGCCGGAGTAGGAGAAGCTGTCGTAGACGGACGGCTTGCCGTGCGGCCAGGCCAGCACGAAGTAGTTGGCCAGGACGTAGTCGGTGCCGTTCTTGTAGGACAGGACGACGCCGTCGCGCTCCAGGTCGTGGTTGGTGACCATCGCGAAGACGTTCTCGCTGGGTGCGTCCATCGTCCAGTTGGAGAAGTTCGCGAAGTCGGCGATGGAGCCCTGGAAACGCGCCTTGACGGTCTTGGCGTAGGCGAAGTCCAGCACGTCGCCGTTGCCGATGAACGCACGGGCCTTCAGGGCGTCGTTGGAGGCCCCGTCGAAGATCTCTTGAGCGACGTAGGGGCGCTTGTTCTCCGCGGCGGTGTCGGCGACCTTGCCGAGGATGGCGGCGAAGTCGGCCTTCTTGATGTGCTTGACGGCGTCCACGCGGAATCCGTCGACGCCGAGGCCGACCAGGTCGTTCAGGTAGGCCGCGATCTTGTCGCGGACGGCCTCCTTCTCGGTGTACAGGTCCGAGAGCGCGAGCAGCTCGCAGCTCGTCACCTGGGACTCGTTGTTCCAGTCGTTGATGGCTCCGTTGGTGGGGCAGTTGTCGCCGGGGCGGTGGAAGTCGGAGTTCCCGTACGGGACGGCCGGGTAGTTGTAGCCGGTGAACGCCGTCCCGGCGTACCCGACGGTGCCTGACGGGTTGTTCACCCCGGCCATGTGGTTGACGACCGCGTCCACGTAGACGCGTACGCCGGCGTCGTGGCAGGTGTTCACCATCGCGGCGAACTCCGCCCGTGTTCCGAAGCGGGACTCCAGCTTGTAGGACACCGGCTGGTACACCTCGTACCACGGGTGCACGCCGTCGCTGCTGTTCGGAAGGCTGACGGACTCCTGCGGCGGCGAGACCTGGACGGCGCCGTAACCGGCCGGGCCGAGGTGGTCCGTGCACGCCGAGGCGACGGAGTCCCAGTTCCACTGCCACAGGTTCGCCGTGACGTCGCTGTCGTTCAACGTCACGGCCGCCGCCGCGGGCGCGTTCGCCACCACCGAGGCCAGGGGCACGGCGCCCCCGGCCACCAGGGCGAAACCCAGCAGCAGCGAACGGAATCTTCGAAGACGCGGAGATCGTGCGGAAGCCATGCGGAGCTCTCCTCAGGCCGAACGGATGGGGGAGGGACGGCCGTCCACGAGGAGAATGAATCCTCCTTGCATGAATATCAAGAGCTTGCAGAAAAATCTTGAAACTTTCATGAATTGCTGACGTCATCCCTGCGGCGGCGGGCTTCACCCGGCGGCGCCGTTCGCCTTCCCCGCCCGCCAGAAACCCGTGGGCGGTAGCGGCTCTTCAGGAGAGCGGCACCATACTGGCGGGATGACACCCGACTGGAGCCTGCGGATGATCCGCGCTGCGGGCTTCGGCGCGGTGTGCACGCTCGTCTCCGCGGTCGCGCACTGGTACGGCGGCGGCGCCCTGCCGGGGCCCGGCGGGACGGGGCTCGCGGCGCTGCTCACCGCGGCGGGCGCGTTCCTGCTCGGCGGGCGGGAGCGGGACATGCGCGTCGTCCTCCCCGCCACGTCGCTGGCCCAGTACGGGCTGCACGAGCTGTTCGGGCGGCTCGCGCCGGGGACGGCGGAGTCCGTGAACCCCGACCTTCCGGTCATGGTGGACGCGGGGCACTCCGGTCCGGCGATGCTGCTCGGGCACCTCATCGTCGCCCTGCTGTCGGCCGCCTGGCTGCGGTGCGGCGAGGAACTCCTCTGCGCCCTCGTGCGGCGGACCGCCGCACGGCTCCTGCGGCTCCTGCGGTACACGCCCGTATCGGCCCCGCCCGTCTCGCGGCCGGCGGCCGGGACGGTGCGGGTGCTGGTCCCGGCGGCGATCGTCACCGCCGTGGGGCGGCGCGGGCCGCCCGTGGCGAACTCTCTCTGACCTTCCCTTCCCTCAGGTCTTCGGCGTACCGCCGGAGGCCCATGGCCGCGTTCCCGAGAAGGGCCGCGCGCCATGAGAGTTCGCCATGGAGTGCCTCCTTGTCTTTGACGACCGCTTCCACCGAGCCGACGGCCCGGCGGAA
This sequence comes from Actinocorallia libanotica, assembly GCF_039525175.1. Taxonomy (NCBI): domain Bacteria; kingdom Bacillati; phylum Actinomycetota; class Actinomycetes; order Streptosporangiales; family Thermomonosporaceae; genus Actinocorallia; species Actinocorallia libanotica. Next base: position 54,746 of record NZ_BAAAHH010000004.1, read on the forward strand.
GAGACCATCCACCTCCCTTTCGGGCGGGCTGCGGGCGCTGGCCCTGCGCCTGCACTTCTACGCGGGCGTCATCGTCGCGCCCTTCCTGCTGGTCGCCGCGGTCAGCGGGCTGCTGTACGCCTGCTCCTGGCAGGCCGAGAAGATCATCTACGCCGAGCAGCTCCGGGTGCCCGCCGCCGGCGAGCGGCTCCCGCTGGAGCGGCAGGTCGAGCTCGCCCGGGAGGCGCGGCCGGACGGGAAGGTCCTCGCGGTCCGGCCGTCCGCCGGCTCGGGCGAGACGACCCGCGTCCTGATGAGCGCCGACGGTCTGGGCGCCTCCGAGCGGCTCGCCGTCTTCGTCGACCCCTACCGGGGGACGGTCAAGGGCGAGCTCGCCGTCTACGGCGGCTCCGAGGCGCTGCCCGTCCGGGCGTGGCTGTCCAAGCTCCACGCCAACCTGCACCTGGGCGACCCCGGCCGCTACTACAGCGAGTTCGCGGCGAGCTGGCTGTGGGCCGTCGTCGGCGGCGGGCTCGTCCTGTGGGCCTCCCGCAGGCGCAGGCGCCGCCGCGAGCTGCTCGTCCCGGACCGCGGGGCCTCCGGCCGCCGCAGGACGCTGTCCCTGCACGGCACCGTGGGCCTGTGGTCGGCGGCCGGGCTGCTCTTCCTGTCGGCGACGGGCCTGACGTGGTCGGCCGGATCCGGCGCCCGCATCGATGGGATCCAGACCGCGCTGAACGGCGTCACGCCCACCCTGGCGGGCACCGCCGCGGCCGCCCACCACGGCGCGGGAGCCCACGACCACGCCCACGCCCACCACGCCGGTTCCGGAGCCGACGCCGACCAGGTCCTCGCCGCGGCCGGTCTCGCCGGCCCCGTCGAGATCGGCTACCCGTCGCGTCCGGACGAGGCCTTCACGGTCAAGCAGACCGACCAGAGCTGGCCGGTGCGCCAGGACTCGGCGGCCGTCGACCCCGCCACCGCCGAGGTCGTCGCCACCCTGCGCTTCGCCGACTACCCGTTCCTCGCCAAGCTCACCAGCCTCGGCGTCGCCGCGCACACGGGACAGCTGTTCGGCCCGGCGAACCAGGTCCTGCTGGCCGCCCTGGCCCTCGGGCTCGTCCTCCTCATCGGCTGGGGCTACCTGATGTGGTGGCGGCGCGGCCGCCACGGCTTCGGCCGCCCCGTCCCGCGCGGGGCGTGGCGCACCGTCCCGCCGTGGGCCCTGGCGCTCCTGGCGGCAGGGGCGCTCGGCGCGGCCTGGCTGGTGCCGCTGTTCGGTTACCCGCTCGCCGCGTTCCTCGTCCTCGACGTCCTCATCGGGCGTCTGCGAGGCCGGGCGGGCTGATCCGGGCGGGAGGGCCGCGCGGCCCTCCCGCCTCACCTCTCGGCGGGGACGTACGAGGAGTCGTGCGGGTCGTCCAGCCGCTCCAGGCGGGCCGGCCCGCGCCAGGACATCAGGACGGCCGCCGAGACGAGCAGGAGCGCCCCCGCAGCGCAGACGGTCGCACGCGGCCCGACCAGATCGGCGCAGTAGCCCTGCAGCAGGCCGCCGACCGGGAAGGACGCGGTGTAGATCATGATCCGGCAGGCCATCACCCGGCCGCGCAGCGGGTCGGCGACCATGACCTGGACCGCGGTGCTCGCGCTGGAGACGATGGCGAGGAAGCAGCCGCCGACGACCACCAGGCACACGAGGCCGAAGAGGTAGGTCGGCGCCGCCCCGAACGCGACCGTCGCCGTCCCGCAGACCACCAGCCCCCAGCGGACCGTCCGGCTCAGGCTCGGCGCCCGCCTGCCGGACACCAGCGGCGCGGCCAGCACCGCGCCCACGCCCAGCGCCGCGTTGAGCAGGCCCAGGCTCATCGGCCCGGTGCGGAAGACGCTCCCGGCGAACACCACGGTCAGCTGGAAGATCGGATTGGCGAGCACGCCCATCAGGACCGAGACGGCCAGCGAGACGACGATGCCCGGCCGGGCGCGGATGTAGCGCAGCGCCTCGGCGAACTCGCGGACGACGCCCGCGGACCTGGACGCCGCCCGCACGCCGCCGCCCGTACCGCGGATGAGCAGCAGCGCCGCCAGCACGCAGAAGAACGACATCCCGTTGAGGAAGAAGGACCAGGCGGGCCCGAGAAGCGCCAGCAGCATCCCGGCGATCGCCGGTCCGAGGGCGCGGGCGGCGTTGAACTGCAGGGAGTTGAGCGCCACCGCCGACCGCAGGTCCTCCCGCGGCACCAGGTCGCTGACGAACGCCTGCCAGCTCGGCAGGTTGATCCCCATGAAGAGCCCGCCGAGGCCCACCAGCGCCAGCAGCACGAGCGGCTCCCGCCAGCCCGTCACCCAGCACGCCCACATGAGGAACGCCGCGGCCGTCATGCCCGCCTGGGTGAGGAACAGCACGCGCCTGCGGTCGTACCGGTCGGCCACGGCCCCGCCCAGCGGCCCGAAGAACACGCTCGGCAGGAACTGCCACAGGCTCACCAGCCCCACCCAGAACGCGCTTCCGGTGAGCTGGTACAGCACGTACGGCACCGTGAGGTTGCTCAGCCAGCTCCCGGTGTTCGAAGCCAGGGCCCCGCACCAGAAGATCCGGTAGTTGCGGTGTCCGAACGCCCGCAAAGCCGACCCCGAATCCACCCGGCACCCCCTTCCCCGCCCGACAGATCCACTGAAGGTATAGAACATCCAGATGGACCGGTCCCGCAGGACCCCCGGAGCAGCAGAAGACGAGGACCCATGGCCAGAAAACTGTCCCTCCAGGCCGCCCGAGCCGCCGCCGACGCCGCGCTCGACCGCGCCGCCGCCGACGGCCTGAAGGTCGCCGTGGCCCTGGTCGACGCCCGAGGCGCCGACATCCTCGTCGTCCGGGCCGACGGCGCTCCCTGGTTCGGACCCGACGTGGCCCGCGCCAAGGCCCGCAGCTCCACGGCCTTCCGCGCGCCCAGCGAAGCCATGTCCGGCATCCGCGAGACCTACCCCGACCTCTTCACCATCATCGACGACCAGGTCCCCTTCCGCCTGACGACCCTCCCCGGCGGCCTCCCCGTCAAGCACGAGGGCGAACTCCTCGGCGCGATCGGCGTCAGCGGCGCCACCGCCGACCAGGACGTCGAGTGCGCCCGGGCCGCCGCGGCCGCCCTCACGGCGTTCTTCGACGCGGTCTGACCGCCGCCCCTCAGACGTCCCGGCGGTGGACGACCGCCACGGCGACGGCCGCCGCGACGAGCGCCCAGGCCCCGAGGACGAGCCAGGCCTCGGTGACGGACACCGGATACCTGCTGACCCAGCGGACGGGCCCGCCGGGCGGGAGGCTCCGCGCGGGATTCTCGACCAGGGCGGTCCAGGCGCTGACCGGCATCGCGTTGCCGATCTCCTTGACCCAGCGGTACGTCTCGCCTCCGAAGAGCCTCGGCAGCAGCAGGAGCACGCCGACGCTCGCGACGACGGTCCCGGCGGTGTGCCGGATGAGGGCGCCCAGGGCCATGCCGACCAGGGCGGAGACCGGGGCCAGGAGCGCGGAACCCGCGACGGCGCGGAACGCGCCGGGCGCGGTGATCGGCAACCCGATCCGCACCGGGTCGTAGATCGCCTGCGTCACGCCGAACGAGGCGGCGGCGACGGCCGTGCCGTAGACGAGCATGACCGCCGTCACCACGACGACCTTGGCGGCGACCACCGACCGGCGGGCCGGAACAGCCGCGAACGTCGTACGGATCATTCCGCCGGCGTACTCACCGAAGATCGTGGCGGCGCCCACGGCGGCGGCGACGACCATGAGGATCTGGAACGCCTCGGGGACGAACGCGGCGTGCAGCGGGTCGATCGCCGTGCGCTGGTCCGGGTTCGTGCTGCGCTCGATGAGGTGGGCGTTGGACCGTGCGGAGTTCACGCAGATCCCGACGGACACCAGTGCCCCGGCCACGAGGGCGGCGGAGGTCGAGCGGAGCGACCGCATCTTGATCCATTCGGCGGCGAGCAGGTCGCCGAACCGGGCGCGGGGTTCGGCCGCCGGCGGCGTCATCGCGCTCATCGTGCTCCTCCCGACCGGTATTCGGCGCTGTCGGCGGTGAGTTCCATGAAGGCCTGCTCCAGGGAGGAGTTGCGGGCGGTGACCTCGTGCAGCAGGACGCGCCGCTCGAAGGCGAGTTCGCTGACGCGGTCCGCGCTGAGCCCGGTCACCGTGTACGACCCGTCGTCCTCGGGCTCCAGCGCACCGCCCGCGGAGGTCACGAGGGCCGCCAGCGCGGCGGGGTCGGACGTCCGGACGGCCACGCTCCGCCGGTTGCCGCGGGCCGCGAAATCGGCGAGGGACTCGGAGGCGATCAGCTCGCCGCGGCCGATCACGACCAGCCGGTCGGCGGTGTGCTCCATCTCCGACATCAGGTGGCTGGAGACGAACACGGTGCGGCCCTCGGCGGCCAGTCGGCGCAGCAGCCCGCGCACCCACAGCACGCCCTCGGGGTCCAGCCCGTTCAGCGGCTCGTCGAACAGCAGCACCGGCGGGTCGCCGAGCAGCGCGGCGGCGATCCCGAGCCGCTGCCTCATCCCCAGCGAGAACCCGCCGACACGGCGCCGTGCCGCACCGGCCAGCCCCGCCTCCTCCAGCACCTCGGTGACCCGGCGGCGCGGGATGGCGTTGCCCCGGGCCAGCGCCGACAGGTGCGCCAGCGCGCTGCGCCCGCCGTGGACGTCGCCCGCGTCGAGCAGCGCGCCGACGTGGCGCAGCCCGCGCGGCCGCTCCCGGAACGGGCGCCCGCCGATGGTCACGCTTCCCGAGGTGGGCGTGTTCAGGCCGAGGGCCATGCGCAGAGTGGTGGTCTTCCCCGCGCCGTTCGGGCCGAGGAAGCCGGTGACGACCCCGGGCCGTACGGTGAAGCTCAGCGCGTTCACGGCCGTGGTGCCGCCGTAGCGCTTGGTCAGCTCTCTGGCTTCGATCATGCGGGCAACGGTGCAGGAGGCGGTGCCCGCACCGCATCGTGCCGTCGTCCAGACCTGCATGGGACCGTGGGCGTAAGCCCGTGGTCCGATGCGCCCGCCGGTCCCGCCGTCCTACGATCGCGGGGTGAAAGTCCCCCTGCTCAGGCGCCTGCCGCCCGGAACGTGGGCGGTCCTGGCCTGGGCGGCCGGCCTGGCCTACGAAGCGGCGGTCAGCGTCAGGCTGCCGGGCGAGGTGCCGCGTTTCCGCCCCGAGGGGCTCGGCTCCCTCACCTCCGGGCATGTGCCTTTCGTCGTCGCGGCCACCGCCCTGATACTGGTCGGCGGCCTCCTGCTGGGCCGCCGGTCGCTGTCGGCACTGGCGCTGCTCCTGGCCGGGGCCGTGTTCGCGGCGATGGCGTTGAACTCGACCGAGATCGCCTTCCCGCAGTTCCTGGCCGCCGACGCCGCCCTCGTCCACATCGCGGCCACCCGGCCCCGCCGGACCTCGGCCGCCGCGGTGGCGATGGCGCTCGCCGTCCTGGCCGGCCACTCCGCCGTCCGGGTGATGCTCGGCTTCCCCATCGGCACCTCGACGCAGTCGAGCGTCGCGCTGACCGCCGTCATCGCCTGGCTGGCCGGCGGCTGGGTCCGGCAGAGCCGCGAGCACGCCCGGATGACGCATGCCCAGGCGGTCACGGCCGAACGGCTCAGGATCGCCCGCGAACTGCACGACTCGGTGGCGCACAGCATCGGGGTCATCGCCATCCAGGCCGGCGCCGCCAAGATGGTCGCCGACGCCAGGCCTGCCGCGGCCCGCGAGGCGCTGGACGCGATCGAGCAGGCGAGCAGGGAGACCCTCGCCGGCCTGCGGCGGATGCTCGGCGCGCTCCGCCAAGGCGACCCGGTGGAGACCGTCCCGGCGTCCGGGCTGGCCGACCTCGAACGGCTCGCCGCGACGACGGCGGCCGCGGGCGTCCACGTCGACGTGCGCCGGTCGGGCCGGCGCGATCCGCTGCCCGCCGAGATCGACCTGTCGGCGTTCCGCATCGTCCAGGAGGCGGTGACCAACGTGGTGCGCCATGCCGGCACCGGCGGCTGCCGGGTCTCCATCGAGCACCGGGAAGACGAGCTGGCCATCGAGATCGTGGACTCCGGACGCGGCGGCACCGGGCTCGGCGGCGGTCACGGCATCGTCGGGATGCGTGAGCGCGTCGGCCTTCTGCACGGCGACTTCACCGCCGGACCGCGTCCCGAAGGCGGGTTCCGCGTCGCGGCCCGGCTGCCGGTGAGGCCGCGTTGACGGTACGGGTGGTCCTGGCCGACGACCAGCCGCTGGTGCGGGCGGGCCTGCGCATGGTCATCGCCGAGGACCCCGGCCTCCAGGTCCTCGGGGAGGCCGCAACGGGGGGCGAGGCCGTCCGGCTCGCCCGCGACCTGCGCCCCGACGTCGTGGTCATGGACATCCGCATGCCCGGCATGGACGGCATCGAGGCCACCCGGATCATCACCGCCGACCCGGAGGGGCCGCGCGTGGTCGTCCTGACCACGTTCGACGATGACGACAACGTCTACGGCTCCCTCCGCTCCGGCGCGTCCGGCTTCCTGGTCAAGGACATGGCGCTGCCGGAGATCCTCGCGGCGATCCGGGTGGTCGCCGCCGGGGACGGCCTGATCGCGCCGGGCGTCACGCGCCGCCTGATCGAGCGGTTCGCCCGGGGCCCCGCCCCGTTCCCGCCGCCGCGGCACCGGGTGCCGGACGCCGTCACCGGCAGGGAGCGCGAGGTGCTGACCCTGGTCGGCACCGGGCTGACCAACCACGAGATCGCGGCCCGGCTCGTGATCAGCGTCTCCACCGTCAAGGCGTACGTGACGCGGCTGCTCGCCAAGCTCGACGCCCGCGACCGCGTCCACCTGGTCATCCTCGCCTACGAGATGGGCCTGGTGTCCCCGCCGCGTTCCCGCTGACGGGATCCCGCGCCTTCGTGGCCGGATTCATGCCGTGCGCCGTTCTTTTCCGTTCATCGGTCGGCGGCGTTCATCATGGCCGACGAAAAGGCTTCTCCGGGATCGGTCCTTCCACGAACCGGAGAACAGCCGATTTTCGGCGCCTTTCCGTACGCTAATCTCGGTGATCTTTGCTTTCGGGCTCCGGGAGAGGCTCGCACGGGGGGTGGGTATGCGGATCGAGGGTCGGAACGCCGTCACGGGTGGCATCTCGATCGCCTTTTTTGTGCTTTATGCATCATTTTCTCTGTTCGAGCACGCGCGGCTGCGGACGAGTGGTTATGACCTGGGAATCTTCCATCAGGCCATTGCGTCGTACGCGGATCTCAAAGCCCCGGTCTCTCCGCTGAAAGGCGCCGACTACAACCTGCTCGGCGACCATTTCCATCCCGTCCTCGTGGTGCTGGCGCCGCTGTACCGGCTCTGGCCGGACGCCGGCGTCCTGCTGGTGGCCCAGGCCGCGCTGATCGCGCTGTCGGTCTTCGCGGTGGGCCGGTACGCGGTCAGGGCCCTTCGCCCGGCCGCCGGCCACGCGGTCACCGTCGCCTACGGGCTCTCCTGGGGTCTGCAGGGTCTCGCGGCCTTCGACTTCCACGAGGTGGCGTTCGCCGTGCCGCTGCTGGCGTTCGCGATGGCGGCGCTGGCCGAGGAGCGCTGGAAGGCCGCCGCGGCCTGGACGCTTCCCCTCCTCCTGGTGAAGGAGGACATGGGTTTCACGGTCGCCGCGATCGGCGTCTACCTGTTCTGGAAGGGGCCGCGGAAGCTCGGCGCGGGAGTGGCGGCCGCGGGGCTGGCCGCCGTCCCCCTGACCCTCCTCGTCCTGATCCCCGCGTTCAACCGGGCGGGCCGCTACCCCTACTCCGGCACCGAGTTCGCCCTCACCGACCCGGTGGGCAAGGCGGCCCTGCTCGGCTGGCTCCTCCTGATCACCCTGGGCCTGTGCCTGCGGTCCCCGCTGGTGCTGATCGCCGTACCCTCACTGGGCCTGCGGCTCCTGTCGGGCAACCCGCTGTACTGGAGCACCGGCGAGGTCCACTACAACGCGATCCTCATGCCCGTCCTGTTCACCGCGGCGATCAGCGGCCTGGCCGCCCTCCGCGCCGCGGGACCCCGGCTCCCCGCGCGCCTCGCCCCCTACGCCGTGCTGCTGACGGCCCTCGCCCTCCTGCCGTCGACACCCGTCAGCTCCTACTCCTGGCGCGCCGACCCGCACGCGCGCGCCGCCAGGAAGCTGCTCGAACGGATCCCCGACGGCGCGACCGTCGCCGCCGGCAACAACCTCGTGCCGCAGCTCACGGGCAGGACCACGGTGGTGGCCTTCCCCGATCTCAGCGGCCGCCCCTACACGTGGGTCGCCCTCGACCTGGAGCGCCGCTCGAACACCCCCCGCACGGTCGAGGAGCAGGACGCGGCGCTGGCCGAACTCCCCGGCAGGGGCTTCCGGCGCCTCGCCTCGGCCGACGGCGTCGTCCTCTTCCACCGCCCGTAACGGCATATCCGAAAATCACCGGCGAATGACGGACATCGCTGCGATGATTCGGCGATGACCGATCTTGTAGAGCTGATCGTCCGCAGGACGCGGCGGCTGCCGCGGCCCGGGGGCGGCGCGGGGGAGACCGAGGTCGTCGTCCGGCAGTTCGACGCGGTGCTGATGTCCGCCGGCTTCAAGCTGTCGCGGGAGGCCATGGAGCACCTGGCCGGACGGGACGAGGGGACCGTCGTCGACTTCGCGGTGCGCGTCCTGGCGGCCGTGCGGCGCGAGGTCGGCGACCACGTCCGGCACAACACCTACTTCAAGGACTTCCCGGGCGGCGTGCCGGACACGCTGGAGTTCTGGACGCGCTGCCTCGCCGAGGCGCTGCTGGACCCGGTCGTCGCCGAACGGGGCATCACCGGCGGCGACGGCCTGAACCTGCTGGATCTGCCGTCCTACGGCCGCTACCTGCACACCTACGAGGAGATGCTCGCCGCCCACGACGAGCTGATCCCCTCGGCCGGGGACCGGGTCACCCTGCTGCACCTCGGCGGCACCCTGGAGGAGGAGGCGTCGCGCCTGTACCTCGCGCTCGCCGGCAGCACGGTGCCCCTCGGCGAGGACGACGCGGACGCGCTGCGCGTCCTCGCCTCCCACTGCGCGGACGGCCCGCAGCCCGAGCAGATCCCCGTCCGGGAGCACCGCGCCCACATCAACCAGGTGCGGCTGGCCTCCGGCAAGGACCTGCTCGTCGACACCGTCACCGACGTGCTGCGGCTGGCGTCCGTCCTCTCCGGCGGCAGCGCGGACCTGGAACCGGCGACCCGCCTCCGTTCCCCGTCCCGCCGTGCGCGCAGAGCTCTGCTGGCCGCCCTGGACGGCGTCGTGGCCGCCTCCCCGGCGAAGCTCGGCGACGTCAACGCCCACCGCGAGCAGTGGAAGCGGCTGGGAGAACGCCTCCACCCGCACGAGTACCCGTGCTGGCCGCACGCGGCCCGCGTGTTCGCCGTCGCCCGAGGCGAGGAGCGCGCTCCCTCGCTCGCCGCGCGGGTGCAGTCGGCCATGGACGCGCGCGACGTGCTCCGCGCGACACGGATCCTCACCACCGCGCCCGGACTGCTGTTCCGTTCACTGGACTGGCTGGTGCGCTCGGCCGCCTCCGAGGAGGAGGCCCACGCCATCCTGGAGGCCGTCGAGAACACCGTGGAGCAGGTCTCGGGACGGGTCCTGCTGTCCCTGCGCGAGCACCTGGACAATCGCAGCGCGTCCCGCGGCGGCCACCGGATCTTCATCACCCGCAAGAGCAGGGCCTGGAAGGGACCCGACAACAGAGCCCCGCTCGACATGTCCCTGGCGTTGCGCGTGTGCGAGATCCTGGACGCCGAGGTGACCCGCCGCCTCCCCGAGGTCGACCACCTGGTGATCGACCGGGAGATCTGGTCCGTCGCCCTGCCGCTGTCCGGCAAGTCGTCCCCGTCCGGTTTCGGAGTGCTGCCGCGCGGTTCGTACTCCCCGGTGGAGGGGAACCTGCTGCGCTTCTTCATCTACTGGCGCCAGCGCGAGAAGACCACCGACCTCGACCTGTCGGCACTGCTCCTCAACGACGACTACACCTACGCCTCCCAGCTGTCCTGGACGCATTTGACGGAAGTGGGAGGCGAGCACTCCGGAGACATCACCTCGGCCGAGAACGGTGCCAGCGAGTTCATCGACCTGACCCTCGGGAAGCTGCAGCAGCGCGTCATCATCCCGCAGGTCCACGTTTACAGCGGCGAAGGCTTCGACGAACTCGCCGAATCGTTCTTCGGCTTCATGGTCCGCGACGCCCGCCAGGCGGGAGCCCCCTTCGAACCGGCGACGGTCCGCATGAAGTCCGACCTTCGCGGCCACGGCCGCGTGGCCCTCCCGCTGGTCTTCCTCCGCGGCCAGGACGGCAGATGGCGCGCCAAATGGCTGCACCTCTTCCTTCGCGGCGGGGTGAACTTCAACAGGGTGGAGACGACCGGCATGACCACGGCCCACCTGGTCGGCACGATCGTGGACCGCGAGTACCTGCGCGTACGCCACCTGACCGACCTGTGGTCGGCCAAGGCCGCCAAGGTCACCTTCCTCGGCGACGACAACGACGCTCCGTCCGCCCCCGTCACCTTCGTGGGCAGGGAGCGGCCCGAGGACCTCCCCGAAGGCTCCGAGATCTTCGACCTGACCCGTTTGTCCGACCTCATTCCCTCCTGAGGTGTAAACTGACTCTGGCGAGGCCATGAGGCGGGTTACTCCTACTATTTTTTCCAAAAATAATCCGTACCCGCCCCGCTCTCCTCGCCATGAGCCACAAGGCCCCCGGTCTCCGGGGGCCTTTCTCTTTTCTCAGCGGATGGGAAAGCAGAGGGAAAATCATGTCAACGGCTTATCCCCCCTCCACGGGCGAGTACGAGCAGCTGCTGGCCGCGGCCACAAGGCTGTTCGCGGAACTGGGTTACGACCAGACGGAGACCGAGATGGTCGCCGGCGCCGCGGGCCTGCCCGCCTCGTCCATCACGAAGGAGTTCGGCGGCAAGCGGAAGCTGTATCTGGAGGTGTTCCGCCGGGTCCGCGCCTCGGAGCTGGCGCTGGTGCGGGAGTTCCAGGAAACGGGATTCGACCGGGATCGGTACCACGAGTTCCTGGACCTGTATTTCGACTACCTGCTGGAGCACCCCGAGAACGCGGCGCTGATGGTGCAGCGCTGGATGAACGACGCCGCGGACCTCAGGGAGATCGAGAAGACCTTCGTCATGCCCCAGGCCGGCCGCATGCGGGCCGCCACCGAGGACGTCTTCCGTCCCGAAGTCGACGGCGAGCTGATGGCCTGGACCGTGGCGTGGGCCGTCCAGATCTTCGTTCTCAACGGCATCCCGGGCCACGAGGACGCGAAGGACCCCGAGGACACGGCGCGCTTCCGCCGCCACCTCCACCACCTGGCGGACATGTACCTCAAACCGTGAGCGAAACCCCGCCGGAAAGCCGTGCCGTGCACTAACGTGAGCCGCACTGACCGCTCCGGCGTCGGGAGACCCCCTGAGATGAGGCGAACGGAGAAGAACGCGCACTGCTCCTTCTGCGGTGCGCCGTTCGAGGCCGGGCGGGCGTGGCCGCGCCTGTGCTCTTCTTGCGGGAACCGCAGCCACCTCAACCCGCTGCCGGTCGCCGTGATGGTGCTTCCCGTGGGGGACGGGCTGCTGGTGATCCGCCGCGGCGTCGAACCGCACCGCGGCGGCCTCGCGCTTCCCGGCGGCTACATCGACGTGGGGGAGTCCTGGCAGGAGGCCGCCGTCCGGGAGCTCCACGAGGAGACGGGCATCGTGGTCGACGCCGGGGACGTCCGGCTCTTCGACGTGCACAGCGCGCCCGACGGCACCGTTCTCGTCTTCGCTTCGGGGCCGTGCCTGGATCCGTCCGCACTCCCGCCCGCGGTCCCCAACGCGGAGGTCATGGAGCGGCTCGTGGTCCACGAGCCGACGGAGCTGGCCTTTGCGCTGCACACCCGGGTGGCCGCCGCTTTCTTCGCCCGCGCCTGACTTCGGCGGCGCGGGGGCCGGGGACCGCTGGCAGGATCTCCTCCGGAAGGGAGCGGAAATGGGCGATGTCGGATACGTCATGGGCAAGGACGCGGGGGAGGGGCGGCGCGGGCTGGAGATGACGGCCGCCGCGCTCACGGCGGTGGCGGCGGCCATGGCGGTGGCGGGCAGCTCGGTGCGGCAGTTCGGGACGGGGCCCGCGCTGCTGGGGGAGGGGGCCTCGGCCTTCCAGTACGTTCCCGAGCTGGTGCTGCTGGCCGTCGCGGCGGTGCTGATGCCGTTCCGGCGGACGTTCGGAGCGGCGGCCGGGCTGGTGGTGGCCTACACGCCGTTCGCCTGGTCGAACGCGGTGGGGAACATCGAGTACGCGTTCGGGGCGGAAGGGAGCATGGGGCCGGGGTTCGTGGTGCTGCTGTCCGCTCGCGTGCTCCTGGTGGCGGCGGCGGTGACGGCGTTCGCGGCGCTGGTGCGGGACGGGCGGCTGCGGTCGGCCGGAGGAGGGGGCGGGGCGTCGTGGGCGGTGACCGGCGTCTGCCTGGCGCTGCTGGGGCTGCTCGGGGAATGGCTGCCGTGGATCCGGATGACGACGACCTGGACGCAGGACGGGGAGCGGGTCTCCAACCACCTGGACTGCTGCACCCTCTTCCGGGAGGACGTCGGGCTGCCCGTCAGCGTCTCCATGGTCGTCGCGGCGCTGGCGGCCGCCGGAATGCTGGTCCTCGCCGCCTCCACGGGCAGCCGGGACGTCGCGGCGGGCCTCGCGCTCGGCGTGGCGGGCTGGCTGCTGCCCGACGTCCTGGACGGCGTCGTCCAGCACCTGACCTGGGTGCCCGACGACCCCGAGGAGCTCCGCCGGGCCTGGGACTACGACGTGGAGAGCTTCCGCCTGCTGGAGTTCGCCGGAAGCCAGTCCCTCCTGCCGGGCATGTGGATCACCCTGACGGCCCTCGTCGGCATGCTCCTCTTCGCGGTGGGCCTCGCCAGACGGGGAAGGTAGGGGCCTCCCCCGCGGGAGAGGCCCCGCACGGCGGTCAGGGGGTCTCGGGAGCCTCGGTCTCGGGCTTCTCGGTGGTGCCGTCGGGGTTGGTGAGGCTCTCGTCGTCGGGGGCGAGGGTGGTGAGGGAGTCGACCTTCCAGACGCCCTTCTCCTGGAGGAGCTCCAGGAGGAGTTTCGTGCCGAGGACGCGGCGGACGCCGGCGGTGCTGTGGACCTCGGTGTCCAGGACGATGAGGGTCTTGGCGCGCTGGCCGTCGACCTCGTTGACGTAGATGTCGCGGACGGTGGCCTTCGCGTTCGCCTCGTACTTCTTGATGACCTCGGCGAGCCCGTCGAAGGCGGTCTCGTAGCCGCGGCCGAACTCGGTGGAGGACAACGAGCGGATGCGTTCGCGGGCCGCGTCCAGGTCGGTGTGCCGGTAGGCGAGGAGAGCCTGGGCGAACTCGGCGGACCGGGTGCGGACGAGCTGCTCGGTGCGGGCGGCGTCGCCGAGGCGGGAGGCCTCCCGCCACTGCACGAGCGCCGTCGTGGTCGAGGCGATCAGGACGAGGACGACGGCGGCGACCAGCAGGACCCTTCCCAGCGGGAAGCGCGCCGCCGCCTCCTTCACGGGGGTGTCGTCCTCCGGCGCCTTCTGCTCGGAGGCGCTGTCCGCCGGAGCCTTCTCCCCGGGAGCGTCCTCCGCCAAAGCCTCCTTCCCGGGAGCGTCCTCCGCCGGTGTCCCGGCGGAGGCCTCTTCGGCGACGTCGTCAGAGACGACGTCCTCGGTGACGTCTTCGGCCTTCGTCGTCATCTTGTTCTCCTGGGTGGGTTCAGCGGAACGTGCGGCGGAAACGGCGGACGGTGTGGGCGGCGACGCCGAGCAGGACGAGGCCGCCGCCGGCGATCGGCAGCAGCGTCAGCCAGTTCCCCGGCCCCTCGTCCGCGGAGTCGGCGGAACGGGGGACGACCGTGGTGAACGGCTGGGGCGCCTCGCGGCCCTGGACGGCGGCCGGGGAGCCGTCCTGGCGTGCGGTGCCTTCTTCGGTAGGCGCGGCGCTCCGCTGCTCGGCGCCGGACTTGCAGCGGTAGACCGGCGGAACGGCCGGATCGGCCAGCTCGTGGGCGTACTCCTCGGCGTTGGAGATGGGACCCGCCGCCGTGATCACCAGCTTGACCCTGGCGTACATGCCTTCGGGCCGGGTGATGAGGATGTGGTCGGCGACCACCGGGAAGTCCTTGTGCATGCTGGTGAGCGCCCGCTCGAGCTCCTTGGCGTTGCGGTCGGTGAACAGCGGCGTGCCCTCGGTCCCCAGCGCGGTGAGCAGGCAGCGCGCGCCGGGCTTGGACTCCTCCAGCAGCCCGTTCACCCGCTCGAGGAAGCCGGGCGAACGGTCGAGGAGGCTGTCGAGCTCGGCGCGTGAGGCGCTGAGCGTCCCGGTGAACGCCGCGAGGTCGTCGAGGCCGGACGCCAGTTGCGTGCGCGATCCCGACAGGGTGCCCGCCAGCTGGGTGAGCTGGACGGCCAGCGCGTCGAGCACGCCGGAGTTGTCGGCCAGCGTCCCGGTGAGCTGGTTGAGGTCGGCGACGGTGTCGCGCAGCGGGTCGCCCTGCCCCTCCAGGCCGGTCGCCAGCTCGCCGGTCAGCGTCTTGATGTCCTCGGGCTTCACCGACTTCAGCAGCTCGCCCGCGCTGTCGAAGAGCCGCTGGTACTCGACGGCGACCTTGGTGCCGGCCAGCGGGACGACGTCGCCGTCGGCCAGCAGCTCGCCGCCGCGGACGGCGGGCGGGCTGAACTCCACGTAGGGCTCGCCCACCGCGGACTTGCGCAGCACCTGCGCGGTCGCGTCCCGCGGCACCTCGACGCCTTCGTCGATCTCCACGGTCACGTCGACCCGGCCGGTGCGCAGCGCGATGTGGTCGACCCGGCCGATCTTGACGCCCAGGTAGTCGACTTCCAGGTCCTCGCGCAGGCCCGGGAAGGACGCGAACTCCACGCGCACCTGGAAGGTGCGCTCCCCGATGCGGACCGGCAGCAGGGTGGCGCCGGCCCAGACGGCCATGACGGCGCCCAGGACGGCGAAGACGCCGAGGTTGAGCAGGATGCGTGGCCTCATCGCGGTTTCGTCAACTCCTTGAGCGTGTCGGCGATGTCGGTCTTCTCCCGGGCCGGCGCGGCGGGCAGGAAGCCGTTCAGCCACACGTGGATGAGGGCCTGGCCCTCGTTGGTCATCGAGGGCGCCTTGGCGAAGCCGTCGAGGATGCTGCGGGCGAACGCCTTGAGCTGGTCCTTGCCCTTGATCATCTTGCCGAGGACGGCGTCGAGCCGCAGCAGCAGCCGGCGCAGCCGCTCGCCGTGCTCGGTGCCGACCTTGTCGTTGACAGCCGAGGCCATCGCGGTGAGGTCCTTCACCGCCCGCTTGAGCTCCTTGCGGTCCTTCTGGACCCGCTCGGTGGTCTCCACCAGCAGGCCGGGCAGCCGGTCGAGCGCCGGCGCGCTCTCGGCCAGCGACCGGCCGAGCCGCCCCATGCCGTCGATCACGTCGGCCAGGTCGCGGTTGGCCGCGGCGTAGCTGTCGGAGATCTCGTTCGCCCGCTTGATGATCTTGTTGAGGGCGGGGCCCTGACCCTCCAGGCCGGTGGACAGCCCGGTGATGATCTCGTTGAGGTCCTGGCCGCCCAGCGCCGCGACGACCGGTGCGACCCGCTCGCTCACCTGCTCCAGGCCAGGCTGGACGGAGGTCTGGGCGAGGGTCGCCCCGCTGGGCAGGAACCGCGGGCCGGCCTCGGCCGGCGGGTCGAGCCGCACGAGGTTCTCACCCAGCAGCGATGCCTTGGCCAGGGTCGCGGTGGTACCCGCCGGGATGCGGGTCCCGTCGACGATCGACATGGTCACCCTGACCCGGTAGCCCTCCAGGCGGATGCCGGCCACCGAGCCGACCGGCACGTCGGAGATCTGCACCGAGTGCCCGGCGACGAGGTTCTGCACGTCGTCGAACACCGCGTACAGCACGAAGTCGCCCTTGGGCGCGCCCAGCGTCTGCACCGAGCACGCACCGGAGGTCAGCGCGACGGCCGTGACCACGATGACCGCTCTTCTCACGAGCCGCCCCTCTCCACCGTCTTGTCGGGGCAGTTGCCCAGCGGCTTCTCCAGGCACGGCACCTCGCCCCAGTCCATCGCGTCGAAGATCGGCTGGAGCCAGATCCGCATGGTGGCGTTCAGCTGGATGCGGATGGAGGACACGTCGTTCCTGCGGTCCCAGGTGCCGACGGCGAGGTCGGTGAAGCGGGCCAGGCCGATGATCGTCTGGCTCAGGGAGGCGCTGTTGGCCTTGAGCGTCATCACCAGGTTCGAGGATTTCGCCAGGGTGGACGGCAGCTTCTCCCGGTAGGCCGTGACGATGACGTCGCCCTTGCGGATGAGCGTCTCCAGGCCGACGAGGAAGCCGCGCAGCCGGGTGCGCTCGTCGGCGAGCCGGTCGCTCGTCGTGGCGAAGGAGTCGATGAGCCGACGCAGCTTCTCGTCCCTGCTGTTGAGCGAGGACGACAGGTCGCGCAGCCCCTCGGCCACCGAGACGAGCTGCTCGTCCTGGGCCGCCAGGTCGTCGGCGAGCTCGGAGGTGGTGGAGAGCGCCCGGTTGATCGAGTCGCCGCGGCCCTCCACCAGGTCGGCGCCGGTCTCTATCGCCTGGGAGAGCTTGCGGGGGTCCACCGACTCGGCGAGGTCGGTGAAGGCCGACAGCGCCTCGTCGATCTCGACGGCGGGCTCGGTCCGCTCGACCGGGATGACCGTGCCGGGTGCGGCGCGCCCGTCGCCGGGCTTCCAGGCGGGGAAGAGGATGACGCTGCGTTCGCCGATGGCGCTCTCCGCGGCGATCGTCGCCCGGACGTCGGCGGGCAGCGGGACGCCGGAGTCGACCTTCAGCCGGACGCGGACCTTGTCGTCCTCGACCCGCAGGTCCTCCACGACGCCCACGTTGGAGCCCATCACCTTGACGCGGGACTCCTCGTACAGCGCCGGCGTCTTCTCGAAATAGACGACCACCGGGTAGCCGCCGCCTCCGGTGGCCGAGCAGCCGCCCAGGCCGAGCGTCAGCGCGCCGCTCAGGACCGCGGCGAGGAGCGTGCGCGGTGCCGTCATCGGCGGCCTCCCGTGAGTTCGCGGATGTCCTCGGCCGACAGCAGGCCGAGCTGCGTGCCGATGGCGTCGACCCAGGGCCCGTGGCTGTTGCTGGCGTTGAAGGCGCTCAGCGTGGGGCCCATCCAGGCCAGCAGGGTGTTCAGCTCGCCGATCTGCGGGTCCAGCCGCCCGACGACGCCGTCCAGGCTCTCGACGAGCTCGACCAGGCCGGCCTGCTGGCGGCTGATCAGCTTGCTGATCCGGCCGACCGCGGCGTCGCCGCTGCCCAGCAGCACCGCCAGCTCGAGCTGGCGGTCGCGCAGCTCGTCCAGGAGCTGCTGGATGTTGCGGGCCAGCGCCGAGAGCTGGGCGTCCTTGGACCTGGCCAGCTTCAGGACGCGGTCGCTGTCGGCGACCAGCCGCTTCAGCCGCGGCCCGGACCCCTCCAGGGTGTCGGCTATGTCGGTGAGGTTGCGCAGGGAGCCGACGAGCCGCTTCTCGGTCTGCGGGGAGATGCCTCCCACCTGGTCGATGACCTGGGAGATGAGCTCGGTGTCGATCTCGGCCAGGCTCCTGGTGCCCGAGGCGAGCAGGTCGTTGACCGTGGTCGGCGTCTGGGTCCGCTCCAGGGGGATGCGGCGCCGCTCCGCGGAGAGGCCGGCCAGGTGGGGCTCGGCGACCGGGCCGGACAGCCGCAGGTACCGGCCGCCCAGGATGTTGGACGTCCTGACCTCGGCCCTGGTCTGAGGGCCCAGGCGCACCTTCGAGTCGACCTCCCAGGTGATGAGGACGGTGCCGCGGGAGAAGTCGGGCTCCACCGCGGTGACCTCGCCGACCTTGACCCCGGCGACCTTGACGTCGTTGCCCGAGTGCAGCCCGCCGGTGTCGGTGAACACCCCGGTCAGGGTGTAGCGGCTCTGCAGCAGGCCGAGGCTGCCGATGAGGAAGACCACGACGAGCAGGAGGGCGATGAAGCCCGTGGAGACCAGTCCCAGGACCACGGGATCGCGGTCGCGGAAGGACTTGAGCCGCATCACTCGCCTCCCAGGATGAGTTCGCGCAGGGCGCGGGGGGACTCGGCGGGGCGTTCCGTCGAACCGACGAGCTCGGGATCGAACGGGCACGGGCCGGGAGTGAGGGTGACGCAGGCCGCGGTGCCGGTCACGTACTGGCCGTCGTTGAAGGTGTCGTACAGCCGCTGGAGTTTGGGCCCCATCACGGTGACGGTCTCCAGAAGCGGATCGAGGTTGCGCTGGGTGCCGTCGGTGACCCGGGAGAGCTTCTGAAGCATCTGCTCCAGTTCGTCGCCGTTGCGGCCCAGCACGACGTCGGTGGTGCGCAGCATCGCCGAGAGCTGGACGAGGGCGTCGTCGACGAGCTTCCGGTTGTCGACGAACGCCTGGGAGAGGGTGACGAGGTCGTCGGTGGCCTTGGCGATCTGGTCGTCGCGCTTGGCGATGATCCCGGTGACGGTGGAGTAGTCCTCCAGCATCGTCTTGAGCGTCTGCCTGCGCCCGGCGATGGTGGAGGAGAGCTTGTCGACGTTGGTCAGGAGCTGGGAGACGTCGTCCTCGTTGCCCTCCAGCGCCAGGTAGACGGAGGTGAGGATCTGGTTGACGCGGCCGGAGTCGAGGTTGCGGGTGAGCGGCTCCAGCCGGTGGACCAGGTCGCCGATGTCCACGACCGAGCGGGTGCGCGTGATCTCGTCGCCGTCGCGCAGCCGCTCGCCGCTGGTGCCCGGCAGCAGGTAGACCACCCGCTGGCTGACCGCGTCGCGCCAGCGGATCGCCGCCTGGCTGTCGGCGGGCAGCCGGTGCTCGGCGCGGATGCGCAGTTCGACCACGGCCTTGCCGTCCCGTACCTCGATCGCGCCGACCTGCCCGACGGGGGCTCCGGCGATCTTCACCTTGTCGCCCTCGATCAGGCCGTTCACGTCGTCGAAGACGGCGGTCACCCGGTAGTTGTCGCTGAAGTCGAACCGGGCGATCTGCGCGGCGATGGCATAGGTGAGCACTCCGGTGACCAGCAGGAACGCGATGAGCTGGAGGAGCGCGGTGAAGCGGGCGCGGACGCGGGGGTCGGCCATCTCAGTTCCCCCTCCTCTTCTTCTCCCGCGCCCCGACGCCGTCGGCGTTGGAGGGGCAGATGCCCAGGATCATCTGGCAGGGGTCGCTCGGCAGCACGATGTTCACCGCGAGCATGCGCTTGTCCTCGCCGATGGGCGCGAAGCCCAGGGCCCGGTAGATGGGGAGCATCTCGTTGAGCGTCCGGACGGCGGGGCCGCCGATGCCCAGCTGCCGGCGCAGCAGCGCGACGGCCCGCTCCGCGGAGCGTACGCCCTGGGTCATGCCGCCGTCGTAGCGCGTGAAGCCGCCGGTGACGGTGTCGGCGGCCGCGGAGGTCCCGGCGGCCAGCCTCTTCACCCGGTCCTGCCCGGCGGTGAGGGTCTCCAGGGTGGTGCCTCCCGAGGTGAGGACGGCCCCCACGTCCGCCCCGATCCCGCGGATCCGGGCCAGCCTGGCGAGGTCGCCCACGAACGCGCGGGCGTTGCGGCGGTGCTCGTGCGCGACGTCCACCAGGACGGCGGTGTTGCCGACCAGGCCGCGGATCTCGTCGCCCTGTCCGGCGAGCGCCGTGCTGAGCGTGTCGAGGATGACCGCGACGTCCGTGGGGTCGATGGCGGTCACCGCCTTGTCGGCGTCGGCCAGGAGGTGGGTGAGGTCGCCGCTCTCGGAGGTGCGGGCGATGTCCTGGCCGTCGGCCAGGAACGGGCCGGTGCCCTCGTGCTCGCCGGGGATGAGGTTGACGAACTTGGGGCCGAACACCGACTCGGGCTCCACCGCCGCCGTCGCGGAGTCGGGCACCCGGACGCCGGGGTCCAGCCGCAGGGTCAGCCGCGCGCCGCTCGTCCCGGCGAGCTCGATCCTCTCGATCCGGCCGATGGTGACGCCGCGCAGCTTGATGGGCGAGCTGGTGGTGAGTCCCTGGCTCGCGCTGCCGACCGCGGCGGTCAGCGCGATCCCCTCGGTCGCGAACGGCTTGGCGATCAGCAGGTGCGCCGCCGCCGCGAGGCCGGTCAGGGTGGCGGCGCTGATCAGCAGCCGGGTGCCCTTCGACAGGTGGTCCAGGTTCATCCGGCGAGCCTCACTGTTCCGCCCTGCCCCCAGAACACGTACGACAGCAGCAGGTTCAGCGTCACGATCGTCACGATGGACGTGCGGATCGCCCGCCCCGCCGCGCGGCCGACGCCGACCGGTCCGCCGCTGGCGTAGTAGCCGTAGTAGCAGTGGATCGCGATGACCGCGAAGGAGAAGATCCCGACCTTCACGGTGCTGAAGATGAGGTCCTCCATGGGGAGGTACAGGTAGAAGTAGTAGTCGTAGACGCCAGGTGCCAGGTTGAAGAAGGACGTGGAGATGAACCTGGTGGCGAAGAAGCTGGCGAACAGCGCGATGAGGTACAGCGGCACCAGCGCGACGAGTGCGGCGACGACCCGCGTGCACACGAGGTAGACGAAGGAGTTGATGCCCATGACCTCCAGGGCGTCGATCTCCTCGCTGATGCGCATCGCGCCGAGCTCGGCGGTGAAGGCCGAGCCGCACTGGGCCGCCAGCGCCACCGCCGCGATCACCGGGGTGATCTCGCGGACGTTGACGAACGCGCCCACCAAGCCCATGAACGACTCGGCTCCGATGACCTGGAGGCCGGTGTAGACCTGGAGGCCGACCTCGGTGCCCAGGAACAGCGACATGACGAAGATGACGAAGACCATGCCGCCGCCGACGACGGTGGCGCCGACGCCGATGACGATGTCGCTGATCTGCAGGCCGACGGTCTTGGCGTACTTGAACCGGAGAACGATGTCGCGGAGCGAGTAGAAGAGGACTTTCGCCAGGAAGACGGGCCAGGTGGCCATGTCGGCGAACCGGTCGACGGCGCCGCCGGAGATGCGGGTGAGGCCGATGACGGCCTTGCGCGGGAGGTGGATGTACATCACGTCACCGGGGGGTAGGCGAGGAAGTAGATGGTCGTGATGATGTAGTTGAAGGCGAAGACGAGCATGAACGAGACGACGGTCGACTGGTTGACCGCGCGTCCCACCCCGACGGGGCTCTGCGCGCAGTTCATGCCCTTGTGGCAGGCGACCAGGGCGGAGATCATCCCGAACAGCCATGCCTTGAACAGGGTGACGAACAGGTCCGAGGTCCGCAGGAGCCCCATCGCGCCGTCGACGTAGGCGCCGGGCGTGACGCCCTGGAGCAGGACGTTGAAGACGAACCCGCCGACGGCGCCGGACATGATCACCAGCGAGGCCAGCATGGTGGAGACCAGGGAGGCCGCCCACATGCGCGGGGTGACCAGGCGGTGGACGGGGTTGACGCCCATCACCTCCATGGCCGCCAGCTCGTCGCGGATGTTGCGGGCCCCCATGTCGGAGGTGATGGCCGAGCCGCCCGCCCCGGCGATGATGAGCGCGGCGGCGATGGGCGCGACCTCGCGGACGAGGCCGACGATGACGGCGCCGCCGGTGGCCGACTGGGCGCCGAGCTGCCCTGCCAGGTCGCCGACCTGGAGGGCGACGGTGGCGCCCAGCGGCAGCGCCACCAGGATGACGGGAAGGGTGGTGACCTTGGCGAGGAAGACGCACTGCTCCACGAACTCCCAGAACCAGGCACGGATGTCCCAGGTGCGGCGCAGTCCCTCGAACCCGATGGCGAACATCTCACCGAGGGAGGAGAGCCCCCGGTGGACCCGCGCCACGGGCAGATGGAACGTGGTCATGTGCGGCCTCTTTCTTCCTCGAGGCGGAGGAGACGACTGAGGAAGCGACAAAGATAATGTATATAATCAACAATATTGCCAACTCGGTCACCGTAACCTGCGTCACATCCCCACAGCAACCCCTTTCACTTTTCGAAGAGGCATCGATCGATGAACACGACAGCGACGGCGGAGGGCGCCATGGACGAGCTGGGTGGCCGGACGGCCGCGATCACCGGTGCCGGCAGCGGCATCGGCCGTGCCCTGGCCCTGCGGCTGGCCGGTGAGGGAATGGACCTGGCCCTGGCCGACGTGCAGCCCGAGGCACTCGCCGAGACCCGTGAGCTGGCGGCCGCGTACGACGTCAGGATCGTCTCCCGGGTCACGGACGTGGGGGAGGAGCGGGAGGTCGAGGCGTTCGCCGACCTGGCGTTCACCGAACTCGGCGCGGTGCACCTGCTCTGCAACAACGCGGGCGTCTTCGCGGGCGGGCAGGTGTGGACGAGGCCCGCCGCCGACTTCGAGTGGTCGCTGCGGGTGAACCTCTGGGGCATCCTGCACGGCCTGAGGGCCTTCGTCCCCCGCATGATCGAGCAGGACACCGAGGGCCACATCGTCAACACCTGCTCGGTCGCCGGCCTCTTCGTCGGTCCCGGCTCCGCCCCCTACACCGTCTCCAAGTGGGCGGCCTTCGCCGCGACCCTCTCCCTGGCCCAGGAGCTGGCCCTGCAGGGCTCCAAGCTCCGCGCCTCGGCGCTGTGCCCCGGCGGCGTGACCACCCGCATCCACGAGTCCGAACGCGTCAGGCCGGCCGGCCTCGCCAGCGAGCCCGGCGACGACTCGGCCTTCATGCTGGAGATGATCAGGACGACGGTGGAGAACGGCATCTCTCCCGAAGAGGTGGCCGCCCAGGTCGTGGACGCCGTGCGGTCCGGCCGCTTCCTCGTCCTCACCCACCCCGCGTACACCGAGGGCCTGTCCGAACAGGCCGAAGCCCTCATCAGCGGCGGGCTGCCCCGCATGCCCGACTACGAAGGGAAGGGATGACGGCCACGCTGAAGCCTGCCTTCCCCGTCTGTGGCAAATAGTCCGATATTGGGGAGTCGGATCATCAGCAGGCCCTGAGGACGAAGAGAAGGAAAGGGCGGAGCGTTCGCGAAATTTCCGTCATCATGCCTTCCCGCGAGGCTATGCGCGGGAAGGGCGGCCACGTGCTGCTGACCGTCGAGGGCCGAAGCCGTCCGGGGCCCCGCCGTCGAGCGGCGGGGCCCCGGCGCCGGTCAGTGGCCGAAGAGGTCGCCTTCGGTGAACATGTCCTTGAACATGGAGGAGTAGTCGGGGCCGCGGCGCAGGTGGTGACCGCCGTCCACGTTGATGACCTGGCCGGTGATCCAGGAGGACTCGGGCCCGGCCAGGAAGCGCACGGCCTCGGCGATGTCCTCCGGCTCGCCCACGCGGGCCAGCGGCATGCAGGACAGGTAGTCCTCCAGGATGGGCCCGGTGTCGGCGATTCCGGCGACCAGTTCGGTGCGCACCATGCCCGGCCTGATCCCGTTCACCCGGACGCCGAAGTGGCCGAGCTCGTCGGCGGCGAGCTGGACCAGGTGGTCCACGGCCGCCTTGGACACGCCGTACGCGCCGAACCAGCGGTGGGTGTTGGAGGACGCGATCGAGGAGATCGCCACGATCGCGCCGCCGCCCGCCTCGACGAGCGCCCGGGCGCCGTGCTTGATGGTGAGCATCGTCCCGGTGGCGTTCAGCTCCAGGGTCGCCCGCCAGGCCTCGGTGTCCAGCGAGCCGAGCGGCCCGATCGAGGTGGAGCCGCCGGCGTTGGCGACGATCGCGCGCAGCGTGCCCCGCTCGGCCGCGCGGGCGACGGCCGCGGCGACCTGCTTCTCGTCGGTGACGTCGGCGACGATGTAGTCGGCGTCGCCACCGAGCCTCTCGACCGCGCCCCGCAGCCTGTCCTCGCTGCGTCCGCAGATCGTGACGGCCGCTCCGTCGGCGAGGAGCCGTGCCGCGCAGCCCAGGCCGATGCCGCTGCCGCCACCGGTGACCAGCGCGGAGGTTCCCTTGAGCGAGCTCATCTTCTTCTTCCTTCTTTCCTCAGGGGGTGAGTCGGGGGGTGGGGGTGAAGCGGACCTTGAAGGTCTCGTATCCCGACACGAAGTTCGCCGGGCGGTAGGCGGGCTCCCGGTCGTCGACCGGCTCGATGTCGGGGAGCCGCTTGAGGAGCTGCTCGAACATCACCCGCAGCTCCAGCCGGGCGAGGCTGTTGCCGAGGCAGAAGTGCGGGCCGTTGCCGAAGGCGATGTGGTCGTTGGGGGAGCGCGTGACGTCGAACCGGTCGGGGTCGGTGAAGACGTCCGCGTCGCGGTTGGCCGACGGGTAGAGCAGCAGGACCTTGTCGCCCTCCTTGAGGGACCGCCCGCGCAGCTCGAAGTCGCGGGTGACGGTGCGGTTCATGTTCTTGATGGGGGAGACCCAGCGCAGCATCTCCTCCACGGCCGTGGGGATGCGCCCCGGGTCGTCGATGAGCAGCCGCCGCTGGCCGGGGTTGACGCACAGCTGGTACATGCCGCCGGAGATGACGTGCCGGGTCGTCTCGTCGCCGCCGATGAGGATGAGCAGGGACTCCTGGACGAGCGAGTCGTGGTCGAGCCGGTCCCCGTCGACCTCGGCGTGGACGAGGGTGCTCAGCAGGTCGTCCGCCGGGCACTTGCGGCGCTCCTCGACGGCCTGCCCCGCGTACTCGGTGAAGCCGTTGAAGGCGTCGCCGGCCTTGACCATCAGCTCGGGGTTGTCGCCGCCGGTGAGGCCCTTGACCATGTCGTCGGACCAGGTGAGCAGCAGCCCGCGGTCCTCCGGCCGGAAGCCCAGCGCGTCGCCGATGACGATCAGCGGGAGCATCGCGGCGATGTCGGCGACGAAGTCGCACTCGCCGCGCTCGCAGACCGCGTCGATGATCTCGTCGCAGACCCGGCGCAGGTACTCCTCCTGGTCGGCGACGCGGCGCGGGGTGAAACCGCTGCTGACCAGCTTGCGGCGCATCTTGTGCTGCGGGTCGTCCATGTCGATCATCATCGGCATGGCGAAGGAGTCGGGCCGGATGCCCTGGGCGTTGGAGAAGACCTCGGGCGTGCGGGAGGCGAGTCTCAGGTCGGCGTGCTTGGACAGGCCCCATACCCTCGCGCGCGGGTCCCAGTAGACGGGGGCGTTCTCCCGGATCCAGCGGAGCTCGTCATGGGGATTGCGGCCCCAGAACTCCCCGCTGATCAGGTTGATGGCGTCGTTGACGGGCTGGTCCTGCATGGAACCTGCTTTCTTGCCGAGGGATGGGCGGCGGTCGTCAGGGGCGTTCGATCACCAGCGGCAGCTTCGCCAGGCCGCGGACGTTGCTGGAGTAGTGCCGCTCCACGCCGTCGGGGTCGATGGCGAAGTCCGGGAAGCGCTTCAGCAGCTCCTCGAACGCCACGCGGGTCTCCAGGCGGGCCAGGGAGGCACCCAGGCACAGGTGGCGTCCGAAGCCGAAGCTCACATGGCGGTCGATGTCGCGGTGGATGTCGAAGGTCTCGGGATCGGGGTACTTGCGTTCGTCGTGCACGGCCGAGCCGGTCAGCAGGATCACCCGCTGGTCGGCGGGGATGACGGTGCCGCGCACCTCCACCTCCCGGGTGGTCCACCGGCCCTGGTAGTGCGAGGGAGGGTCCCAGCGGAGCATCTCTTCGACGGCGTTGGGGATGAGGCCGGGGTCGGCGACGAGTTCGCGGCGCTGGTCGGGATACCACGACAGGGCGATGACGCCGTTGGGGATGAGTTTGGCGACGGTCTCGTGCCCGGCGAAGGCCAGCTCAAGGAACCGTGAGGCCAGTTCGTCGTCGCCCAGGGAGCGCAGGTTGCCCTCTTCGTCCTCGACTTCGGTGGTCATGAGCATGGTGATGACGTCGTCGCCAGGGTCCTTGCGCCGCTCCTTGACCAGGCCGGTGAGCAGTACCAGCAGTTCGGCGCTGGCCTCGTAGACGTCCGGGGGGATGCTCATGTCCTCGTTACGGGCGGCGACCCGGTCGCTGAGGTGGTGGATGCGCTCGCGTTCGGCCTCGGGGATGCCGATGAGCTCGCTGATGACGTCCAAAGGCAGCCGGAAGGAGAACTCCTCCACCAAGTCGAACCGGTCGGCATCACGCACCTTGTCCAGCAGTTCGGCCGCCGTGCGGCGGATGAACGGCTCCAGCTGGGCGATGCGCCGCGGGGTGAACAGCCGGGCGACGATCTTGCGGTGGAAGGTGTGCTCGGGAGGGTCCTTGACGATGAGGAACGGCGCGCCCTGGTCGACGCCCTCGATCGTGACGCCGTGCGCGCTGGAGAACACGTCGGTGTCCAGGTGGGCGGCGATCACGTCTTCATAGCGGGACAGCGCCCAGAACCCGACCTCCTCGTTGCGGTACACGGGAGCCTCGTCACGAAGCGCCTTGTAGACGGGGAAGGGGTTGTGGACCGTCCGGCGGTTGAACGGGTTGTACTCGACCATCGCAAGCTCCTTGCTACGCCGGGCCGTCGACGGGAGGCCGGGAGGGGAGGGGATGGCCGGAGGCGTCCACCACCGGTGAAGGGGAGCGCAGGACCAGCTGCTCCATGCACACCCCCGGCTTGCCCAGGCCGGAGGCGACCACACCGAGCAGCACCTCGGCCACGTCCGACGGGGACATGAACTCCTCCTGGGCGAGCCCGCGGGAGATCCAGTCGGTCAGGACGTGGCCGAGCAGCTCTCCGTCGAACTCGTTGCCGAAGTCGGTGGGCATGGTCGCGCCGATGACCACGTTCGTGAAGCGCAGCCAGGGGTGCTCGACCCGCCAGGCCTCGATGAGGCGCTCCAGCGCGGCCTTGCTGGTGGAGTAGGCGCCGATCCCGGGGCGGGGCTGGTACACGCTCTCCGACGACAGCGCCAGCACCATGGCGCTGCGGTCCAGCAGCGGCAGGGTGCGGCGCAGCAGCCTGTTGACGCTCAGCACGTTGGTCTCGAAGAGCCGCCGCCAGTCCTCGTCGGCGGTGTCGGCGACCAGTTTCAGCGGCGCGGCGCCGACGCAGGAGACGACGACGTCGAGCCCGCCCAGTTCGGAGCCGATGGTCTCGGCGAGCCGGGCGCAGTCGTCGTCGCTGGTGAGGTCGGTGACGACCGGGATGCCGCCGCCGGCCTCGGCGCGCAGCTTCTCCAGCTCCTCGGCGCGCCGGGCGGCCAGGACGACCCGGGCCCCGGCGCGCACGGCGCCCGCGGCGAAGTTCCGCCCGATGCCCGCCGAAGCCCCGGCGACCAGGACGCGCGCGTCCTTCAGTGAGGTGAGGTCCATCAGCAGGCCTCCGCGATCGTCTTGATCTCCAGGTACTCCTCGAAGCCGGCCACGCCGCTCTCGCGGCCGACACCGCTCTGCTTGTAGCCGCCGAAGGGTGCGTCGGCGCCGTAGAAGAGGCCGCCGTTGACGGAGATGGTGCCGGTGCGGATGCGGTTGGCGACCGCGCGCGCCCGCTCCTGCGAGGCGCTGCACACCATGCCGGACAGCCCGTAGGCGGAGTTGTTGGCGATGGCGACGGCGTCGTCGTCGCCATCGTGGGCGATGACCGCGATGACGGGGCCGAAGATCTCCTCCTGGGCGACGGTGGCGTCGGGGGTGACGTCGGCCAGCACGGTCGGCTCCACGTAGTAGCCGCGTGTCAGGTGTTCGGGGCGGCCGCCGCCGAGCGCGATGCGGGCGCCTTCGGCGACGCCCTGCTCGATGTAGCCCAGGACGCGGTCGCGCTGGCGCGCGTTGATGAGCGGCCCCATGAGGACGCCCGGATCGGTCGGGTCGCCGCAGGGCCAGCCGGTCAGCGTCTGCACCAGCTTCTCCACGCCCTCCTCGTAGCGGCTGCGCGGCAGGATGAGGCGGGTGAGGATCGCACAGCCCTGCCCGGCGTGGGTGGTGATCTGGAAGGCGGCGTTGCCGACGACGGCGTTCATGTTCGCGTCGTCCAGGGCGATCAGGGCGGACTTGCCGCCGAGCTCCAGGAAGACCTTCTTGATGTTCTCCGCGCCGCTGCGCATGACCGCGCGGCCGGTGGCGGTCGAGCCGGTGAAGGAGATCATGTCGACCCGCGGGTCCTCCGACAGCCGCTGCCCCAGCCGGTGGTCCGAGCCCGCGACGACGTTGAACACCCCGGCCGGGATGTCGGTCTCCTCGGCGACGATCCGGCCCAGCAGGGTGGCGTTCCACGGGGTGTCGGGGGCGGGCTTGAGCACGACCGTGCAGCCGGCGGCCAGCGCGGAGACGACCTTGGCCAGGACGATCTGGACGGGGAAGTTCCACGGGGTGATCGCGCCGACCACGCCGATCGGCTCGCGGCGGGCGATGCGGCGGGACCTGATGCCGAAGGGGGAGGCCACGCCCAGGTCGGTCTCCCAGGCGTAGTTCTCGGCCAGGTCGGCGACCCAGCCGATGCCCTCGACGGGGGTGGCGAACTGGGCGCCGTCGGTGAGGGTGACCGGGCAGCCGACCTCGGCCACCACCGCCGCCTTCAGCTCCTCGGCGTTCTTGGTCAAAGCCTCCTGGAGCCGGCGCAGGCAGCGCACCCGGAAGGCGTGGTCGGTGGACCAGGAGGTGGTGTCGAAGGCGCGCCGGGCCGCCGCGATCGCGCGGTCCATGTCGTCCGCCGTGGCGTCGGCGGTGTGGCCGATCACCTCTTCGGTGGCGGGGTTGACGTTGGGGAAGACACCTCCGTCCGAGGCGGGGACGAGCTCGCCGTCGATGAGGAGGAGCTGCTCGCGTCCGGTGCCCGAGGTCATGGAGCCTCCGCGGAGTAGGGGAGATATGATTTTGAAAACTTAATGTTATATATCATTTGCCTCTCGGGCGTCGGCCGACGGCCTCCCCCGGCACGGCGGAGAGCCCGTGTCCCGGAGCGGAACCGCTCCTGCGACACGGGCTCTTCGTTCATCCCTCGGACTGTACAGACCGTGCCCTCCCTCGGGAAGACCCGAGGCGAGACCAGAGTCTCATTCCGGGTTCGGGCGGCTCGATGTCGGGCTCCAGCGCCGGCAGATCGGCGGCGTTGGGCGTTCACGGGATGACGTGGCACGATGCGGTGGATGAGCAGCAGACCCGATCCGGCGCAGCGGTTGAGCGATCTCGCGCGGTTGCGCCGCGTCCGGGACCGGATCGACCGGGAGTACGCGCAGCCGCTGGACGTGGAGGCGCTCGCCCGGGGGGTGAACATGTCGGCGGGGCATCTGAGCCGGCAGTTCCGGGCGGCCTACGGGGAGTCGCCGTACTCCTATCTGATGACGCGGCGGATCGAGCGGGCGATGGCGCTGCTGCGGCGGGGCGACCTCAGCGTCACCGAGGTCTGCTTCGAGGTGGGCTGCTCGTCGCTGGGGACGTTCAGCACGCGCTTCACCGAGCTGGTCGGGGTACCGCCGAGCGTCTACCGGCTGGAGGGGGCGCGGGCGACGGAGGGGATGCCGTCGTGCGTGGCCAAGCAGGTGACGCGACCGGTCAGGAATCGAGAAGCGCCGCCCTCGCAGGAGTGACTAGCGTGGGGCCATGGAAGACACGATGAACACGGCCGCGCAGCACGTCGCCGACCGCCACGACCTGATCCGGGTGCACGGGGCGCGGGCGAACAACCTGAAGGACGTCAGCGTCGAGATCCCCAAGCGTCGGCTGACGGTGTTCACCGGTGTCTCCGGTTCGGGCAAGAGCTCGCTGGTGTTCAGCACGATCGCCGCGGAGTCGCAGCGGATGATCAACGAGACGTACAGCTCGTTCGTGCAGGGCTTCATGCCGACGCTGGCACGGCCGGACGTCGACGTCCTCGAGGGGCTGACGACCGCGATCATCATCGACCAGCAGCGCATGGGCGCCGACCCGCGCTCCACGGTCGGCACCGCCACCGACGCCAACGCGATGCTGCGCATCCTCTTCAGCCGGCTGGGCCAGCCGCACATCGGCCCGCCCGGCGCGTTCGCCTTCAACGTCCCCTCGGTCCGGGCCAGCGGCGCGATCACGGTCGAGCGCGGCGCCAAGAAGACGGTGAAGGCGACCTTCAACCGGCTCGGCGGCATGTGCCCGAACTGCGAGGGCCGGGGCGCGGTCTCCGATATCGACCTGTCCCAGCTGTACGACGACACCAAGTCGATCTCCGAGGGCGCGTTCACGATCCCCGGCTGGAAGTCCGACAGCTTCTGGACGGTGCGGGTCTACGCCGAGTCGGGCCTCGTCGACCCGGACAAGCCGATCCGCGACTTCACCGAGCGGGAGATGCGGGACTTCCTCCACCACGAGCCGGTCAAGGTGAAGATCGACGGGGTGAACCTGACGTACGAGGGCCTGATCCCCAAGGTCCGCAAGTCGTTCCTGGCCAAGGACAAGGAGGCGCTGCAGCCGCACATCCGGGCGTTCGTGGAGCGCGCGGTGACGTTCACCGCCTGCCCCGAGTGCGACGGGACCCGGCTCAGCGCGGAGGCGCGCTCCTCCAAGATCGCGGGGATCTCCATCGCCGACGCCTGCGCGATGGAGATCAGGGACCTGGCCGAGTGGGTGCGCGGCCTGCACGAGCCGTCGGTGGCGCCGCTGCTGAAGGCGCTCGGGGAGACCCTGGACTCGTTCGTGGAGATCGGCCTCGGCTACCTGTCGCTCGACCGCCCGGCGGGCACGCTGTCGGGCGGCGAAGCGCAGCGCGTCAAGATGATCCGCCACCTCGGCTCCGCGCTCACCGACACCACCTATGTCTTCGACGAGCCCACGGTCGGCCTCCACCCGCACGACATCCAGCGGATGAACGACCTGCTGCTGCGCCTGCGCGACAAGGGCAACACCGTCCTGGTCGTGGAGCACAAGCCGGAGGCGATCGCGATCGCCGACCACGTCGTCGATCTCGGCCCGCGCGCCGGAGGCGAGGGCGGGCAGGTGGTCTTCGAGGGCACCGTCGAGGGGCTGCGGGCGAGCGGCACGCTCACCGGCCGCCATCTCGACGACCGCGCCGCCCTCAAGGAGGCGACCCGCGAACCGTCGGGCGTCCTGGAGATCCGCGGCGCGAAGCGGCACAACCTGCACGACGTCGACGTCGACATCCCGCTCGGCGTCCTCACCGTCGTCACCGGTGTCGCCGGTTCCGGCAAGAGCTCGCTGATCCGCGGTTCGGTGGCGGGCCGGGAGGGCGTGGTGTCGGTCGACCAGTCGCCGATCAAGGGTTCGCGGCGGAGCAACCCGGCGACGTACACCGGGCTGCTCGAACCGGTCCGCAAGGCGTTCGCCAAGGCCAACGGGGTGAAGCCCGCGCTGTTCAGCGCCAACTCCGAGGGCGCCTGCCCGGCCTGCAACGGCGCGGGCGTCATCTACACCGACCTGGCGGTGATGGCCGGTGTCGCCACCACCTGCGAGGAGTGCGAGGGCAGGAGGTTCCAGGCGGAGGTGCTGGAGTACCGCCTCGGCGGCCGCGACATCAGCGAGGTCCTCGCGATGCCGGTGACCGAGGCCCTGGAGTTCTTCGGCTCGGGGGAGGCGCGCATCCCGGCCGCGCAGCGCGTCCTCGGCAGGCTCGCCGACGTCGGTCTCGGCTACCTCACCATCGGCCAGCCGCTCACCACGCTCTCCGGCGGCGAGCGGCAGCGCCTCAAGCTGGCCGTCCACATGGCCGAGGAGGGCGGCGTCTACCTCCTGGACGAGCCGACCAGCGGCCTGCACCTCGCCGACGTCGCCCAGCTGCTCGCCCTGCTCGACCGCCTCGTCGACGCCGGCAAGACGGTCGTCGTCATCGAACACCACCAGGCCGTCATGGCCCACGCCGACTGGATCATCGACCTCGGCCCCGGCGCCGGCCAGGACGGCGGCCGCGTCGTCTTCGAGGGCACCCCCGCCGCCCTCGTCGCCGCCCGCGCCACCCTCACCGGCGAACACCTCGCCGCCTACGTCGGCGCCTGACCTCGCGGGCACCGGGCGCACCCCGCTCACCGGCCTGCCGGCCGCGGAGCGGGGTGCGCCGTCAGGGCATGCGTCCGGCCGTACGGAAGAGCTATGGTGAGAATCTCTCATGCCCGGGCGGGCGCCGAGGCGGTTCGGTGCTCGAAGGCCGCCCGCCCCCGTGCCGCACGACCCGCGGGGAGCCGCCGTGTCCGTGAGCGAGGAGCCCGAGGCCGCGGTGGTCCGGGTGCTGGAGGCCGTGGCCCGGACCGGGGACGTGGCGGAAGCACTGGAGCCGGCGGCTCTCGATGCGGCGTGTGAGCTGCTCGTCGCGGTGGCGGAGCGGACGGATCTGCTGCGGAGGCCGACCGCTGCGGATCGGGTGTCCCTGGAGAGGCTGGCGCTCTTCCACATGGCGCGGGCCCAGGCGCTGATCGACGCGGGGGACGAGCGGGAGGGCGGGGACGCCTGGGGCGCGGCGTTCGCTTTCGTGCGGCTCGCCGGGGAGGAGGCGCTGCGCACCGAGGCCTCCTGGCTGCTCTTCCAGGAGGCCGAAGGATTCCGGCAGCTGGATGACGTCGGCCTGCTGCTGGGCGCCGTCGTGCTTCCCGGACTGAGGGGCCTGCTCGCCGGAAGGATGCGTCATCTGCTGCCGACGCTGGTGGCGTTGCAGCGGAGGAGCGTGGAGGAATGCCGTCTGGAGGAACATCTGCCGACCTTCTGGCTGAACCTCGCGACAGTCGTCCGGATAGATGGATTTCTCCGGGGTGACGGGGCGGCGCTGGAGGAGGCGGTGCACTGGTCACGGCGGTCGGTGGAAGCCGCTGATCCCGAGGACGCCGTGGGGCGGTGCGTCAGACTGGCCGATCTCGCCTTCAGCCTTCTGCACGTCGCGGAGGCGGTGGATCCGAAGTACGCGCCCGAAACCGAGCAGGTGGCGCGGCAGGCCCTCGCCGCGTGGGTGGACGACCTGCCTGATCCCGGTCTGATCCATGATGTGCTGGGCAGAGCCCTCCATCTCAAGGCGGTGTTCTCGGGAGAGCACCAGGTGCTCTCCGAGTCGCTGGTCCATCACCGTCGGGCGGTGGAGCTCACGCCTCCCGGAAGCCCCCAGCGGGAGATCCGGCTGCTGGCCTTGGCCGACGTGCTCGTGGCCGCGGAGGGAGCCGGTCTGGAGGCGGACGGCATCGACACGGCCATGGCGGCGTACGAAGAGCTCATCAGTGGTCTCCCGGAGCACGCCGATTTTCCGCACTGGCAGCACCAAATGGCGCTCGCTTTGCGGGCCCGCGGCCACAAGAACGGCTCCGAGGAGGATTTCCGCGCAGCGGCCGATCTGCTGGAAGAGGCGATCACCGGCCTGGATCCGCGTGCCGAAGGATCCGCCGGCGCCCGGAGCCTGCTGGCCGAGTGGCGGTCCGAAGACCACGGGGCACTCGGGGAGACCGATGATCCCGCGCTGATCGAACAGGCGCGGGCGGCTTTGGCCTCCATCCCCCGTACCCATTTCCAGTGGCACGTGGGGGCGCGCAGGCTGGCGGAACTGCTCACCAACCGTCATCGGCAGACCGGGGACGTCGCGGCTCTCGACGAGGCGGAAAGGCTGTCGCGCGAGGTGCTCGAGGCGGCGCTCGCTTATGGCGATCCCCGCTCGGCGGGCGAGCGCAAGGAACTGTGCCATGTACTGCTGGCGCAGTGGCACCGTACCGGGGAGGTCGCGTTCGTCGAGGAGGCCGCGGAGACGATGAGGCCGCTCCTGTCGCCGGAGGAGGACGCCGACGCACATGTCCTGGAGCTTTACGCCCGCTCTCTGCACGCGCGTTACCACCATGACAATGATGCCCGGACCCTGACGGCGGCGATCGAGGCGCAGCGCCGGGCGGTCCTCGCGGCATCCGGGGAAAACCGTGCTCTGAGCAGGGATTTCCTCGGAGTGCTGCTCAACGGCAGATATCTGAACACAGGATCCACGGCCGATTTGGACGAGGCGGTACGTCTGGGGGAGGAGGCCCTGTCCGTTCTCTCGGAGGAGTATCCCGGACGGCGTCATCTGCTCTTCAATCTCGCGGAGCGCCTGCAGCACCGTTACCGGCGGACCGGCGCGAAGGATGACATCGTCCAGGCCCTGGAACTGGCACGCGCGGCGGCGCTCCTGCCGCAAGACGCCCGTACGGCGGGTATCCACGGGCATCTGACGAGCCTGCCGATCACGCTGGTCGAGCACTACCGGCGTACGGGGGACCGCGCTCTGCTGGCGGAAGCCATCGATCTGCTGCAGTCCCTGCTCGACCGGCTGCCGACGGCGCATCGCGACCGCTCGGCCCTTCTGTCGGGGCTCGGCTACGCGCTCCTGATGCGTTACATGGAAACGGGCGATGACCGGGATCTGGCCGAAGCGGAGCGCTTTTGCCGGCTCTCGCTGGAGATGACCGCTCCTTCGAGCGGCTCATGGGCCGTCCGGGCGGGCAATCTGGTGACGGCGCTGGCCGCCCGTTACGAGGCGACGGGTGAGCAGGCGGTCCTCGCCGAGGCGGACGCGCTCATCCGGTCCGGGCTCACGCTGGCGCCCCGGGGAAGCCCCGCCTGGGTCAACCTCATGTCCGCATACGGGGCGTTGCTCACGACACGTGCCCATCGCGAGGACGACCCGGCGGTGCTGTCCGCCGCCGCCGACACCCGCCGTGCTCTTCTCGGCGAGATCCCTCCAGGGGTTCCGGGCAGGGCGGCGGTCGCCAACGGGCTCGGTCGCGCCTTGCTCCGCCTGTACATTCTCACCGAGGACCGGCGCCTCCTGGGGGAAACGGTGGAGGCCTTCCAGACCGCGGTCGACGAGCTGCCCGAGAACCACCCTGAGCGCGCCGGGTTCTGGAAGAACCTGGCCGTGGCGCTGACCTTGCAGTCGGACACCGGTTGGAATCCCCTGCGCAGGCGCAAGGCCCGGAAACTCGTCCGCATGGCCGAAGCGGCGGTCGCGGACGAGGGTGTGCTGCGCACCAACGTCCTCTATACGGCGGCGTTGGTCACGAGCCTGCGCCCGCGG
This sequence comes from Actinocorallia libanotica, assembly GCF_039525175.1. Classification (NCBI taxonomy): domain Bacteria; kingdom Bacillati; phylum Actinomycetota; class Actinomycetes; order Streptosporangiales; family Thermomonosporaceae; genus Actinocorallia; species Actinocorallia libanotica. The sequence continues at coordinate 89,508 of NZ_BAAAHH010000004.1, forward strand.
GACGTACCGCGTACCCTGCGCATGCTGCAGACCGCGGCCGAGTACACGGGAAGCCCGCCGGGTGACCGGCTGGGCTCCGCCGTCAGCTGGGCGGAGCTCGCCCGGCTGACGGGAGACCTCCCCGGCGCGCTCACCGCGTACCGGCTGGCCCTGGATCTGCTGCCCCTGCTGGCGCCGCGCACGGCGGACGCCACCGACCAGGAGTACTGGCTGAGCCGGTCGAGCGGACTCGCGTCGAACGCGGCCGCGTGCGCGCTCGACGCCGGAGACGCGGTGAGCGCGGTGGAGCTTCTCGAACAGGGCCGCGGGATCATGTTGTCCTACAGCCTCGACACCGGCGGCGACCTGGATCTGCTGCGCGCCGCGCGCCCGGAGACCGCCGAGCGCTTCGCGGAGCTGAGGCGGCGCATCACCCGCGTCGCCCATGCGGCCGAGCGGTCCGGGGATCTCGGCGGGGTGACCGCCCTCGGTCTGCTCCAGCGCCTCAACGAGGAGTGGGACGCCCTGCTGGGCGAGATCCGGGCGCTTCCGGGGTTCGCCGGCTTCCTGAGGACCCCCGTCCTGGCGGACCTCCTTCCCCGGGACGACTCGGCCGTCGTGATGCTGACCTCCGCGGAGAGCCGGTGCGACGCGCTCGTTCTGACCCGCGGGGGAGTGCTGCCGGTGCCGCTGCCGGAGCTCGACCAGGGCGCCGTCCTGGATCTGCGCGCCCGTGTCACCACCGCGACGATGATCATCAATGCGGGCGCCGAGGCGGACCTGGAAGAGCATCTGCACGCCGAAGAGCTCCTCCGCACCACCCTGCGGGAGCTCTGGCACAAGGCGGCGCTCCCGGTGCTCACCGCGCTCGGCCGCACCGGCCCGCCGCCGCCCGACACCCTCTGGTCCTGGGTGCACTGGATCACCTGCGGTGGTTTCGCGGGGCTGCCGGTGCACGCCGCCCAGGATCCCGCCGCCGGAGACGACGCGTGCGTGCTGGAACGGGTCGTGTCGAGCTACACGCCGACCGCCCGGATCCTGCAGGAGGCCAGGCGCACTCCGGCCCGTCGGCCGCTGCGGTGGCCCGAAGTGCTAATCGTGGGGGGCGACGACACGGGACTGCGGCCGCGCATCGAGGACGAGATACGCCTGCTGCGCAACCGTTTCCCGCGGTCGCTCAGGCTGCGCGAGAACGAGACGGCGGTGGAGGGCGTGCTGGAGGCCCTGGCGTCCGCGGACATCGCTCATTTCGCCTGCCGCGCGACGAGCGACCCCGCACGGCCGTCGCGGAGCCGCCTCCTGCTCGCGGGAGGAGAGCTGACGGTCGGAGACCTCGGACGGATGCGCCGTACACCGGCTCGTCTGGCCTACCTGTCGGCGTGCGCGACGGCACACGTGGCGGTCGACGAACTGGCCGACGAAGCCGTTCACGTGGCGTCGGCGTTCCAGCTCGCCGGTTTCCGCGGAGTCATCGGCACACTGTGGCCGATCGCCGACGGAGCGGCCGCCGCGCTGGCCGCGGACTGCTACGAACGGCTCGCCCGCAACTGGGATGATCCGGCTTTCGCCGTTCACGAGGCGGTGCGCAGGCGAAGGGAGGCGGCGCCGCTGCTCGTCCGAGACTGGGCGGGGCTGGTCCACGTCGGCGTCTGAAGGCGGCGGTCCCGGTGGCGGGGTTCAGGATCCTTTGCGGAGGATCCGGGTGATCTCGCGTCCCGTACGGAGGGTGAGCGGTGCCGTGTCCTCTTCTGACACGAGGTTGAGGGCGGCGGCGAGATCGCGCAGATGGAGGTCCACGATCGCTTCGATCGTCCCCGCCAGTTGTCCGGCCGCGGACCTGCCGGTCCGCCAGGCCAGCAGCAGGACGAGGGCTCCGGCGATCAGGGCGGGGTACCACAGGACGCCGAGCAGGCAGTAGAGGACGCCCCATCCGGCCGATCGCGCGATGCGGTCGAAGGAGTCGCGGGAGCGGAGGAACTCCGCCCTGCCCTGCTCTTCGGCGATCAGCAGGAAGTGGGGCCAGGCGAAGTCGAGGTCGAGGCCGTAGGTCTGCTCGACGCGGGTGTTGACCGCGGCGAAGCGGTCGGCGATCCAGGTGGGCTGGGTGGGGACGGCCAGCGAGACCGCGTTGCGCCGGGCGGTGAGGCGCGTGATCTCCGCCTCGTCGGTGCTTTCGGCGGGCGAATCCGGTGACACGAGGTCGTCGATGGGCGCGTCCAGCGCGTTCCACCGCCGGACGCGGCGGCGGACGAGCCCGGCGCGGAACGGTACCGCGCCGAGCCACATGCGCTGCACCGCCCATCCCGCCAGTTGCGCGCCGAGCCCGGCGGCCAGGACGAGCAGGAGGGCGACGGCCACGGTGACGATGACGTCGGCGGTGCCCGCCTTGGCGAGCACCGTCAGGTGCCGTCCGGACCAGCGGGCGAATCCGGACAGGTCCAGCAGGGATCCGTGCGCGGCGAACAGTCCGAGGACTCCGTCGGCGGGCCGCCATCTGGCCAGCCCGAACACGTAGTAGGCGACACCCAGGAACAGCAGCCCGGGCAGGGCCACCGCGGTGGTGAGCCGGCCCGCGAGGCCCTTGCCGAACTCGCCGAGGAATCCGTTCACGGGCGGGGCCTCATGTCCGCAGCGCCCCTCCGAGCAGGGCGCAGGAGGGCGGCGCCGCGCCCGGCCGCCTCCGCCAGCGGCGCGCGCAGGTGCCGTGCGGGCAGCGGAGGAACTCGATCACCGGGCTTCCGGGGGAGGCGAGCGGCAGGGCCTGCGCTCCCGGGATGTCCAGCGGGCCGGGCACTCCGCGATGCGATTCGACGAGGAAGGGGATGCCGACCGCCGCGCTCATCTCCATCAACGCGTCCCGGGCGTTCTCCGGCAGGCTCCCTGTCGCCAGGAAGGCGTTCCGGAGGCGTTCGGCCTCCTCGCGGCGGTCGGAGCCGAGAAGATGGGGCAGGGCCGCGCACAGGAAGGCGGCCAGCTTCCGCTGTTCGTCGGCGCGCTCGTCGAGTCCCAAGAGATCACCCTTCTTTCGATGCCAGAATTCCAGATGAATCTCTGTTTTATGGTGCCTTCATTACTTGTGGGAGACATCACCCGGGGATCGCTCACGCTGAGGAAAAGAGGTGATTTGTGGAGATGGGGGTAGCGTAGGCTCCATCTGGTCGTCCTGGCCGGTGTTTTTTCTGAGGCGAGGAGCACATTGATGGTGAAGCGGGATACCGCTGTCGACCTGGTGGCACTGCTATCGGTCGAGGGACGGGATCTGGCAGCCGAATGGGCACGGCAGGCGTCCGGCCCTCTGGCTGGCCGGATGGGTCTGCCGGCGCTGGAGAAGGAACTGCGGGAGCTCTACGGCGCGCTGGTGGAGGCGTTGCGGCAGGGAGCCGCCGACGTGCACGCCGAGCAGATGTCGGAGGTGCGGGCGCTGCTGACCGAACTGTCGCGGAGCCGCGCCCGCCAGGGTTTCACGCCGAGTGAGACGGCGGTCAGCATCTTCTCGCTCAAGCGGGTGCTCGAGCCCGTCCTGCGGGACGGGACCGCCGAGGAGGTCAAGGCCTACGTCCGGCTCGGCCTCCTGCTCGACGAGCTGGGCCTGTTCACGATCGAGTCCTACACGGAGACGCGCGAGGAGCTCATCGTCGTGCAGGCGGAGCAGCTGATGGAGCTGTCGACGCCGGTGGTGAAGCTGTGGGAAGGGGTGATCGCCGTCCCCCTCGTCGGCACGCTGGACTCGGCGCGCACCCAGGTCGTCATGGAGAAGCTCCTGCAGGCGCTGGTGGACACCGGCTCCGAGCAGGCGATCATCGACATCACGGGTGTCCCGGCGATCGACACCCAGGTCGCCCAGCACCTGCTGAAGACGATCGTCGCCGTCCGCCTGATGGGCGCGGAGTGCACCATCTCCGGCATCCGGCCGCAGATCGCGCAGACCATCGTCGCCCTGGGCATCGAGTTCGGCGACATCAAGACGAAGGCGACCCTGGCGGACGCGCTGCAGCTGGCCCTGAAGAGGTCCGGCGTGGACATGGTGGCGAACCCGGGCGGCCGCCGGTGACCGAACGCGTACCCATCCTGCGGATCGGCGATGTCCTGGTGGTCTCCATCCAGTTCGACCTGGAGGACCAGACCGTCCTGAACCTCCAGGAGGACCTGGCGGAGCAGATCGTGGCACGTTCCGCCCGCGGTGTGATCATCGACATCACCGCCCTGGAGATCGTCGACTCCTTCGTCGGCCGGATGCTGGCCACCATCGCCGACGTCTCCCGCATGCTCGACGCGCGGACCGTCGTGGTGGGCATGCGCCCCGCGGTGGCCATCACCCTCGTCGAGCTGGGTCTCTCCCTGGGAGGGGTGGACACGGCGCTGGACCTGGAGAAGGGACTGGCCCGGCTGCGCCGGTCCGCCCAGGCCGCGGACCTGGCATGAGCGCGCCCTGGTCCGCGGGCGAGGAGCCGCGCCTGCTCCCCGTCGCGCACAGCAGCGACGTGGTGCAGGTCAGGCAGTTGATCCGCACCCTGGCCCAGGAGTGCCGGCTGTCCCTGGTGGACCAGACGAAGTTCATCACCGCCGCGAGCGAGCTCGCCCGCAACACCCTCGTCTACGGCGGGGGCGGCACCGTCCGGGCCGGAAAGGCGGAGAAGGGCGGCCGCCGGGGCGTGGCCGCGGTCTTCGCGGACGAGGGTCCGGGCATCCCGGACCTGGAGCTGGCCATGACGGACGGCTGGACGTCCGGCGGAGGCCTGGGCCTGGGCCTCAGCGGCACCCGGCGGCTGGTCGACGAGTTCGACCTCGTCACCGAGGTCGGCGTGGGAACCACCATCACGATCGTCAAGTGGGCGAGGTGAGCGCCGTCACGGTCCTGGAATGCGAGGACGTGGCCTGGTTCCGGGACGGGCCGTCGCTGGCGGCCGCCGCCCGGGGCGCGGCGTCGGCGCTGGCCCGCCGGATAGGCCTGGACGCGCACCGCGCCGCCGAGGTGGCGCTCGCCGTCACCGAGGCCGCCACCAACGTCCAGCGGCACGCCGACGACGGCGCCCTGCTGCTGCGCGTGCTGCGCGACGGGGACCGGGCGGCCGTGGAGTTCCTCACCGTCGACTCGGGACCGGGCATGGTCGACGTCGCGGCCGCGCTGGCCGACGGCACGTCCAGCGCCGGCACGCTGGGCATCGGGATGGGAGCCGTGGTCCGGCTCGCCGACGCCTTCGACGTGCACTCCGTGCCCGGCCGGGGAACGGTCATGGCCGCGCGGTTCTGGAACCGGGGCGCCGGCGAGGGCGCGGCGGACGGCCGTGAGTCCGCGGTTTCCGGTGTCACCCGGCCCATCAGCGGCGAGACGAGCTGCGGGGACGCCTGGACGGCCCGCGCCCTGGACACGTCGGCGCTGCTGGTGATGATGTGCGACGGGCTCGGGCACGGGCCGCTGGCGGCGCGTGCCTCCGCCGCCGCGGTGCAGGCCTTCCACGCGACGCCCTCCCGCGACCCGGAAGGGGTCATGACGGCCGTGCACCGCGCGCTGAGCGGGACGCGAGGGGGGGCCGTGGCGGTGGCCCGCATCGACGTGGCCGCCGCGCGGGTGGCGTACTGCGGGGTCGGCAACATCAGCGGCTTCCTCATAGGCCATGACACGCGCAAGGCCCTGCTGTCGGTCCCGGGCATCGTGGGCTCCCAGATGCGCAGGCTCCGCGTCTTCGAGGAGCCGCTGCCTCCGGGAGGCGCTCTGGCCATGCACTCCGACGGCCTGACCGAACGCTGGCAGCCGGCCGCGCTTCCGGGACTGCTGAACCACACGTCCGCGGTCGTGGCAGGGCAGCTGCTGCGGGAGGCGGGCGTGCGTCGTGACGACGCCGGCGTCGTCGTGGTGAAGAACGCATGGTGAACGGCTCGGCGCCCGACCGCGTGGTCTTCGTCCTGTCGTCCTCCCAGGACGTCTTCGCCCTGCGCCGCAGCGCGCAGAGGGCGGCCGCGGAGCTGGGCATGGAGCAGCAGGACCAGGTGCGCCTGGCGACCGCGCTGAGCGAGCTCGGCCGTGAGCTGCTCGGCGCCGCGGGCCTGTCGGTGACCTTCCGCCTGGAGGGTTCGCCCTCGCCGGCCGTCGTCGTCTCCCTGGAATGGCGGGCCGGGAATCCGCCCGCCGCCGAGTCGCTGAAACTGTCCGCCCGGCTGGTCCGGGAGGTGCGCTACGAGCCCGGCGGGGAACGCGACAGGATCCTCGTGCGCCATCCACTGCCCCGTGCCGTCGCCCCTTCCGACGAGGACAACGACCGGTTCACCCGGGCCCTGCGGGAGAACCTCTCGACCGCGGAACTGGACGACCTGCGTGCGCAGACCCACGACCTGGTCGCGGCGCTGGAGGAGACGCGGGCCCAGCGCGGGGAGCTGCTCCGGCTGAACGAGGAGCTGGAGGAGACGAACAAGGGGGTCCTGGCCCTGTACTCGGAACTCACCCAGGAGCTGGAGACGACCAACAGCGGAGTGCTGGCACTGCACACCGAACTGGAGGAGAAGTCGCGTCAGCTGCGCGAGGTCGGCGAGGCGAAGACGCGGTTCTGGGTGAACATCAGCCACGAGCTGCGCACCCCGGTCAACGCGGTGGTCGCCCTCTCCCGCCTGCTGCTCGCGTCGGACCCCGGCCGGCTGTCCGAGGAGCAGAAGCAGCAGGCGAAACTGATCGAGGAATCCGGGAACATGATGCTGGCGCTCGTCGGCAACCTGCTGGACGTCGCCAAAGCCGAATCCGGCCAGCTCGACATCAACCACGGGCCGACGGATCTGCGGCTGCTGGTGGGGCAGCTCAGCGGCGCCCTGCGCGGCGCCCATCCCGGCGACGCCGTCGCGCTGGTCACCCCGGAGGCCGCGAGCCTGCCCGTCATCACCACGGATGAGACGCTGCTGACGCGCATCCTGCGCAACCTGCTCTCCAACGCGCTGAAGTTCACCGCGGAGGGTGAGGTGCGCCTGTCCGTCGACGTCGACCGGACGGGGCCGGAGCCCGTCGTGCTGTTCACGGTCACCGACACCGGTATCGGCATCCCGCAGGAGGAGGTCAGCCGGGTCTTCGAGGAGTTCTACCAGGTGCGGGGCGAGCACCAGAGCGGCAAGCCGGGCACCGGGCTGGGCCTGCCCTACGCGCGCAAGCTCGCCGAGCTGCTGGGCGGCACTCTCACCATCACCAGCACCCACGGCGTGGGCACCCGGGCGGAGGCGCGCATACCGGACCGCGCCGACGCCCGGCAGGAACCCGCACCGGAAAGGCCTTCTCCGTGATGGACGGCATCCAGGACACGGCTCCGGCCACGATCTTGGTGATCGACGACAACGACACCAACCGCTACGTGCTGGCCAGCTGGCTGCGGCGTTCGGGGCACACGGTGGTGGAGGCCGGCGACGCCGGCGAGGGGTTCGCCCGGCTCGCCGCCGGGGTGCCCGACATCGCGATCATCGATGTCCGGCTGCCCGACATGAGCGGCTTCGAGGTCAGCGAGCGCATCAAGCAGGACCCCAGGACCGCGTCCATGCCCATCATCCAGATCTCCGCCGCCGCGATCAGCCCGGAGGACCACGCCGAGGGCCTGCACCGGGGCGCCGACGCCTACCTCGACCAGCCCGTCGATCCCGGCGAGCTGCTGGCCACCGTCACCGCCACCCTGCGCTACACCCGGGCCCGCCAGCACGCCGAACGGCTGACCACGCGGCTCATGGCGCTCAACCAGGCGACCCTGGCGGTCTACAACGCCGTCGGCTTCCACTCCTTCGCCGCCGCCGCGACCGGCGGGGCCGCCACCCTCCTCGGCTGCGCGGCGAGCGCCGTCTTCCTCTCCCCGCAGGGCCAGGCCGTCCACAGCACGGTCACCGCCCCCGGGACCCGCGCGGACGCCAGCCCCGTTCCGGCGGACGTCCTGGACCGGCTGGCGGCCCACGGCCTGGGCGACGGGACCGGAGCGGTGATCGTCTCCGTGCCGCAGGCGCGCTGGAGGGACCTCCTGCCCGCCGACCTCCTCCCCGGCGACCCGGTCCTGGCGGTGGCCCGCACCAAGCAGGGACGGCCCCCGGTCTGCCTGGCGGTGCCCGCGGAGGCCGTCACCGGTCCCGACGACGAACGCCTCCTCCAGCAGCTCGTGCACGCCTGCGCCCTGGCCCTGGAGGCGCTGCGCACCTACAACGAGGAGCACGCCCTCGCCCTGGCCCTGCAGCGTTCGCTCCTGCCCGCCCGCCTGCCGGCCGTCGAGAACGTCGAGCTCGCCTTCCGCTACCTTCCCGCCGCGCAGAACGCGGAGGTCGGCGGCGACTTCTACGAGGCGCTGCAGACCGACAACGGCCTGCTGCTGGCCATCGGCGACGTGGCGGGCCACTCCCTGGCCGCGGCCACGATCATGGGCGAGGTGCGGCACGCCCTGCGCGCCTACGCCTGCGAGGGCCACCGCCCCGACCAGATCCTCGACCGCCTCGAGACGCTGCTGGCCGTCTCCCATCCGACGATCACCGTCACCCTCTGCATCGTGCTCATCGAGCCCGGCGCCCGCCGCGTCCACATCGCCAACGCCGGCCACATCCCCCCGCTGCTGGTCGACCCGGACGACGGGGCGCGCTTCCACACGCCGCACGGCCCGCTGCTCGGGCTGCAGCTCCCGCACCCGCCGCCCACCGCCGTCGACACGCGGCCCGGCACCCGCCTGGTGATGATCACCGATGGGCTCGTCGAGGAGCGCGATCTCGACATCGAGGTCTCCCTCCAGGGCTTCCGCGACCTGGTCCTCACCTCGACGGCCGACCCCGAAGGCCTGTGCGACCGGCTGCTGGCGCTCTACGGCGAGGACAAAGAGGACGACATCGCCATCATCACCGTCGCCCTCTCCTGAGACCGGCCGGTGGACGCCGCCCGCCTCAGGGCCGGTCGAGGACCGCGCGCAGGAACGAGCGGGTGCGCTCGTGTCCGGGCTCGCCGAACAGCGACTCCGGCGGGCCCTCCTCGACGACCCGGCCCGCGTCGAACATCATCACGCGGTCGGACACCTCGCGGGCGAAGCCCATCTCGTGGGTGACGCACAGGAAGGTGATGTCCGTGGTGGACGCGATCTCCCGGAGCAGGCCCAGGACGCCGGCCACCAGTTCGGGGTCGAGCGCCGAGGTGACCTCGTCGAGCAGCAGCACGTCGGGCCGCATCGCCAGGGCGCGGGCGATCGCGACGCGCTGCTGCTGCCCGCCGGAGAGCCGGGACGGGTGCTCGCGGGCCTTCTCGGCGAGGCCCACCATGCCCAGCAGCTCCATCGCGTGCGCCTCGGCCGCCTCCTTGTCCCGACCCAGGACGTGCACCGGCGCCTCGGTGATGTTGCGCAGGACGTCCATGTTGGGGAACAGGTTGAACTGCTGGAAGACCATGCCGATCCGCCTGCGGATCCTCCGCAGGTGCTTCTCGTCGGCCGGGACCGTCCTCCCGCCGCGCGGCATGTGCGACAGCGGCTCGCCGCCGACCTCGATCAGGCCCGACGTGACCCGCTCCAGGGTCATCAGCAGCCGCAGGATCGTCGTCTTGCCCGATCCGCTCGGCCCGATCAGGGTGACGAACTCACCGGGCGCGACCGTGAAGGTGAGGTCCTCGCACACCTGGTTGTCGCCGAAGCGCTTGGTGACGTTCTCGAAGCGCACCATCGGCGCCGCCTCGGTCTCAGGAGTGTGCGACACGGCGTTCCAATCTCCGCACCAGGACGGACGCGGGGTAGCTCAGCACGAGGAACACCAGGCCCGCCATGGTGTACGCCTCGATCACGCGGTAGTTGTCGGCGCCGAACTCCTTGGCCCGGTTGAGCACGTCCAGCACGCCGATCGCCAGCAGCAGCGGCACCTCCTTGAACATGGAGATCGTGTAGTTGCCGAGAGCGGGGATCACCCGAGGCACCGCCTGCGGCAGGACCACTCCGAGCCACACCCGCGACCGGGGCAGCGAGAGCGCGGCCGCGGCCTCCCACTGCCCGCGCGGCACCGCGTCGATGCCCGCCCGGTAGACCTCGGCGGTGTAGCAGGCGTAGTGGACGCCCAGCGCGAGCACACCGGTGGTCTCGGCGCCCAGCTTGACGCCGGTCAGCTGCGGCATCAGCCAGAACAGCACGAAGATCTGCACCAGGAGCGGGGTGCTGCGGACCGCCTCGACGAATGCGCGCAGGACCAGGTGCAGCACCGGGACGCGGGCCCGGAGCAGGACGGCGAACAGCAGGCCCAGCGTGTACGCCAGCAGCGACCCGAGAAGGGTGATCTTGACGGTGACCAGCAGGCCGCGAGCGATGTAGGGGAGGCTGCCGAAGAACAGGTCCCACTTCCACGGTTCCATCTACACGCCCTTTCCGGCGGCCAAGGCGCCGTTGCGGCCGGCAGCCTTCCTGCCGAGCCTGCGCGCGGCGACCCGCTCCAGCCGGCCCATCACGAAGGTGATCAGCAGGGCGAGCACCAGGTAGAGCACGGCGAGGATCGCGTAGATGGTGCCCAGCTCGTTGCCGAAGCGCGGCCGCAGGAGCTCCCCCTGGTGGAAGATCTCCGGCACCTGGATGAGGAACAGCAGCGAGGTGTTCTTCAGCAGCTGGATGAAGAGGTTGGTGAACGGCGGCAGCATCTCCGCGACCGCCTGCGGCAGGATCACCCGCCGCATCCGCCGCACGGGGCCGAAGCCCAGCGCGACGGCGCCCTCGACCTGGGCCCGGGGCACCGACTGGACCGCGCCGCGGACGATCTCGGCGCCGTAGGCGCCGTGGTTGAGGCCCAGCACGAGGATGCCCGCGAACAGCGGGACCAGCTGGAGGCCGACGAGCACCGGGAGCGCGAAGTAGATCCAGAACAGCTGGACCACCTCGGACGTGCCGCGGAAGCCCTCGACGTAGACGCGGCTGACCAGGCGCACGCCCCGGGAGCGCGACAGCAGCGCCAGCCCTGCCGCGAACGACAGGACCGCGGCGAGCGCGATCCCGCCGGCCGCGGCTCCGGCCGTGTACGGCAGGCCCTTGAGGACGGTCCGCAGCAGGAAATCGAAGTTCTCCGACACGGGGGTTCCGCTGATCAGCCCTGGCAGAGCGACTCGGTGGTGATCTCGGGACCGGGGATGTTCTGCTCGGCGAAGCCGAACGGTTCCACGAGCTCGACCCACTCGCCGTTCTCGTGCAGCTTCTTCAGCTCGGCGTTGAAGGCCTCGCGGAGCGCGTCGTCGCCCTTGCGGAAGACGAAGGCGCCCGCGGAGACCACCGGCTCGCCGCCGCTCACCGGGGTGAAGCCCGGGGTCACCTCGACCTTGGCATCGGGGTTCTTGGAGACCAGGTCGTTGAGCGAGATGTCGGTCAGTGCGGCGGCGTCGACCCGCCCGTCGTTGACCGCGCGCAGCAGGTTGTCCTGGGTGTCGAAGGTCTTGATCTGGTCCTCGGGCACGCCCGCGTCCGTCGCGTAGCCCTTCTCGACCGCGCCGCTGAGCACCGCGATCGAGGCCTTCGAGGACTTGACCTCCTCGAAGGTCCCCACGCCCTTCGGGTTGCCCTCGGGCACCAGGAAGGCGCTCTTGGTGGTGTAGTCCGGCACGGAGAACGCGGCGTTCGCGCAGCGCTCGGGGGTGATGAACATGCCCGCGGCGATCACGTCGAACTGGCCCGCGCCCAGCCCCTGGATCAGGCCGTCGAAGCCGGACAGCACGCCCTCGATCTTCGGCACGCCCAGCTTCTCGAACACCGCGCGGGCGACCGCGGGTGCCTCGCCGGTGAGCTCGCCGTTCGCGTCGGTGAAGCCGTAGGGCGCCTCGTTGGCGAACCCGACCTTGATGGTCCCGGCCTCCTTCGCCTTCGCGAGGGTGTCGCCCGAGGAGGTGTCGGCGCTGCTGCACGCGGACAGCGCGAGGGACCCCGCCAGGACCAGGGCACCGGTTGCGGCGGCCCTGCGGAGGAGGCCCCGCCGTGTCCAGTCCTGACTCATCATTGGTATTTGCCCCTTTAAGCGCATATGCAGCAGTTCTGTTTCCGCATCGAACGTAGGGGGCGGTCCTGGCCCGGTCAACCCGGCGGAGAGCGCCGGACCGGCGGCGACGGGAATCGCACCACCGCCCTCCGAGGGGGCCGACGCGCGCTCTCAGCTGGGGTTCGGCGGTCGATAGCGGTCCCGTGCGGGCGGTTGATTCCCTTACTTCACCGATATGCGAACGCGTGCATGCCGCACGAGATGACCGGCTTATTTCCGTGGAGGCGGGATCGGGTTTTCCGAGGGGGAAGAGAAAGGAATGGGCGAGAGGAGGGGGAGGGGTCTGGGAAGATCACGGAAAGGCCGCCGGGCGGCGCGCCCCGGTCCCGTTCCGGCGTTCGTCCCCGACACGCCGCAGGTAGAGGCGGTTCACACCCGTCGGACGGCTGGAAGCCCAGGTCGAGGACACGCTGCGTCCGCGCCCGCCAAGGCGCCGTGACTTGCTTCGGCGGAGACGCGCCACGCGTGACTCCGGATTTTCCGGTACGAGAAATCCTTCCTGCCGCAAGCCGTCTACGCGCGCTGGGGGAGATTCGTCAGACGGGGGGAGAAGGGAGAACGCGGACCCGTGCGAGCCGGATAATCAGAGTTTTTCTCGATGCTTTTCATCGCAGGCCGTCGCGCATAAATTACGTTGCTATAACAAAGAAGTATCGCTTCTGTGGTAGCGGGTTCGCCATCCTCATCCGGGAGCGACTCGCCGCCTTATGCCCGGGTGAATGGCGCCTCTCCGTGGCGGGCGCCCCGGCCTCGGTCCGGGCGGGAGCCGAGGCCGGGGCGCCGGCCGGCCGTCTCTTCGGTCGCGGCCATCCCCTCCCCTGCCAGAACGGCAGGGGAGGGGATGGGGTCACGCCGGGTAGTGGCTCGCCCCGGGGATTCCCGCATGCCGCTACGCAGCGTGCCTGCTGTGCGGTGCTGCCGCAGCCGCCTTCTCCCTGTACCTTACTGTGTAAAGGCGCTGGGCTGGACAGGCGCCGAACCACTAACCCCGAACACAGAGGAACTTCGTCGACCCTCAAAGGCCACCCGGCTCGGGCAGCTCTACATCCGGGTCCGTGCGTACGCCTGCAGTGCGTCGCGGACGAACATCGCACCTGCGGCGTCGTCGTACATGTCTCCCAGGCCTTTCACCATCTCGATCGAGCACTCCCGGTCGCCGTCGGCCGTGGGGGTGCCCGGGATCCGGCTCAACCACCGGACGTGCCGGGCGGCCAGCGACCGAGCGTGTTCCGAGGTCGGGGAGATCCCGGCCTTCGCCGCGGCGACCCACGCGGCGACGAGGTCTTCGGTGTCCTGCTTCCAGGCCCGCTGCTGGTCAAGGGTCTTGCCGTGCCACCAGTCGTTGCCCGCCTGGAACGCGCGCTCGCCCCAGCGCGAGATCACCTCGTCCTTGTAGTGGTCGTTGAATCCCGCCAACATGACGTCCATGCGCGGTTCCGCACCCGCCTGCAGGGCTTCGAGCGTGTGGCGCACGGAGCGGATCTGCCGTTCGACGCGGTCACGCTCTTCTTCCAGCGCGGTGATGTGGGCGCGGAGCCCGTCGCATGTGTCCACCTCGTCGGCCAGGACCTCGGCGATGGCCGGCAGGCCCATGCCGAGCCGGCGCATGAGCAGGATCCGCTGCAGCCGGGCGACCGCCCCCGAATCGTAGTAGCGGTATCCGTTCGCGCCGACCCGGGACGGGGCCAGGAGCCCGACGCGGTCGTAGTGGCGCAGGGTGCGGCTGGTGATGCCGGCCCTCACCGCGAGTTCCTGGATCGTCCACTCCATCGTCTCATTGTCACCCGCGCCGGAGCGTGGCGGTGATGATCTCCGAGCTGTCGGCGTGCAGGACCTGCTCGGCCGTCTGCCCGGTCGCCGCCAGGTAGGCGTCCACCAGCCGGTTGCCCGCGGCGTACCCGGCGCCCATCGGCAGTCCCACCGGGGTGAGGCCGAAGCGTTCGGCGCTGGGGTCGCCGTGCACCCAGGCGGTGAAGTTCTGCATGCCCGTCACGTCGAGTCCGGTGAGCACCTTGTCGAAGACCTCGTCGTCGTGCAGGTGCGGCACGCCGATGCGGGTGTGGCCTAGTTCGTCGCCGTAGAGCCGACGGGCGAAGGCGTCGGCCAGGCCCTCGGAGACGATGTGTTCGCCGACGGTGACGGTCATCGGGTCCCACACGACCCCGCCCGGGCTGAACCGCAGGTTGTGGTGGAGTTCGTGCACGGCGGTGACCTCCAACCGCTCCACGTTCTCGGGGAAGGGCCAGAACGTGATCACGATCTGGCCCGAGATGCCGCCGAACCCGGTCACTCCCTGGCAGGGCCCCATGAAGTGCTCGTCACCGGGATCGCCGAGCACGAACAGCACGGTGATGTCCGGGGCCTCCAGTCCCGGCGTCGCCTCCAGCAGCACGTCCAGAGCGCCGTCGAAGGCGCGCTGCATCCGCTCCCAGGCCCCGGCCGCCGCCAGGGTCTCGAGCGCGTCGAGGCAGCGCTCCTCGTCGCGGTCGACGGGGAACCCGGATGTTTCCAGGTGCACGGCCACCAGGTCGACCTCGCCGGGGTGGTGGCGGTACATGCCGCTGATGGGCTCCAGCATCGAGCGCAGCAGGCCGGCGCGGTCGGCGACCGGGGCCAGCAGGATCCGCTTCATGGCGGAGTAGGTGTCAAGGACGGTGATCGACATGGCCTCGATGCTAGAAGTTGACGCAGCGTCAAGGTCAAACCGCTCGTCGTGCGCTTTGAGGGTTACAGTCCGCCTCTTCCAGAAGAGAAAATTTGCTGGAAAGATCACTGTTCAACATGCGCTGAGCGCCATCGTGCCGTCCAGGACGGCGGAGTGGAGGCAGGGTGCGGGCCGGGGCGGAACTCGCCGGACGTTATGTGCTGGTCAGGAGCCTCGGCCGGGGATCGTTCGGCGAGGTCTGGGAGGCCGGTGATCTCCTGCACGACCGCCGGGCGGCGATCAAGTTCCTGTACCCGGAGATCGCCGCCACGGATCCGCTGTGGCTCGAGAAGTTCAAGCAGGAGGCGCGGATCGGGGTCCGGGTGAGGCATTCGGGCATCACCGCGGTCGACAACATCGGCGAGTACGAGGGCCAGTGGTATCTGGCCATGGAGTTCCTCGACGGGCACGATCTCGCGCGTGAGACGGCCGCCCGTCCCGGCGGTCTGGCCGTGCCCCGCGTCACGGCGCTGGGCGCCCTGATCGCCGACGCGCTGGCGGCGGCGCACAAGGACGGCGTCGTCCACCGGGATCTCAAACCGGGGAACATCATGCTGCTCGACGGTGACCGGATCAAGATCTGCGACTTCGGCATCGCGCACATCGCCGACCTGACGGCCACGCACTCCCTCAGCGGGCGGCGTGTGGGAACACCCGCCTACATGGCGCCGGAGCAGTGGCTGGGCGACCCGGTGGACCACCGCACCGATCTCTACGCGCTGGGCGGGATCCTGTACACGATGCTCACCGGCCGCACCGTGTTCCCCGGCCCGTCGGTGTCCGCGCTGATGGGGCAGCACCTGAACCAGGAGCCCGTCGCACCGAGCGAAATCCGGGCCGGGATCCCCGCCGAACTCGACCGCATCGTGCTGGAGCTGCTGGCCAAGACGCCCTCTGACCGCCCCGACTCCGCCGAACGGGTGCGTGCCGCGTTGGAAGCGCCACCTGTCGCCTCAGGGGGCACCGGTCGGCCGGGGCCGGTGTCGCAGCCGCCGCTCCATCCCGCCCGGACCGGAGCCCCGCCCGCGTTGAACCTCGACCGGCCACCGGACAAGCCCGCCGCGGCGGTGCGGCGGCCCGGGGCCGTTCCGCGGCGCGGCCGCCGCGAGTTCCTCGCCGCGGTCCTGGCGGCGGGCGTCACCGTGCCCGTGGTGGCCCTGTCGTTGAAGGACCGCGGAGCAGGGCCCGTCCTCGGAGACCCCACGCCGTCGGGTTCCACCGCACCGTCCCACCAGGGCCCTGCGACCCGGATCCCCTCCAAGGGCCCCGTCGGCACCACCGAGCCGTCCGGCGGGCCGTCCGCCGTTCCGCCGTCGGCTTCCGGGAAGCCGGAACCGGCCGTCGGTGATACGCCCCCGCCCGGCGGTGAGCAAGAGCCGCGCACCCTCCACGGCCACAGCGACGAGGTCCTCATGGTCGCGTTCAGCCGTGACGGCCGGACCCTCGCCACCGGGGACCGGTCCGGCGAGGTGCGTCTGTGGGACGTCGCTTCAGGCCGTACTGTCCGCTTCCTCAAGGGCCACACCGACGCCGTCTACGCTGCGGCCTTCAGTCCGGACGGCACGATGGTCGCCACCTGCAGTGAGGACGGGACGGTCCGGACGTGGAGGACGGCCACGGGTCGGGCCGTGCGCACCCTCACCGGCCATGCCGGCAGCGTCTATGCCGCGGCCTTCAGCCCGGACGGCAGGACCCTCGCCTCGGGTGGGTGGGATGGCACGGTCCGACTCTGGGATCCCGCCGACGGTGACACCAGACGCGTCCTGCAGATCCGTTCCGGCAACGTCAAGTCCGTGGCGTTCACCGGAGACGGCGCGACGCTCGCGTGCGGCGCCGAAGGCACGGCTTCCCTGTGGAGGCCCGCCACCGGGAAGCGCCTGCGCACCCTCACCGGCCACACGGGCTGGATAGGCTCGGTCGCCTTCGACCGCAGCGGCTCGCGGCTGGCGACGGCCTGCGACGACGGCACGATCCGCCTCTGGAACACCGGGACCGGCAAGACCCTTCAGGTCCTCGCCCTCCACACGGCGGCCGTCCGCGCCGTGTCCTTCAGCCCCGACTCCCACACCTTGGCCTCCGGCAGCGACGACAAGACCGCCCGCCTGTGGGACGCCTCCACCGGCAGGCCCCTGCGCACCCTGACCCGGCACACGGCCTCCGTCAACGGTGTGGCCTTCAACCCCGACAACGATCTCCTCGCCACCACGAGTTGGGACCGGACCACCTGCCTCTGGCCCCTCTGACAAGCCGAGGCGCCCAACGGAGTCGCCGACAGGCCGACTGGTTTCTCTCTGTATTTTACTATGTAAAGGCACCGGGTCGGGCAAAAGCCCAACTGCCAATCAAAACCCCAAAACATAAGGAACTTCGTCGACTTATTACGGCCGCTAAGCCGCCGGGTCGTGAGACCGGCCGACTCGGCGCACCGTATGGACGCAGAAGTGCGCGATTTCGGTCTTCATTTCGTCAATGGTCGCCGGGGATGCCGAGTAGTACGGACAGGGCGGCGCGCATGGTGTCGGAATGGTCGTCGGCCTGGTCCTGGTCGAGGAGCCATTGCTGCTGCATGCCGTCCAGGAGGGCCAGGAGCGCGGTGGCGGCCTGTGCGGGGGACAGGCCGGAGGGCAGGCGGTCGCCCCAGCGTCGGGTGAACGCCTCGGTCATGCGGGCGCGCACGTCGCTGTAGTGGTCGCGGAAGTGGGCGTGGGCGGGGTGGCCGGCGGTGAGGCTTTCGGCCATGAGGACGCTGTAGGCGCGGGCGAGGCCGGGGCGGTCGTGGTCGTGGGCGACGACTTCGGCCAGTTGGTCGGGCCAGTCCTTGTCGGCGTGGTCGGCCAGCAGATGTTCGCGGTTGAGGTCCTGGCGGCGGGCCAGGATCTCGGTCAGAAGTGCCTGCTTGCTGGGGAAGTAGTGCAGCACGCCCTGGCGGGTCAGGCCGACGCGGTCGGCGATCGCGTTCAGGGACGTCCCCCGCCAGCCCTGTTCGGCCAGCATCTCCAGCGCCGCGGCGAGGATCTCCTCCCGCCTGCCACCGTCCGCGCCCATCCGGGTCTCCTTCGTCATCGTGCCGCTCGGCCGCACCAGGGTATCCTGCTACCTACCTACATGTAGGTAGGTAGGTAGAGGGGAGCAGGGCCATGACACAGACAGCGATCGTCACCGGTGCCGCCGGAGGCATTGGCGAGGCCGTCGCGCGGCGGCTGGCGGCCGGCGGCGCGGACTGCGTGCTGGTGGACCGCAATCCGCTCGTGGAGGAGGTGGCGGCGGCGGTCGGCGGCGTCGCGGTGGTGGGCGACCTGACCGATCCGCAGGTGATGGTCCGGGCGGTGGAGGCCGCCGGAGGGCGGCTGGACCTGCTAGTCCTCAACGCGGGGGTCAACAGCGCCGACAAGGACCCCGCCACCCTCGACCTGGACCGCTACCAGGCGGTCGTCGGCGTCAACCAGCACTCCGTCGTCTACGGACTGCGCGCCGCCCTGCCGCTCATGCGCGCCGAGGGTGGTGGTTCCATCGTCGCCGTCGCCTCCCTGGCCGCTCTGCACGGCGTCCCGCAGGACCCCGTCTACACGATGACCAAGCACGCCGTCATCGGCCTGGTCCGTGCGCTGTCCCCTGCCCTGGCCGCAGAGAACATCCGCTTCAGCGCCGTCTGCCCCGGCCTGGTCGACACGCCCCTGACCGCAGGCGCCCGTGAGCGCTTCCAGGCTGCGGGCATCCCCATGCTCGATCCCGACGATGTCGCCGCGGCCGTCGAGACCACCCTGCGCACCGCGGAGGCGGGCACCGAACTCGTCATCCGGCCCGGCCGCCCGCCGGCCCGCTACATCGCGGCTCCCTTGCCCGATGAGCCCCGAACCGAGAGCCGAGGTGTCGGCGGGTCCTCCTCGCTTCCGAAGATCTGACCTGCATCGTGCGCGAAGCGCCGGTGAACTGGGAAAAGGTCGTGTAGCCGGACTTGTTCTCGGGGGAGACCTTCATGTCCACGCCATTGGATCCCATACCGCAGCCCAAACCCCTGCCCGTGCTGGGCAACCTGCCCGATCTCGATGCGGAGAAGGGCGTCTTCGGGTTGGTGGAGCTCGCCGAGCGGTACGGGCCGATCTACCGGCTTGAGCTGCTCGGTGAGGACATGGTGGTCATCGGCTCCCAGGAGTTGGTGGACGAGCTGTGCGATGAGAGCCGCTTCGACAAGAAGTTGCACCGGGCCCTGCGCAACGTGCGCGGCTTCGCCGGCGACGGGCTGTTCACGGCCGAGACCTGGGAGCCGAACTGGGGCAGGGCCCACCGTATTCTGATGCCCGCCTTCGGGCCCGCGGCGCTGCGCGGCATGTTCGATGGCATGTCCGACATCGCCGAGCAGCTGCTGCTCAAGTGGGAACGCCAGGGGCCCGAGCACCGCATCGACGTCGCCGACGACACCACCCGGTTGACCCTCGACACGATCGCGTTGTGCTCCTTCGGCTACCGGTTCAACAGCCTGTACTCCGAGCAGCTGCACCCGTTCGTCGGCGCGATGGTGCGCTCCCTGGTGGAGTCGGGGGAGCGGGGCAGGCGGCTGCCGCTGCAGAACAGGCTGATGCTGCGCACCCGGCACCAGTACGACGAGGACAAGCGGTTGATGTACGAGGTCGCCGACCAGCTCATCGCCGACCGCCGTCGCCGTCCCCTTCCGCCGGGGCGGCACGACATCCTCGACACCATGCTGCAGGCCGCCGATCCCCGCACCGGGGAGCGGCTGACGGACGAGAATGTGCGCTACCAGCTGGTGACGTTCCTGATCGCCGGGCATGAGACGACCAGCGGACTGCTCACCTTCACCCTGTACGAGCTGCTGCGCAACCCCCGGGTGCTGGAGGGGGCCCGCGCCCATGTCGAGGAGGTCCTCGGGGATCGGGCGCCGCGCTTCGAGGACCTCGCCCGCCTGGACCGTCTCGGCCGTATCCTCCAGGAGACGCTGCGGCTGTGGCCCACGGCTCCGGCCTTCGCCGTCCAGCCGTATGAGGACACCGTCATCGGCGGCCGGTATCCGGTGCGCCGCGGGCAGACGCTCCTGGTGCTCACCCCGCTGCTGCACCGCGACCCCGCGGTGTGGGGGCCCGATCCCGAGGCGTTCGATCCCGACCGGTTCGCTTTCGAGCGCGCTGAGGCTCTGCCGCCGAACGCGTGGAAGCCCTTCGGCAACGGGCAGCGCTCGTGCATCGGGCGCGGGTTCGCGTTGCAGGAGGCGACGTTGTTCCTGGCGATGCTGTTGCAGCGCTTCGATCTTGTCCTCGCCGACGCCGATTACGACCTGGAGATCAAGCAGACGCTCACGATCAAGCCCGAGGGCCTGCACGTCTATGCCCGGCGCCGTGAGAACGTCATCGTCAAGGGCCCCGCCGAGCGCGAGGCGGCCCCTCGGGAGGCCGTGGCGCCGGCGGTGGCGGCCAACGGGATACCGGTCACCGTGCTGTACGGGTCGAACGCGGGGACCTCGGAGTCCTTCGCCCAGCGTGTCGCCAACGACGCGCGGCTGCGCGGCTACAGCTCCACCGTGGACACCTTGGACAGCACCGCGGGCCATCTGCCCGCCGAGGGCGTGGTCGTCATCGTCACCTCCTCCTATGAGGGGCAGCCGCCCGACAATGCCCGCGCCTTCCTGGACTGGGTGCGGGCCCTGCCGGAGGGCGCGCTTGAGGGTGTGCGCTACGCGGTGTTCGGTTGCGGGAACACCGATTGGGCGCGCACCTATCAGGCGGTGCCCAAGGCCGTTGACGAGCATTTGGCCCGCGCCGGTGCCCGCCGTCTGCTCGAGCGGGGGGAGGCCAACGCCCGCGGTGACTTCTTCGGTGACTTCGAGGACTGGTACGCCCGCCTGTGGGGGCCGGTCGATGCCGAGTTCGGGCAGAGTACCGCCGCGCCCGCCGTCTCCCCGCTGCTGGAGGTGGAGTTCGTCGGCTCTGTCCGCGATCCGCTCCTGCGGAGCAACCGCCTGCGGTTGGGCACCGTGGTCGCCAACCGGGAGCTGGTGGACACCGGTGTTCCCGGCGCCCGCTCCAAGCGGCATCTGGAGATCGCCCTGCCCGAGGGCGTCACCTACCGGGCGGGGGACTATCTGGCGGTTCTGCCGCTCAACCCTGCCGCTCTGGTGGACCGCGCTTTGGCCCGGTTCGACTTGGCCTACGACACCAATGCCGTCCTGCGCATGGGGGAGGGCGGGCATACGCTGCTGCCCGTCGGTACGCCGGTGGCCGCCGGGGAACTGCTGGCCGGCTACGTCGAGCTGGGCCAGCCCGCCACCCGCAAGCAGATCGAGCAGCTCGCCGACGCGACCGTCGAGCGGCACGACAAGGAGGCGTTGGAGGGCTTGGCCCGCGACACCGACCGGTACGCCGCCGAGGTGCTCGACAAGCGGGTGACGGTGTTGGACCTGCTGGAACGCCACCCGTCCTGCCGTCCGTCGTTCGCCACCTTCCTGCAGCTGCTGGCGCCGCTGGTCCCGCGCCAGTACTCCATCTCCTCCTCGCCCCGCTGGAGCCCCGACCACGCCACCCTCACCGTCGCGGTGGTGCGGGCTCCGGCGCTGTCGGGCGCGGGCCTGTACGAGGGCGCCGCCTCGACCTATCTCGCCCAGGCCCGTCCGGGGACCAAGGTCGCGGTCACCGTCCGCCCGTCCAACATCGCCTTCCATCCGCCCGAATCCCTCACCACCCCCATGGTGATGGTGTGCGCCGGCACCGGTCTGGCCCCCTTCCGCGGCTTCTTGCAGGACCGCGCGTTGCGGGTGCAGGAGGAGGGTGTCGCCCCGGCTCCGGCGCTGCTGTTCTTCGGCTGCGGTGCTCCCGATGTCGACTACCTCTACCGCGAGGAGTTGGCCGCCTGGTTCGATGCCGGAATCGTCGACGTCCGGCCCGCGTTCTCCGCTGTCCCCGTCGACGGCGTCAAGTACGTCCAGGACCGCTTGTGGGCGGACCGCGCCGACGTCGTCGACCTCGTCCGCCAGGGCGCGATCTTCTATGTCTGCGGTGACGGCCGCCGCATGGCGCCCGCCGTCCACGACACCTGCAAACGCATCTACACCGAGGCGACCGGCGCCGATCCGGCCGATGCCGAGGAGTGGATGACGAGAATGCAGCGCGACCACGGCCGCTACCTCACCGACGTCTTCGTCTGACCGGCGCGGGCGGGGAGGCGCCCGGGCGCCTTGTCGGCCACGGTTGACGCGGTTGCCCGGCGTTCCGCCCGTGGATCGGGCCGGAGGCGGAACGCCGGGGCTCGGTCAGGTGTGGCGGAGGAAGTCGGTGACGAGGCGGTTGAACTCCGCGGCGTGCTCGATCATCGCCCAGTGCCCGCACCGGTTGAGCAGGACGAGGCGCGAGTCGGGGATGTGGGCGAGCAGGAGAAGGGAGTGCTCGTAGGAGACGACCCGGTCGTCCCGGCCGTGGATGAGCAGGGTCGGGACCTGGAGGGAGGCCAGGTCCTCCAGGGCGGCGAACTTCGGGAGGGGGGCGCCTTGCGGGAGGCCGTCCAGGTAGTTGCGCAGGTGGTCCGGGCGGGCGGAGGCGGCGTCGGAGCGGGCCGCGCACAGCGCGTCGGTGGCGTAGGCCTTGTCGTAGACCATGATGTTCACGAGGCGGCGCATCGTCTCCGGCGAGGGGTCGCGGTAGGCCTCGATGAGGACCTTCAGTCCTTCGCTGGGGCCGTCGCCCGGGCCGAACAGCTTGGGGGCCTTGCCGGTAGGCGGTCCCATGGTGACGAGGTGGGAGACCCGGTCGGGGTGCTCGACGGCCATGCGCAGCGAGGTGGCGCCGCCCATGGAGTTGCCGACGAACGCGGCGCGCTCGATGCCGAGTTCGTCCATGAACTGCACGGCGGCCTCGACGTGGTCGAGCCGGTCCACGGTGCAGGCGTCGGAGGAACCCCAGCCGGGCATGTCCACCGCGTAGACGTGGAAGTGCTCGGCGAGCGCCTCGATGTTGCCGGAGAAGTTGCTCCAACCGGTCGCCCCCGGTCCGCTGCCGTGCAGCAGGATGACGGGGTCGCCCGCGCCCGCCTCCTGGTAGTGCAGCAGCCAGTCCTTGGTCTGGACGGTCCTGGCGGTCTCGGCCTGGGTGAGTGGCACGACGGATCTCTCCTTGCTCGTTCGGGGTGGCGGGCGTCTGGGGGAGACGCCGTGGGGGAGGCCGCGCGCGGCCGGGGGATCAGGCTCCGGCGCTGAGCGCGGCGGCGACCTGGGCGGGCGCGCGGTGGCCCCAGCTGTCGAGCTGGTCGTATTCGCGCACGGTCCAGGAGTCCTCGTCGATGATGAGGCCGCCCCAGCCGTACTCGATGGCGAAGCCGGACGGGGTGCGGACGTAGAAGGAGAACATCTGGTCGTTCGGGTGCATCCCGAGCGTCATCTCCATGGGCGTCCCGGCGTCCAGGCAGCGGTCGTAGCCCTCGCCGACGTCGTTGATGTCGCCGACCTCGATGAGGAAGTGGTGCATCTTCTTCTCGACGGGCATGTCGGCGAGCCCGACGGTGTGGTGGCGGCCGTTGCAGTGCAGGAAGACGGCGTCGGCCATGACGCCGGGGGCGACCTCCTCGCGGCAGTAGTCGCTGACCTTGAAGCCGAGCAGGGCGTAGAAGTCCAGGAGGTCCTGGCGGGGCGCCTTCTCCATCAGGAACGTGTGGCCCGCGCCGCCGGTGCCGGTCTGGAAGCGGGAGTGCAGCACGTCGGAGTGGAACGGGGTGCCGGCGTCGCGCAGGCCCACGTACAGCTCGATCCGGTTGCCGGCCGGGTCGGCGGTGACGGCGATCCGCTCGACGGCGCGTGCGGCGGCCAGGGCCTCGTCGCCCTCCTCGACGCCGTGGCCGGCTTCGCGCAGCCGGGCCGTCAGGGCGTCCAGGTCGGTTTCGGAGGCGCAGGCGTACCCGCTGAAGGCGAGGTCGTCGGCCGGGCCCGGAACGATGATCATGCGGTGGGTCTTGTCGTCCATCCGCAGGGTGCGGCCGGCCTCGTCCTTGACGCCGGGCTGGAGGCCGAGCAGGTCGACGGCGAAGCGCTCCCAGGCGGCGAGGTCGCTCGCCTCGATGCCGATGTAGCCGAGTTCGGTGACTCTGGTCATGGTCTTCTTCCTTTGTCGGGTCAGGCGGGGACGGTGAGGCCGGAGGTGTCGGCGGCGGCGACGAACCGGTCGGGGCGGACGGCGACGACGCGCGCGCCGAATCCGTGCAGCCAGGCGCGGATCGTCCCGTCGATGTCCACGAGTTCGTCCGGTCCTTCGGTGCCGCCGTCCACGGCGCGCACCGCGAGGTAGCGCGCGCCGAGCGCGTCCCAGCCGGAACGCTCCTCGGCGGTGAGGACGGTGCCGGGGTCGATGTCGTCGCCCAGGAGCACGAATCCGTCGCCGAGGAGGTCGTCGAGGCGGCCCATGACTCCGCGAGGGTCGGCGGCGGTGGGCTGCGGCAGCATCCGGCCGACGATGTCGCCGTCGCCGCCGACCGGGCCGCGCACCCAGCCGCCGGTGAGCACGGGCGGGCGGATCAGCGGCGGATCAGCGGCGGCTCGGCGGCCGGTTCGCCGGCGACGGGGGGAGCGGTGAGCTCGCTCATCTCCTCCTCGCTCAGCTCCAGCCGGACGATCTTGCCGAGCTGGTCGGAGAGCGACGTGTAGAGGGCGACGTTGGGCCGCCTCTCGGTCTCATAGGTGTCGAGGAAGGCGTCGGGCATCCGCCCGTCGAGCACGTACGTGAGCTTCCAGGAGATGTCGAAGGCGTCCCGGATGCCGGACTGCATGCCCGAACCGGCCCACGGCGGCATGAGGTGGGCGGCGTCTCCGACGAGGAACACCCGCCCGACCCGCCATCGGTCGGCCGTGCGCAGGTGGTGCTTGTAGAAGGCGTGCTGGTGGATCTCCACGTCGTCCTCGGAGACGCCCATGGCCTTCAGCAGCGGCCAGATCTGCCCGGGGGCCGCGAAGTCCGCGCGGGACTCCTCCGGGCGCAGCGGGATCTCCCAGCGGTGGTGGCCGCGGGCCAGCGCGATGTCCACGACGGGCCGGTCCCGGTCGGACCAGAAGGTGAGGAGGTTGCGGTCGGGCCACCAGCGCTTGACGTAGGTGTCGATGACGACCCAGGTCACATCGAGGGTGTCGCCGTCGAGTTGGACGCCGAGCAGTTCGCGGGTGGGGCTGCTGCCGCCGTCGCAGGCCAGGGCGTAGCGGGCGCGGGTGGTGGTGGTCCGGCCCGTGGTGAGGTCGCGCGCGGTGACGGTGACGCCGTCGGCGTCCTGCTCGACTCCGACGACCTCGGTGCCGTAGCGGACGGACCCGCCCGTGTGCCGCTCGGCGTGCTCGCGCAGCGTCGCCTCCATGAGCGGCTGGTAGATCGTGTAGAAGCGGGCGTTCCCGCCGAGCGTCGAGGGCGGGAAGTCCACCCGGTACAGCTCCTCCCCCGCGTAGGTGATCCAGCGCAGGGCGCGCATGACGTCCATGTCGCGCTTCACCGCCTCGTCGGCCCCGAACGACTGGAAGATCCGCATGGTCCAGTCGTTGACGGTGACGGCGCGGGCCCGGGGGTAGATGTCGCGGTCGCGTTCGAAGGCGGTGAAGGAGACGCCGCGCGCGCCGAGCGTGTTGGCGGCGGCGACGCCGCTCGGCCCGTAGCCGATGATCGCGACGTCGACGTCGTAGGGGTGGGTCATCTCAAAGCACTCCTGGGGTTCCCGCTGGGCGGCGGGGAGCCGGGCGATGGCCTGGCCGGCGGGTGGGACGAGCGGTGGCGGCAGGGCTCGAAGGCCCTGGAGGGACACCACAAGACTAGTTTTGTACGGAACGTTCGGTCCAAAACCTGTGTGACCGAAGCTACAAACGGGACTTCGGGGATGTCAAGTCCACCGGACGAAGTACCGGCTCTCGTTAGACTCATCACCCGTGGAGAAGAGCAAGCACGTCAGGAATCGCCGGGGCGAGCGCTCACGCGAGGAGATCCTTGACGTGGCGTCACGGATCATGGCCGACCGGGGCTACGCCGCGACCAGCATCTCCGACCTCTGCCGCGAGGCGGGCCTGCCCAAGAGCGCGATCTACCACCACTTCGAGTCCAAGGCCGGCCTGCTGACGGCCGTCATGGCCCGCGGCGCCCAGGGGTTCTTCGACGGAATGCGGGCACGCCACGGGAGCGGCCCCGACGGCGGCACCCCCCGCGAACGGATCCGCTGGTACCTCGAGCGCACGGGCGAGGCGTTCCTGGAGCACCGGGAGTTCCTGGCCCTGCTGCTGATCCTGCTCATGAGCAACGAGGCCGCCGACGCCCCCGACGCCGAGAAGGTCGTCACCGACGTCCGCGCCGAAGGCCTCGCCTACATGGCGCACATGGTCGAATCCTCCTTCGCCCCCGAAGGACCCGAGATCGCCAGGGCCGTCGCGGACGCCATCGCCACCTTCGGCATCTCCGGCTTCGACGGCGCGTTCGTCGCCCTCCAAGCCGACCCCGCTCGGACCATGTCCGCGGAGATGGAGATCCTCGCCGAGGCCATGGCCGCCCTCGGCGAGTCCCGCGCCGCCCGCCTGCGCCACTGACCCCGAGGGCCCGTTCCCAGGACGGCGGGGCGCGCATCCAGAGCCTCGCCTACCGGACCGACCTGCACCTGCGCCGGATCGCGGGAGCCGCCGTCACCGGGCACCCCGACCATCTGGTGGTGCGGAACGGCCGGTCACGTCGAGTCGGCGCCTTCGGGATCAGTGTGCCGGAGTGGCGGGGGGCGGGGTCCATTCGCCGGTGAGGATGGGCTCGTCGGGCCAGTAGGCGCGCAGGTAGAGGGAGAAGGGGCGGCCTGCGGGGGAGGGGAGCCAGTTGGTGTCCGGGAGTCGGGCCGGGTGGCTTGGATGTGCAGGGTCAAGGATCCATCGGGCCCGTAGCGCAGGTCTTTGTTCTTCGTGCCGAGGGAGTAGCGGCCGATGGGGTTGGGGGCGAAGAAGTGGTGCTCGTTGTAGAGGGTGAGGGACCAGAAGCCCTTGGCCGGGGGCAGGCCGCCTGCGGGGAAGGCGAGGGTGTAGGCGCGGTCGCCGTGCAGCCGGGCGCCGGTCTCGTCGAGGTCGAGGTAGAAGTAGGCGGTCTCGGCGGGGACGTTGACGAAGATGTTGGCCTTGGCCATCGCGGTGCGTGACAGGTAGTCGGTGCCGTACATCGCGCCCAGCCGGACGAACGACTCGGTGCGCTGGTCGACCGCCTGGTACACCCAGAACCGGTCGCCGAAGTCCGGCACCTGGATCACGCATGGCCCCGCGTCCGCGGTGATCATGCCGAAGCCGTAGACGACGTCCTGGTTGGGGCAGGCCACCATCCGCTGCTCCGGGGTGATGTAGTCGTGCAGCATCGCCAGCCTGCCGGGCGGCGCCACCGGCACGAACCCGCCCATCAGGCCGGGCTCGGGCAGCTGCCGGAACAGCACGGCGCGGTTGTGGATGTTGGCCAGCGGCCACCCCACAGATAAGCCAGCCGCGCCAGTCCTGCCGCGTACTGCGGCGTCATCAGCCGCCCCGCCATCGAACCCGACCACCCCACGGCCACCACCACTCCCACGCCCCGACCTTTCCTGAAGGCATCCCCCGCCCACCCCGACAGCAACGATCGCCATATCCGATCCCCACCGGAAACCGACCCGACCTTTGATCTCCACCGAAAAAGGCAGCCGATTGGATAGGACCTGATCGGACGAGCGGCCCGTTGTGGCGGCTCCGGGGCGGTGTCGAACGATGACACCCCCTCGTATGGGATCACTGGAGCACGACGGTGGCTCCGTATCGTTGGAGAAGCTGCACAATCTCCTCGAAGTAGGAGATACGACCCGTCGGATCGTCGACCACCTCGGCCAGCGCTCGACGCGCCACCTCGGAGTCATGCCAGATCAGGGTGAACGGCGGAACCACCCCGAAGCCGCCGTTGAGGCAGTCCCTGAAGGCGTTCGACTCCCGGCCGAAGTAGCGACCAGGACCGAGAAGAGCCTCGGCGATCGCACAGTGCAGCCCTGGAACGTCGGTGACGAAACGACCATCGAGATGGTGGTCGCCCCCCGACCGATCCGGCTCGGGTACGGGCAGCCGCCAGTCTCGGGTGGTGAGGCCGATCCATTCGAGCCTGCCCGCCGAGTCATATGGTGCCCACAGGTTCGATTCGGTCGGCGGGCCTTGACGCCACTGATCCCAGATCGGGCGGGCCGCTGGGACAGGGCGGCCGTCTCCACCGTCGGCCAGGGTGATGTCGACCAGAGCGCCACCGAGCACGGACGGGCGGGCACCGGCGATGGCCAGCCCTACGACAGGGGAGGCCATGACGGCGCCCTGCCGGTCCAGCACCAGAAGGTGGGCCCAGCCCCGTTCCCACTTCCGCGGTCGCCTCAGTGCCGCAAGGAGCGGCTCGGCGGGCTCGCAGCCCACCAGTGCCAGGGGGATGGGGGCCGGGGCCGGCCGCCGCTTGAACAGTCCGTCAACTGCCACGCACTCGCCTGCGCGTCCAGCAGCCATCGTCCCGGCGAACAGCTCGAAGCGCGGCCTCGCAGGTAGCTTGAGAAAGCTCTCCTCATGCCGGACGCCGGCTCCGAGCACGATGTCATATCGCGTCGCATCGCCAAAGTGGGGCTGATGCGCGATCACGACGGCGTCGACGAGGGTCCACCACTGCACGGGCCGCTGGTCATCCCAGACCTCGACGCACACCTCGCCCAGACGCTGAGACGAGACGTCGTCGCCGAGCAGGGCATCATTCAGGGGACCGTCGGGGCGACAGCCACGCAGAGTGATGACCTCTCGCGGCAGGGGGAGGGGATCGACGAACAACCCCTCGACTCCAGCGGCCTTTCCCCAGAGCTGCTCGACGCCATCCTCGTCCTCGCGGACCAGCAGATACCGCACCGGCAGCTCCCGATCCCAGGTGAGGGAGATCTTGTAGATCCGCTTCGAGGATGCGGCGATGCCCGCGGAGCGGAGGTAAGCGTCGACCGCGGCGGTGAAGGTCTCGGGGGCGTCGCGTCCGAGGGGGATCACTTCGGCGGTGCTCGCACTCATGGGCTCCGGCCCTTCCGGCTTCCCGCAGTAAATGCGTACACCTCGCGTCCGGGGTGGTGATCTGAGCGTGCCAGGTCGGAGCGGGGGCCACCACCGGCTTGCTGGGGCCCTGCCGCAGTAAATCCGTGAATTTACTGCGGCAGGCCTCTCGGGTGTCAGTTCAGCAGATGAAGGCGCGCTGCCACGGTTTCCAGGAACCAGGTCGAGTATTCGTCGGTGGAGTTGAGGTCTGCACGGATCACGGCCGACCAGTCGTCGCGTCGCAGGATGGTCAGGTATTGGTCGAGGAGGCGGGCTTGGTGGTCGGGCGGCAGGTTCGGGAGGTCGGGGTCGCCCTTGAGGAGGCGGTCGGCGATATGGGCGGCGGTGTAGTAGCGGCGCGCGGTCGGTTGCTGGCGGGCCAGGTGGCTGACATGGGCGTCCAGGACTCGGCGGATCGCGTGATAGTAGTTCCAGGTCTGACCCATGCCGTTGTTGTTCGCCATGAGGCTGAGCAGCCGGCCGGTGTGGTCGATGAGGTCATCGTCCGGGTCGGGCGAGGTGATGGCCTCGTGGACGTCGGCTGCTTTGGCGACGGCGCCGACGTAGTAGCCGTTGAGGATGTCGCCGTTGATGGCTTCGCGCAACAGCCACGGGCGGGCGGCGGCCCCTCCGACCTCGCAGAGAGCCTCGACGATGTAGACCCGGCCCCATCCCGCGGTGCGCTGGGCGAGCCACAGGAGCGCTTGGCCGCCGCCCATCCGCCGTTTCAGTGCGTGTGCGGCAAGGGGCCCGAACGTCTCCGACAGCAGACCGATGTGCTTGATCAGGTCGATGTCCTGTTCGTCCCAGTCTGACGCGAGCAGGGCGAGACCGATGATGGTCGAGCATTTATCGGGGCTGTGGCGGACGAGATAGCGGCCGGTTTCCTGGACGCGTTCGAGGTCGGCGCGCAGTGCGGCTGCGGTGATGTGCTCGTTGAGGTGGATGGGGACGTCCACGTCGTGGAAGGTCCCGATCAGGTCATGCGGCGAGGCGTCAGAGCAGGCGAAGTGCGCATCCAGGATTGCAGCGGCTCCGGCGCCCTGGCGCCGGCGATCATCGTCTGGCGCGCGGGTCCGCCGACGGTGGGCGTCGCTGACCGGGTAAGGCTCGCCGTCGTTGGGGAGGGCGGCTTTGGGATGCAGGCGGTGGAGCTGTAGAGCGTGTTCGTACAGGCTCATCTGGTTGTCGAGCGGTCCAGGCTCGGGTGCCTCGCTCACCGGCGGGCGGAGGACTCGATTCTCTTGAGAATGCTCCCAGCATAGGGCAGTTCGGGCGCCTGCCTGTCCTCAGCACCGACACTCATCACTGGAGTGTCGGCCTCGCGTCAGCGAACGGGGCAGGGCCGGTGGACCACCTACAGATAGTTGCGCCAAAAAGGCACAGTGGCCTGCGGAGCCCAGTCTTCGGGGCGTTCGGGCCGGGGTTCTTCGAACTCCTGGTTGATGTAGTCGAGCAGGTCGGTTCCGTAGTAGATGACGTCTGAGCCCCGCATCGACAAGACCGGGTGGCCGAAGGTGCCATGGCCTTCGGGCAGGAACCTGTGCGCGTAGAGGGGAACCATCGTGGGGGCTCCGGACAGGTGCGATCGTGCGTGTTCGATGGCTGCTTCGACCGAGTCCGGGCGCGTGCCCCAGGCGGGCTGCCAGTGTCCGCGCTCAACGTCCTCAAGGAGGAACTCCTCCGGCCAGTTCAGCTGCTTTCGGAGTTCGGCGGGATCGCCGTTGCGCCAGTCGGGCCAGGGGCGTTCCCAGGCATAGCTCACTCCGGGCTCGTCGTCCCGTGGTTCGTGGACCGGCAGGCCGGCAGCGAGGAAGGCCCTGTGGTCATCGGCGAACACGAATCCGTACTCGCGCTCGATGCGTGCGAACTCAGCGTCGGTCAGACCGGGCTCGATCACACAGCAGTTCAGCTGGACCAAGCGCTCCGCTGCTGCGTTTCCGAGCAGGACTCCCTCTGCGCCGATCATGCTTGGACCGTATCGCGAGATCGCCTTTGCTGATGGGCGCGCGGAGTCACTCAGACGGTCCTTGCTGAGGAGCTGCAGTCACAGGGATTCAGGGGTTTCCGACATGCGCGTCAGCCCCAGGTTCGTAGCGCCGGCGATGAGGACCGCCAGGATGCTGCGCTTCAACGCCACCGTCTGCTTGGTCTTGTGGCCGCCCGCGTGGGTGAAGCAGTCGATGAAGCAGGTCGAAGCGAGGGTCACGCCTGCTCTGGGAGGCCGAGTTCCTTCAGCAGGCCTTCGATGCGGGTGCGGATCTCGTCGCGGATGGGGCGGACGGCCTCGACGCCCTGGCCCGCGGGGTCGGGCAGGGTCCAGTCGAGGTAGCGCTTTCCGGGGAGGACGGGGCAGGTGTCGCCGCAGCCCATCGTGATGCACACGTCGCTCGCCTGGACGGCGTCGCGGGAGAGGACCTTCGGGATCTCGGCCGAGATGTCGATCCCGATCTCGGCCATGGCCTCCACGACCGCGGGGTTCACCGTGTCGGCGGGCGCCGAACCGGCGGAGCGGACGTCGACGGCACCGCCTGAGAGGCGGGTGAGGAACGCGGCTGCCATCTGGGAGCGTCCGGCGTTGTGGACGCACACGAACAGGACGCTGGGCTTAACCGACACGGTCGGGGTTCCCTTCGAAGCGGCGCCGCAGCGCGAGCGAGACGTAGACCAGGGCGACGAGGACGGGCACCTCGATGAGCGGGCCGACGACCCCGGCGAGGGCCTGGCCGGAGGTGACGCCGAAGGTGGCGATCGCGACGGCGATGGCGAGTTCGAAGTTGTTGCCCGCCGCGGTGAACGCGAGGGTGGCGGTGCGGTCGTAGGGCAGGCCGATGGCCTTGCCGAGCGCGAAGGCGCCGGACCACAGGAGGGCGAAGTAGGCGAGCAGGGGCAGGGCGATGCGGGCGACGTCGAGCGGCTGGGAGATGATCGCCTCGCCCTGGAGGGCGAACAGCAGCACGATCGTGAACAGCAGCCCGTACAGCGCCCACGGCCCGATCTTCGGCAGGAGGCGCTGCTCGTAGCCTTCGCGGCCCAGGCGCTTCTCGCCGAGGCGGCGGGTGAGGAATCCGGCGATGAGCGGGACGCCGAGGAACACCGCGACGCTTCCGGCGATCTGCCACGCCGAGACGTCGAGGGCCTCGCCTTCGCCCAGGCCGAGCCAGCCGGGCAGCAGGTCGAGGTAGAACCAGCCGAGCAGCCCGAACGCGACCACCTGGAACACCGAGTTCAGTGCCACGAGGACGGCGGCGGCCTCCCGGTCGCCGCAGGCCAGGTCGTTCCAGATGATCACCATGGCGATGCAGCGGGCGAGGCCGACGATGATCAGTCCGGTGCGGTATGCGGCGTGGTCGGGCAGGAGCAGCCAGGCGAGTGCGAACATGACGGCCGGGCCGACGACCCAGTTCACGACCAGCGAGGAGACCATGAGCCTGCGGTCGCCGGTGACGGCCTCCAGCCGGTCGTAGCGGACCTTGGCCAGCACCGGGTACATCATCACCAGCAGGCCGAGCGCGATCGGCAGGGAGATCCCGCCGACCTCGACCTTGGCGAGCACGTCGTTCAATCCGGGCACGGCCCGGCCCAGACCCAGACCCGCGGCCATCGCGAGCAGGATCCACACCGCCAGGTACCGGTCGGTGAACGACAACCGCGCCGGGGCCGCGGGGGAGGGGACCGAGGTGGCGGTCACGAGCGGTCTTCCGGCCCGGGCAGGGGATCGCCCCCGGGGCGGGTGAGGATCGAGGCGAGCCGGTCGGTCGTCTCGGGAACGAGCCGGTAGTACACCCAGGTGCCGCGCCGCTGCCCGTCGATGAGCCCGGCCTCGCGCAGCAGCTTGAGGTGGTGGGAGATCGTCGGCTGGGACAGCTCGAAGGCGGGGGTCAGGTCGCACACGCACACCTCGCCGCCCGCCCGCGAGGCGATCATCGACAGCAGCTGCAGCCGTACCGGATCGCCCAGCGCCTTGAACACCCGCGCCAGCTCGGCGGCCTCCTCGGCGGCCAGGGGCGTGGTCAGCAGGCCGGGGCAGCAGCCGGCCACGCCGTCCTGGCCGAGGACCCGGAGCTCTTGTTTCGACATGCTTCTATATTGACAGAGCTCGAATCAGGGTGCAACGGTAGATAGAGGAACTTCGATACAAGTAGTTGAGGAGACCGTCATGTCCCGCATCCAGCTCGCCCTGCGCGTCGCCGACCTCGAAGGATCGGTCGCCTTCTACTCCAAGCTGTTCGGCGCCGAGCCCGCCAAGGTCCGCCCCGGCTACGCCAACTTCGCCATCACCGAGCCCCCGCTCAAGCTCGTCCTCATCGAGGGCGAGGCCGGCGAGCCCACCCGCCTGGACCACCTCGGCGTCGAGGTGCAGACCACCGACCAGGTCACCGCCGCCACCACCCGCCTGGCCGAGGCGGGCCTGGCGACGTTCGAGGAGAACGACACCTCCTGCTGCTACGCCCTGCAGGACAAGGTGTGGGTCACCGCCCCCGGCGCCGAACCGTGGGAGGTCTACACCGTGAAGGCCGACGCCGACACCCTCGGCAAGAGCGCCGACGGAGCACCCGCCACCTGCTGCACCACCGACCAGGCCGAACCCGCCCTCCCCGAGACCGCTCCGACCGGCTGCGGCTGCGGCCCGAACTGACCCCGCCAGGAACGGCCCGGCCCCGCGGCGACGCACAGCCGGGCCGTCCGCATCCGCGAAGGCCGACGCTCCGGCGGCACAGCACGGCCGCTCCCGTCAGGAGCGTGCCTCATCTGGCGGGTCGACGGTCACGAGACCACCGGGCGGAGACGGCGGGGTGAGCTGCGGCAGGGGAAAACGCCGGTAGCGGGTCTCTTTGTTGTTGGCCAAGCCGGGCCGCTGCCCGGCGCGGGGCTGGTTGTGCGTGGGCGGGATGTGGAAATCATCTGGTCGTGAGGCCGCCTCCGAGGATGGACGGCCGCCGGAGGCCGGCAGAAGAAAGGAATCCCATGGCCGTCATGATCACTGAGGACTGCATCAACTGCGGTGCCTGCGAGCCCGAATGCCCCAATGAGGCGATCTCCGAGGGGGACGAGATCTATGTGATCGACCCCGGGCTCTGCTCGGAATGCGTCGGGTTCTTCAACGCAGAGGCGTGCCAGGCCGTCTGCCCGGTGGAATGCTGCGTGCCCGACCCTGATAACGCCGAGACGCTGAAGACCCTGCTCGCCCGGTCGGTGAAACTGCATCCCGACAACACCGAGCTCAAGCGCGATGCCGCCAGCGGCATCTACCCCAGCCGCCTCAAGCCGTAGCAGCGCCTGCGACGCCGAGCACGTAGAACGGTGTGAGGGCCCCGGCCGGTCGTGCCCGGCGGGGCCCTCACACATGCCTGCATGAGGTCCTGCAGGGTGACGGCGGGCGCAGAGGCGGGTTCGGGCTAGCGGACCCCGGGGGCGCCGCCGGTGGCTAGGCTCGCGGCCCTGATCGCGCTGTTAATGGAGATCTCGCCGCGCATTCCGGGTGCGGCCACGGTGTCCGTGGCGACGTAGATCCCCTGGCCTCGGTCGATCGGGGAGCGGTCGCGCCATGTCCGGCCGGGCAGGTCGAGTGCGCCGCTGCGGCCCTTGGCGATGGCGGTGCGCCGGAAGGTGGTGCGGCCGGCGAGGTCCGGGAGGAGCAGGTCGGCGAACGCGTCCAGCCGGGCGCGGGCCGAGGAGTGCGACTCGTCGGCGCGGACGGGCATCTGGAGTTGATAGAGCGACTCGCCGGGCGGCGCGATCGAGGCGTCCTGCATCGTGTAGGACTCGTGGAATCCGCCCTCGTCCAGATCGAAGACGAGGGTGCGGTCCCCGCGGTCGGCGCGGACGGCGACGTCCAGCAGGGCGCAGTGGCCGGAGGTCCACAGCAGCCGGTCGTCGCGAAGGAGCCGGGACGCCGACGCCGGGTCGGTCGCGACGATGACGGGACCGGTCTCGGGCAGGACGTCCACGCGTGAGCCGGTCTCGATCCGGACGCCCAGTTCTCCGGCACGGCCGGCCATGCGGTCCAGCACCGTCTGCCAGCCGCCGCGCACCCACCGGACGGCGGGCGGCCTCGGGCCGAGCACCCGCTGGAACAGGTCCCAGACGAACGCCGCCGACAGCCGCCCGGTGTCGGCGTCGTAGGTCACCACGCTGATCGCGTTCGCCATGTGCCGGGCGGTGGTCTCGCCCCAGCGGTCGGAGGCCCAGCTGTGGAAGTCCCGGTCGAAGGGCGCGGCGAGCCGGAACCGCGCCTGGGCGGCGAGCATCCGCAGCGGAGGCGTCCGGCGGACCCGCCCGTCGACGCGGAAGCCCAGCCGGGCGGCGGCTGACGGTGACAGCCAGCCGAGCCCCCGCACGAAGCCTCGCCGCGCCAGCCACCGGTAATGGGGGCCGTCGGCGTAGAACACGTGCGCGCCGTCGTGGGCGATGTGCGGGGCGGGCGTCGCCCGGCCGCGCCCGCCGAGCATGTGGTGGGCCTCGTGCAGGACGACGTCGGCGCCGGTCTCGGCGCAGGCGATGGCGGCGGTCAGGCCGGCGAGACCGCCGCCGATGACAGTGATGGTCATGGTCATGCCGTCAAAGACGCAGCACCCTTCCGGTCTGTGACATCACTGCGCCGAGTTTTTCCGGATTGACCACCAGATGGCAGGCGACGACCCGACCGTCGGCCACCTGGAGCTGGAAGTGAACGATGGGGCGCCCGTCCGCCGTCACCTGCAGCGCCGGGCCGGCGTTGGCCTCGACCAGCCGGTACTCCAGCGTCTGCGCGGCCCCGTCGACGCCGACCGAGGACAGGAACGGCTTCCTGAGCCGCATGATCTGCAACAAGAACCGGGCGACCTGCTCCGGGCCGACGATGGCGCGGCGCGGCGCGACCG
This sequence comes from Actinocorallia libanotica, assembly GCF_039525175.1. Classification (NCBI taxonomy): domain Bacteria; kingdom Bacillati; phylum Actinomycetota; class Actinomycetes; order Streptosporangiales; family Thermomonosporaceae; genus Actinocorallia; species Actinocorallia libanotica. The sequence continues at coordinate 125,074 of NZ_BAAAHH010000004.1, forward strand.
CGTTGCCGCCGCTGTCGGCGACCAGGCGGACATCGGGTGCGAGCAGTGCCATCACATCCTCGATCCGCCCCTCCAGACACGCGGCCGTGAACCGGTCGGTCACCTGCCGCCACACGACCGGGTCCACCTCGAAGCGGGGACGCCGCTCCCGGACATGGGCCCGCGCCCGCGCCGCGAGCTGCCGGACGGCCGGCTCCCGCCGGTCCAGCAGCCCGGCGATCTCCGGATACCCGAAGGCGAACACCTCCCGCAGCACGAACACCGCGCGCTCCAGCGGCGACAGCGACTCCAACACCACCAGCAGGGCCAGCGACACCGACTCGGCCCGTACCGCGTAGTCGGCCGGGTCGACGGGTCCTTGCGGGTCCCCGGTGGTCAGCAGCGGTTCGGGCAGCCAATCCCCGGTATAGGACTCCCGCCGCGCTTGTACCCGCCGCAGCCGGTCGACCGACAGGCGGGTGACGGCGGTCAGCAGGAACGCCCGCGGATCCTCGACCCCCGCCGGATCGACCCTCGACCACCGCAGCCAGCACTCCTGGACGACGTCCTCGGCGTCCACCACCCGCCCGAGCACCCGGTAGGCGACCCCCATCAGAAGTTCGCGATGCCCGGCGAACACCTCCTCACCCGCATCCACCGGCCGACCTCCCCGCACCGACGTCAGGGCAAAAACACCATAATCCCCACCGGCCGGGCCTCAGGGCAGGGTTCAGCCGCGTCGGTGGGGGAGGTGCTCACTCGGTCTTCTAGTGCGCGGCGGCGGGCCTTTCCCGGTCGAGTTCGCCGAGGAGGCGCCAGGTGCGGTCGGCGGCCTCGGGGCCGACGAGGCCGGTCTGAGTGAGGACCACCTCAGTGGCGCCCGCGTCGAAGTAGCGACTGACCGCGGCGGCGATCGTCTTCTCGTCTCCGATCTCGACGAGGTCGGCGGCGCGCGAGGCTCCCGACAGTTCGATGACGCGCTGGTAGGAGGGGATCTGGTCGTAGAACGCCAGCTGTCGGGCGGCCTCCTCCCGCGCCGTTTCCACGTCGTCGGTGACGACGCCGGCGAGGAACGCCACCACGCGTGGAGCGGGCCGTCCGGCGGCTGCCGCGGCCGCCGTCAGCTGCGGCACGATGTGTTCGTCCAGCGCCTTGGGGCCGGCCAGGAAGGGCAGCGTCCCGTCGGCCAGCTCCCCGGCGACGCGCAGCGCTCGCGGCCCCATCGCCGCCACCAGGAGCGGCACCGGCGGCTCGGCCCCCGCCAGCCCGGCGGGTATCGGGGTGGTCGCGGCCAGCGTCTCGCCCCGGAAGTCCACCGTCCCCTCCGCCTGGAGTCCCCGCAGGACCGTGAGGAAGTCCCGCAGCCTGGCGGCGGGCCGCTCGTGCGGAACGCCGAACGCCGGTTCCACGAACACCTTCGCCCCGAGCCCCAGCCCCAGGGTGAACCGCCCGCCGGTGGCCGCCTGCGACGTCTGCGCCTGCGCCCACACCGCCAGCGGGTGCCTGCCGAACACCGGCACCGCCGACGTCCCCACACGCAGCCCCGGCACCTCCCGGCCGATGATCCCCGCCAGCGCCACCGCGTCGTAGCCGAACTGCTGCGCCAGCCAGACCGACGAGATCCCCGCCGCGGCCGCCCTCCTTCCCTGCTCGACCACCGCGTCGACGGCGTTCGCCGTCGACTCCGACACCGTGAGAACCACACCAGAAGACATAACCATGCAAACCCGGTAGCTATTGTCGCCATTCCGGGTCCGGCTCAGCGTCCTGGCCGGATGCGGCCGACTGGCCAGAGCCTTCTCGCCGAGGTCGTCGATGCGTCGGCCGCTCAGCGTCACTTCGCCGCCCGAGGGCCGGTCCGGCCCGCCGAGCAGGTGCAGCAGCGTGGACTTGCCGCAACCGCTGGGGCCCATGGCCGGCGGGCGCGTACGCCTTGCGATCCGCCCGGTCGGCGCCGTCTTTGGTTCCGGTCCCGGCGATCGGCCGGTGGGGTTCAGTTCTGTGTGGAGATGCAGAACGGGTGGCCTGCGGGGTCCAGGAGGACCCTCCGCTCATCGGGGTGCGGCTGGACCGGGGGTTCCACGGCGCCCAGTGCCAGCATCCGGGCCTGGGCGGCGTTCAGGTCGTCGACGCCCAGTTCGATGTGGGCCTGCTTGCCCTGGGAGGGGTCCGGCCAGGTCGGGGGCCGGTAGTCGGCCACCCGGATGAAGCCCAGCCCGGGCGCGCCCTCCCGGCCCAGCAGGACGAAGTCCTCGCTGGAGTGGACGACGGGCAGGCCGAGCGCGTCGCCGTAGAAGCGGGCCAGCTCGGCGGGGTCCGGGCAGTCGAAGTCGACGGACAGCAGGCGGATGGCGGGCGCGGAGGTGGATTCGGTGCTCATGAGGATGACGCTATGACGGGACCAGGACAGTTCCGGTCCTGGTCATCGGGGACACTTCAGGATGTGATCAGCACTTCCGCCCGCCTGCTGCGACTGGTCTCGCTGCTGTCCGCACGGCCGACGTGGACCTGCCGCGAGTTGGCCGAGCGGATGGCGGTCACCGACCGCACGGTACGACGGGACATCGCCCGGCTGCGGGAACTCGGCTACGGCATCGAGTCCGATCCCGGGCCGTGGGGCGGCTACCGCCTCGGCGGCGGCACCCGGGTGCCGCCGCTGATCCTCGACGACGAGGAGGCGCTCGCCGTGGCCGTCGCGCTGCGCGAGGCCGCGCTCAGCGGCGTCCTGGGCGGCGACCAGGCCGCGCTGTCGGCGCTGTTGAAACTACGGGCGGTCCTACCGCCTCGGATCGCCGACCGGCTGGGCGAGATGGACGCGACCTTCGTGCACACCCCCAGATCCGAGGCCGGTCAGATCTCGCCCGGCACGCTGCTGGAACTGGCCTCCGTCTGCCGCCGCGCCGAGCGCACCCGCCTGGCCTACCGGGACCACGCGGGCAAGGCCACCGTCCGGGACGTCGACCCCTACCGCCTGGTGTTCACCGGCCTCCGCTGGTACTTCGTCGCCCGGGACGTGGCCCGGGACCAGTGGCGCACGTTCCGGGCCGACCGGGTGGCACACCTGCAGCCGACCGGACACGCGGTCGAACTCCTCGACCCGCCCGACCCGGCGCTCCTCGTCTCCCAGAGCATCGCGGCCGTCGTGTACCCGCTCTATGCGACGGTCCGGCTCCCGCACCCCCTGGACCAGGCGCTACGACTGGTCCCGCCGACGATCGGCGCCCACCACCCCGACGGCCCCGACGCCACCATCGTCGAAATCGGCGGCAACAACACCGACCAGCTCGTCGACTACCTCCTCGGCCTGGGAACCAGGCTCCGGGTCCTGTCACCGGACCCGGTACGGGAGGCGCTGCTGCACCGCACCCGAGAGCTGTTCGAGGACAACAAGAGCGACCCGCCCCGGTAAGGGGCGTCGCGCCGCCGTCGGCCGGTCACCGGGCGGCGTGGGAGCAGATCCAAGGGCCATCTGCTCCCCTACGGAGACTTCACCGGCCGAAGCCAGCTGCCGATTCTCGACAGCGCTCTGGGCCTGCTCGAGGAGTCGGCGACCGAGGGGTAGAGCATCGACGAGGTGCTGGGTGAGGACATCGAGGGCTTCTGCGCGGCGCTGGCCGGCGGAGAAAGGGTCCGGGGCCATCGCGACCGGTGGCGCGAGCAGTTGAACAGGAACGTCGCGAGGAAACTGGGCAGGCCGGGAGAGTGGCGGGCGCACATGGCACGGGTCAAGGCGCTCCCGCCGGACCACCAGATCGTCTACAAGGAGATCCAGAGGTACCTGTTCAAGGTCGGACCGATCGACCTGCTCTCAGGGATCCTCGATTTCTTCGTTGATCAAGGAATCGCGCACCTACGCCGACATCTATCAGGAGTCCATCAGCGGGAAGTCCGGCACGGCCGACAGGTAGCACCCGCCGAGCGCGCCGGTCGTCGCCCGGACGCGATCACCACTCCCAATGGCGTCTCGTCCCCGCCTGCCCGGTGCGCATCCCCGACGCAGGCACCGGTCACGTTCGACCCCATCGAGGCCGCCGAGAAGCCGGCGTCCACCTACTCGGGCGGCAAAGACACCCTCGATCAGCCGAAGCGGCTCGTCCCCGGCGGCCACGTGTCCCTGCGGTTCACCGACGACACCGTGCTCACCGGTGCGCTCGGCGCCGGCTTCCTGGAGCCCTCCGATGACGACCGGCTCACGCTGCAGGTCCCCTCCGACGCCGCGACCCCGGGCTTCGGTAGCGGGGCGCCTAGAGCGAGTCGAGGAACTCCATGATCGGCGGGTTGAGCAGAGGCGTCGCGTCGATGACGCCGTTGTGCGCGTGGCCGGGGATCTCCACGAACCGCGCGTGGGGGATCGCGGCGGCGGCCGTGCGGCCGCCGGCGGGCGGGAACAGCAGGTCGTGCTCGAGGGAGCAGATCAGCACCGGCGCCTGGACGGCCGCCCACCGGGCGGCGTGCCCCCGCTCCAGCGACCAGGAGATCCACGCCCAGTACTGGCCGCGCAGCCCGGGGGAGTCCCACTCCAGCGGGGTCAGCAGGTCGACCCAGCCCTGGACGGCCGCGTCGTCCTCCTGCAGGCTCTTGGCGGGCAGGGCGTAGGCGAGGTTCTCGGCCACGAAGAACTTCCCGAGCCCGCCGGCGTTGGCCTCGAGGAGCTCGCCGATCGCCGAGGCCCAGGTCCGCACATAGACGGTGGCCGGCCCGGCCGACGCGATCAGGACGGCCGCCGCGACGCGCTCGGGCCTGGTCGCGGCCAGCTCCTCCGAGACCAGGCCGCCCAGTGACATTCCCATGAGGACGGCCCGCTCCCAGCCGAGCCGGTCCAGCACCTCGACGACGTCCGCGGCCAGGTCCGCGACGAGGTAGCGCCCCTCGGTCCCGGGCGAGTCCCCGCTGCCGCGCAGGTCGACGAGCGCGACCCGGTATCCGGCCGCGAGCAGCGCGGGCAGCTGCGTCATGTGCCAGACCGCGCGGGGCATCCCGATCCCGCCGAGCAGCACGACGCGCACACCGTCCTGCGGTCCGTGCAGTTCGTAGCCGAGCATGGCTTCCTCCCTGAGGAACCGAAGACCGAGACCCCGCCCCACCAATCCCACAAACGCACCGAATCTGGTGCGAATGTAGCAGTGAAGATCATCAGATGTCAGAAGAATCGTCGTGTGAGGCGGCGGCCTGGTCTCCTCGATCGACGGGATGCGGTTCGGGGCGCCGGTGCTCGCAAGACGGGGCCACCCGGCCTGCTCACCGTCGGCGAGGGTGCGGGCGGCCAGGGCGTGAAGGTCAGGCCGGGACCGGGCGGCTGAGCGCGGTGTGGATGATGTCGGCGCAGGCGGCGACGTCGAGGGCCAGCCCCTGGTGGTCGCCGGGGAAGGCCAGCGGTTCGGTACCGAGCCGGTTCGCCAGGACGCGGGCCGACAGCGCGGGGACGCCGTCGCCCGAAGCCGCCCCGACGCCGACGGCGACCGGCACCCGGGCGGCGCGCAGCGCGTCGAGGTCGGGTGTGAAGCGCAGCACCGGCAGCAGCACATGGGACAGGAAGAAATCGAGATTGCCCTGGATGCGGCCCATCATCTCCAGTGCTTCGGGCGGCATCTGAGAGGGGTCGGGCATCGCCGGGGGCGCGGCGTCGGGCCCGTCGACGGTGGTGATGAACTTGCCCATCGCGGCGCCGGCGCCGTGGTCGCGGTAGGTGTCGTGGACGTCCTGGAAGGCGGCCCGCCACCGGTCGCGGTCGGGCAGCAGCTCGGGCAGCGGCGGCTCGTGCACGACCAGGGCGCGCACCTGCTCGGGGTGGCGGGCGGCCAGGTCCAGGGCGGTGAGGGCGCCGCCGCTGCTGCCCAGCACGTAGGCGGGTTCGTCGGTCAGGGCGGCCAGCAGCCGGGAGGCGTCGTCGCCGAACACCGCGACGCCGGTGTCGGCGGGCGGCCCGGTCAGGGGGCTGCGGGACAGGCCGCGCTGGTCGTAGGCGACCACGGTGTAGCGGTCGGCCAGCACGGCCGCCAGGGCGGCCAGCGCCCCGGCGTCGGCGGGCGCACCGGGGATCATCAGCAGCAGCGGTCCCGATCCCCGGACCTCGTAGTGCAGGCGCGCACCGGGCACCGGGAGCGTCTTGGTCTCGGCCTCGAGCCGGGCATGGGTCTGAACGCTGTTCATGAGGGGTGTTCCGTTCTCGTTGGACGGGGTGGGTCAGGGGTGGGTCAGGCGGGCCGGTAGGTCAGGTCCAGCACGCCGCCTGTGAAGGTCGTCGACCGGGTCAGCGCCAGCGGGGTCGGCGGGGTGCCTTCGGGGAACAGGCGCATGCCGGTACCGACCACCAGCGGGTGGACCAGCAGTCGCAGTTCGTCCAGGAGGCCGGCCTGGAGCAGGACGCGGACCAGGCTGATGCTGCCCGACAGCGCGATATCGGCGCCGGGCCGCTCCTTGAGTTCCTTGACCGCCGCGACCAGGTCGCCCTCGATCAGGGAGGAGTTGTTCCAGGCGACCCGGGTCAGGGTCGTGGAGGCCACGAGCTTGCGGATGCCGTTGATCGCCTCGGCCATCTCGCCGGTCCGGTGCGGCCATACCGCGGCGAACGCCTCGTAGGTGGCCCGCCCCAGCAGCAGCGTGTCGGCCTCGGCGTACATCCCGCTCACCGCGGCGTTCATCTCCTGGCTCAGGTACGGGAAGTGCCAGCGCTCCGGCGCTTCCACCACGCCGTCCAGCGAGACGAACAGCCCGGCCACGAGCCTCCGTGTCATCAGGCCATCGGTCATGCGATCGCTCCTCGCATCAGGTGAACCAGTCAACAACCGAACGAGAAGCAAGCTTGCATTTTGCAAGCAAGGTTTGTCAACTGATGCTCGATGTAGGATGTGCAGCATGACGGCTCGTGAGTACGGACAGTTCTGCGGCCTGGCGCGCGCGCTGGAGATGGTCGGCGAACGCTGGACGCTGCTGATCGTCCGCAACCTGCTGTCGGGGCCCCAGCGCTACACCGACCTGCGCAAGGGACTGCCGGCCATCCCGACCAACATCCTGTCCTCACGCCTCAAGCAACTCGAGGAGGCGGGCCTGGCCACGCGTCGCGCGCTGTCCCACCCCGAGCGCGCGGTCGTCTACGAGCTCACCGACCACGGACGCGACCTGGAACCCGCGCTGATCGCGCTCGGCCGCTGGGGCGCCCGGACCATGACCGAGCCGCGCCCCGGCGAGACCATCACCGCCGAATCGGTCGCCATGGCCTTCCGCACCACCTACCGCCCGGAGACGGCCCGCGACACCACCGTCGGCTACGAGGTGCGCATGGGCGAGTTCACCCTCCGCCTCCAGATCACCGCCGGGACCCTCACGGTCGGCATCGGCCCGCATCCGGCCCCGGACCTGGTCATCGAAAGGCTGGGAGACCAAGGCGTCCACGCGCTGATGACCGGTGCCAAGAGCCCCGACCAGGCACTCGCCGACGGCAGCGTGCGGGTCGAGGGCGATCCTGCGCTCCTCCACCGGTTCGTTCAGACGTTCCGCTTCTGACCCGCCCTCCGGCCGGTCCCGCCCGGCCGGTCACGGAGTATCAGCGTTGGACGAGCTCGGCGGCGGAGCCGTCCGCGAACCGGAGAACACCCCCGCACAGCCGAACTGAGCGCGCACGAACGGCTGGGCGGACGGCCTCTGCGCGACTCCCGGGGCGTCAGGGGGGCGGGCCTGCCAGGGAGTGGAGGAAGGCGGCGCTTTCGGGGTCGGACGGATAGTAGGACTCGATGGAGAGCTCTTCGACGGTGATGTCATCGGGGGTTCCGAAGGTGGTGATGGTCGAGAAGAGCCGGACCTCCCGGCCGCCCAGATCGAAGACCATGGGGACGGCGACCTCAGGCTCCTGCCGGAGGACCGGATCGGCGGGCGCGTCGGAGGCGAAGAACTCCTCGAGGAGCGCGCTGATCGCGGGGTCGCCGGTCCGGGCGAGCTGGCGGGACAGGCGGGTGTGGAAGAACGTGCGGACCTCGGGCAGGTTGACGATCAGGGAGGCCAGGCCGCGGGGGTCCAGACCCAACCGGACCATGTTGACCGGGTCGGTGAGAAGGACGGGGTCGGCGGCCTTGAGGAAGTGGGCGACCGGCGCGTTGGCCATCACGATGTTCCACCGGCGGTCCACGGCCAGAGCGGGATAGGGCTCGTGCGCGCGCAGCACCCGGGCCACGGCGTCGCGGACGGGCGCCATCTCCGGGTCGTCGAGCGGCCGTGCGCGGTACCGCGGCGCGAACCCGGCCGCCACCAGCAGCCGGTTCCGGTGCCGCAGCGGCACGTCGAGGTGGGTGGCGAGACGGATCACCATGGCGGCGCTCGGCCGGGACCGGCCCGTCTCGACCAGGCTGACATACCGCTGCGACACGTCCGCCGCCAGCGCGAGGTCGAGCTGGCTCAGCCGCCTGCTGTGCCGCCACCCGCGCAGCAGGGCTCCCACCGACTCCACGGCGTCGACCTTAGCCGGAGGGCCGGAGAGGGGCCATGACATCCGAGTTCATCGACAACCCACCGGACCGCGTCCGACACTTCCGACATGACCACAGAACACAAGGAACAGGTCCTGGCCTGCCTGAAGGCGTACGGCGCGAGCGACTTCGACGCGGTCGCGCCGCTCCTGCGCGACGACTACGTCGACCACGGACTGCCGTTCCAGACCACGACGAAGGCCGACTGGATCGCCAAGGCCCGCACACTGCCGCTCGCCGAGATGCGGGTCGACATCCGCGCCCTCATCGCCGAAGGCGACCTTGTCACGATGCTCTCGCGCAGGTCCCTACCCGGACTCGACATCGCGGTCTCCGACATCTTCCGGCTCCAGGACGGCCTGATCGCCGAACGCTGGGAGGTCGTCGAGCAGATCCCGCCGGGAGCCCCGGACCCTCTCGCGGACCTGTGCTGAGACACCTTCGAGAGTCGGGGGCCGGTCCCGTGCCGGTTCCCGCACTCAGGACCTTGGCGAGCCGTGGGAGGTCGCGGCGGCGTTGGAGCTGAGGAGCTCGAAGTACGGGTCGAAGGTGTCCAGGAGGCCGATGAGGGTGTGCAGGGCGCCGATGTCGCCGTGGGCGGTGATGGACGCGTCGTTGATGGCGGTGTCGAGGGTGCCGGGGCTCAGTACTCCGGCTATGAGCTGAGGGCGGGTGAGGGTGAGTTCGAGGTCGGCGTTCTTGGTATGGCGTTTGCGGGCGTGCAGGACGCCGTTGCCGATCGTGATGCTGTAGGGGTCGGGCAGGTCGGTGAGGGTGAGGTTGATGGCCAGGTCGTGGCCGATGGCGTCAGGGCCGTTGAGGCGGACGGCGAGGTAGTCCAGGAACACCTCGAGCGGCATGGCCTTGATCGTTTCTGTGGACGCGGTCTGCTCTCCGGCGGAGCGGTCGACGCCGTAGCGGAGTTCGCGTGCCGCCGACAGGTAGATGTTGCGCCATTGGGGGCCTTCGGCCTGGTAGCCAAGCTGCTCGAACGCGTCGGCCTGCAGGTCGCGGGCCTTCTGGTCGGCCGGGTCGGCGAAGACCGCGTGCCCTGCGAGCTCGGCGACCCACCGGTAGTCACCAGCCTCCATCGCCTTGCGGCCATGGGCGAGGAGCTTGTCGGCGCCGCCGGCGAGTTCGACGTAGCGGCAGGCGGACTCGGCGGGGGGCAGAGGGTGCAGGTGGGCGGGGTTGCCGTCGTACCAGCCGAGTTCCTTGGCGTAGACGGCCTTGACGTTGTGATTGACGGTGCCGTGGTAGCCGCGGTTCCACCAAGCCCGGCCCAGGGAGTCGGGCAGGCGCAGCTGCTCGGCGATCTCGACGGGGGTGAGGCCGTGGTTGGCCAGACGGAGCGTCTGGTCGTGCAGGTACTTGTAGGTGTCGCGCTGGGATTCCAGGAACGCCACGACGTCGGCGTTCCCCCAGACAGGCCAGGTGTGCGGACCGTAGTAGACCTCGGCGGCGGTGCCGAACAGTTCGATCGCCTCGTCGAGGTAGCGGGCGAAGCCGGCTGCATCGCGGGTGCGGGCGCCGCGCAGCGTCTGGATGTTGTGCAGGGTGTGGTTGGCGTTCTCCGCGCAGGTCAGTGCCTTGAGTTCGGGGATGAAGATGTGGAACTCCTCCGGCGCCTCGGTGTCGGGCGCCATCTGGAACACGAACGTCAGCCCGGCCAGGGTGCGCTGCTCGCCGGTGCGGTGGACGATGTCGGTCGGCGGGAGGTAGCCGATCGTGACGTGCGAGGCGGTGGCGAGGCCGATCCCGTCGCCGATCATGCCGGTGGCGCAGTCGGCCAGGAGCTCTCCGAAGGGGTGGGTGGAGCGGCGGGCCATGACGTTGCCGCAGATCACGTTCTCGCCCAGGGCCAGCCGGTCGAAGTCGTCGCCCGGTGCGATGATCGAGACCTTGCCGGCGGCGACGTCCTCGGGCGACACGATGCCCAGGACGCCGCCGTAGTGGTCGATGTGGGTGTGGGTGTAGATCACTGCGGTGACCGGTTTGCGAGGCCGGTGCTGGAAGTACAGGTCCATCGCGGCGCGGGCGCAGTCGGTATTGGTGCCGGTGTCGATCACCACGAGCGCGTCGTCGCCTTCGACGATCGTCACGTTGGCCAGGTCGTGGTTGCGGACCTGGAAGAGGCGGTCGGTCACCTGGAAGAGCCCGGCGTGCTTCATCAGCTTGGACTGGCGCCACAGCGAGGGGTTCGCCGTTGCGGGAGCGTCGCCCCGCACCAGGGAGAAAGCGGGCAGATCCCACACGATCTGGCCGGCGGAGTTGCGGATGACGCCGTTGTCGGGCAGCGGCGCAATGAGGCCGCGAGCCACGTCGGCGAAGTCCCGCTCGTCGTCGAAGTCCAGCTCGTTCAGCACCGCTTCGTTGGCCGCCTGCGTGAACGAGAAGGCCCACCACATAGGGCGGCATGTCGGCGAACGCCTCGATCACCGGTGGGCCTCGGCCGCCAGGTAGGCGCTCAAGGCGGCCTCGTTGGAGTCGAAGTGCCTCAGTCCGCCGAGGCCGTAGTGGTCGAGCAGGTCTCGCAAGGGCCGGGTGGCGCGGGTGATCGCGAAGGTGATCCCCCGGTCGGCGAGCTTGCCGGTGGTCTCGGCGAGTGTTTGTGCGCCGGTGGTGTCGATGTCGGTGACGGCCTCGGCGTCCAGGACGAGCCACCGCACGCGGTCGGTCGCCAGCTCCTCGACGCGGGTGGCGAACGTGTTGCAGTTGGCGAAGAACAGCTCCGCCTCGAACCGGTAGACCACCAGGCCGGGGGCCGCCTCCTGGGCCTGTCCTCGGACGAACCGGCCGTGAGGGCCGGGCTGGAGCGTCGCCGTTCCGGGACGGGAGGCGCGTCGTACCACCTCCACCGCCGACAGCAGGAAGGCGATGACCACCGCGCTCAGCGACCCGAGCACCGGCACCCCGAGCATGCACACCGCGGCGATCCAGAACTCCGATCGCCGCAGCCGCCACAGCCGCCGCAGCGCGTGGACGTCGATGAGTTTGACGACGGCGACGGCGACGATCCCGGCCAGCGCCGCGTTCGGCAGGTACTTCAGCAGTCCGGAGAAGAACGCGAGCAGGACCGCCACGACCGCCGCGCAGACGAGGCTGGGGATCTGGCTGCGGGACCCGGTGGCGTCCATCGCCGCGGTGCGCGAGGCGCTCGACCCGAGCGTGATCGACTGGGTGAGGCCGCCTCCGATGTTGGCGATCCCGAAGGCGCGCAGCTCCTGGTCGGCGTCCAGCCGGTAGCCGTGCTGCTCGGCGTAGCGGCGGGCGGTGAGCAGCCCGTCGGCCAGGGTCACCGCGCAGATGGCGATCGCTCCCGGCACCAGCGCCGCCCACTGGCCCAGCGAGACCTCCGGCCAGTGCGGCACGGGCAGCCCGGAGGGCACCGGCCCCAGGATCGCCGCTCCGCGCTCGTCCAGGGAGGCCGCGGCGACCACCGCCGTCACGAGCACCAGCGCGATCAGCGGGCCGGGCAGCGCGGGCGCCGTCCGGCGCAGCACCACGATCATCACCATGGTCGCGACCCCGACGGCGACACTCCAGATCCGGGCGTCCGGGATCTTCGTGACGATCTCCCACAGCTCCGAGAAGAACGCCTCCGCGGTGACCCGGATGCCGAGGATCTTCTCCACCTGGCTGGTGAGGATCTCGATCGCCAGCCCCGCGATGAACCCCACGAGCACCGGCTCGGACAGGAAGTCGGCGAGGAACCCCAGCCTGAGCACGGCGAACAGCAGGAAGACCACCGCGCACACCAGCGCCTGGGCGTAGGCGAGCTCCACATAGCGCGGGCTGCCCGGCTCGGCGACGATCGCCACCAGCAGCGACCCGATCAGCGCCGCGATCGGCGCGTCGGGGCTCGCCACGAGCTGCCGGGAGGAGCACAGCAACGCGAACAGCGCGATCGGCAGGATCGCCGCGTACAGGCCCGCCACCGGCGGCAGCCCGGCGATCTGCGCGTATCCGATGTTCAACGGGATGGCCAGGGCCGCCAGCGTGACCCCGGCCATGACCTCGCGCGGCAGCTCCGCACGCGTGACGCCGCGCAGCCCCCCGGCGACCCAGGGCGGTACCCTCCCGCCGGTCAACCGGGCCTCCCGCATCCCTGCCGAGCAGCATGGCGCGGGCACCGGTCGCGGCCATGATCCCGGCTTCCCCGAGGGGTCGCCGGCGGTGGCGCTCCGGCCGTCTCACCACCCATCTGGTCCTCTTCCCGTTTCCCGGCGATCTCGGTGAACGGTGGATACCCGCTGCCTCGCCACGGGACGGCTAAAGCAGCCCCAAGGGAGATCGGGCGACCATCTGCGGCGGGAGGCCGCGCGGCAGATTCCCGGCATGAACTTGACAGAAATTTCCATCCAAATTCCGCCTTTTTGGCACTCGGCGGCTCGGAGGACGCGATGGGGGGAAGAAACAGCGGCGCCGCTGGAGAGGCCCTATGGGCCAGCGGCAGGACCATGGGACTCTATCTCCGCTGATGAACGGGATCGCAGAGTTGAGGTCATGGACCAGATGACCGCTGTAATCCTGGCCTTCGCCGCTGCGTGGATCATCACGGGTCTGGTGACCGGCCTCTGGTTGGCCCGGCGCGGGCATTCGCTGGGATGGACCGTGGTCGCCGTCGTGCTCGGCCCGTGGTACGTGCCCATCGCGCTCGACCGTGTCGAACGTTCTCCCGGCGTCGCGACGTTCAAAAGGCAGGCGACCGACAGGCTTGGAGAGCGTTCGGTGGCGGAGCCGCAAGGGTTGCGGGTGCTGACCGGTTTTGATGGATCATCGCAGTCGTGCCAGGCGATACGAGATACGGTGGCGCTCCTGGGACCCCGGTGCGGCGAACTGGTGATCGCCGAAGCCGTCACCTACGACGATGCCGATGACCCCACGGGGGAGGCCGTCGAGAACGCCGCCCGGCGCCTTGCCGCAGCGGTGGCCGAAACCGCCGGTGCCGGTTCGGTGAGCTACCAGGTGCTCTTCGGCCCTCCCGGTGAGGCACTGCTGCGTTTCGCCGAGGCCGAAGACGTGGATCTGCTGGTGGTCGGCCGACACGGGCGCGGCATGTCGGCTCGCCTGCTGGGCAACGTCCCCGCATATCTCGTCAAGCACGCAACGATCCCCGTCCTCGTCGCCAATCCGAGGGCCGACCGCTACCGTTCACTCCACACACCAGTCGCCAGGTAGGCCGGGCTTCACCCAGGCCGGGGCAGTTCAGCATGTCAATGGTGCAGCGTTCCGCGTCGCCTTTCCCCGCTGTATCAAGTGCGCTCTTCAGGCGCGGGCGCTACTGCAGTTGGGCGCGGCGGCGGGTGAGGTAAGCGGTCTCGCCGGTGTTGCCGGCCAGCTCGATGGCCCGGTCGTAGGCCGCGCGTGACTGCCGGCTTCGCCCCAGCCGGCGCAGCAGGTCGGCGCGGGTGGCGTGGTAGGCGTGATAGCCGGCCAACACCTCGGCGAGGCGGTCGACGATGGCCAGGGCCGTCTCCGGCCCGTCGGTCTCGGCCACGGCGATGGCCCGGTTGAGGGCGATGATCGGCGAGGGGTCGAGGCGGACGAGCCGGTCGTAGAGGGCGAGGACCTGCGACCAGTCGGTGTCGCGGGCGGTGCGGGCGGAGGTGTGCACCGCGTTGATCGCGGCGAGAATCTGGTAGCGGCCCGGAGCCGCCCCGGCAGCGGCAGCGGCCAGGCGCTCGCGCACCAGCCGATGGCCTTCCGCGATCAGTTCCGCGTCCCAGGCGCTGCGGTCCTGCTCGGCCAGGGGGACCAGTTCGCCGCCGGCCGAGACCCGGGCGGGGCGGCGGGCCTCGATGAGCAGCATCAGCGCCAGCAGCCCGGTCACTTCTCCGTCCTGCGGCAGGAGCGCGCGGATCAGGCCGGTGAGCCGGATCGCCTCGGTGGTCAGGTCGTGGCGTACGGGATCGGTGTCGGGGCCGCTGGCCAGGTAGCCCTCGTTGAAGACGAGGAAAAGGACGGCCAGGACGCCGGAGACACGAGCCGGAAGATCATCGGCGGACGGCATCCGATAGGGGATGCGAGCGGCATTGATCTTGGCCTTCGCGCGGGTGATGCGCCGCTCCATGGTGGTCCTCTGCACCAGGAAGGCACGGGCGATCTCGGGCACGGTCAGACCGCCGACCATGCGCAGCGTCAACGCCACGCGCGCTTCCATCGCCAGTGCCGGGTGGCAGCAGGTGAAGATCAGCCGGAGTCTGTCGTCATCGATGGCGCCGACGGACTCAGACGAGTCGTCGTACGTCATATGAGCCTCCCTGTGCTTGTCGTCGCGCTTGTTCTCACGCCGGATCCGGTCGATGGCCTTGCGGTTGGCGGTCGTGGTCAGCCACGCGCCGGGATTGGGCGGTACGCCGTCGGCCCGCCACCGCTCCACGGCGGTCGCGAACGCCTCGGCAGCCGCCTCCTCCGCGATGTCGAGGTCGCCGAAGCTCCTGGTCAGGGCGGCCACCACCCGCGCCCACTCGTCGTGGTGGGCCCGGGTGATCGCCTCCTCGACGTCGCTCACAGGAACGGCCGTACCTCGATCTTCCGATCGCAGACCTTCGACGCCTCGGCCGCGAGCTCGAGCGCCACATCCAGATCGGGGGCCTCCCACACCCAGATGCCGGCGAGATACTCCTTCGACTCCACGAAAGGCCCGTCGCTGAAGACCGTCTGCTCGCCCCGGTTGTCGATGACCGTGGCCGCGTCGGTGTCCGCGAGTCCGCCCGCGAAAACCCAGTAGCCCCCGGCGATCAGTCGTTCGTTGAACGCGCTGATGGCGGGCTGCCTGTCCGTGCTGCCGGGATTGCTCTTGTCATCGATCACGGAAACCAGATATTGCATTTGAAGATCATCTCCTCTGGTGTTCAGGACGGTGTGCTTCCCGGTCGGGGACTTCAGGCCGCTGTATACCGCGGGCGCCCGGCCGGCCGGTAGACCTGGACCGCCACGCCCTTCGAGTCCACTCGGGACTCGACCAGGTCGAGCGCGAGATCCGGACCGTTCTCCGGGAACAGTCTCGCGCCCTGGCCGACGATCACCGGGATCACGATCAGAGTCATCTCGTCGACCAGGTCGTTCTCCAGCAGCCACCGGGTCAGGACACCGCTGCCGTGCACCTGCAGCTCGCCCCCGGGCTTGGCCTTCAGCTCGCTGATGGCCGCCGCGAGGTCGCCGCGGAGAACGGTCGTGTCCGCCCAACGCGGCGCGGTGAGCGTGGTCGAGGCAACGTACTTGGGTGCCTCGTTCAAGGCCACGCCGATGGGATGCGCGCGCATCTGGCCGATCGATCCCCAGGAGCCGGCGAACAGCTCGTAGGTGCGCCGACCGAACAGGAACGCCTCCGCGCGCTGGTAGGTCTGCGTGATGAACGTCCTGGTCTCGTCGTCGCCCTTCCCCCGGGCCCATCCGCCGCGCTCGAATCCGTTCCCGCGGTCATCCGTCGCCGCACCGTTCCCCTGCATCACCCCATCGACGGTGACCTGAGTCATGGTCGTCAGCTTCATGATCGTGGTTCCCTTCCTTCGCGCTGCCCCTTGCGGGCGGCCTCACCCTTGCTACGAACAGCACCACCCAGATCCGACACCGCCTCCCGGACTTCTTCGCAGAATTCTCCGGGCCGCCGACCGGTGCCCTCCTGGACCTGGCGGATCCAGGTACGCAGTGTCTTCGTGGTGCCGATGCCGAGCCTGGTCGCCACCGCGTTGATCGTGGCCCACTCGGTCTCGAGTGATCCGGCCACCACCCTCACCGACTGGGCCTCGACACTCAGCGGAATTCCGCCGCTCGGGGGGCGCGACGGCACATGCGCCCAGGGGCAAGGAACATGAGAAGACCCGGCGGCCTTGTGCTCGCCTGCGTACGGGCATTCTGCTCGCTCGCCATCTCGCCCGCCTCTTCGGCAGCCGCCAAGCCGGCCGACGCGTGGACGCATCACGAGGTCCTCAAGCCGTCCTTCCCCAGGGACGTCCGCAAGGTCGACGTCCCGATGGCCACCGACGACGACGCGCGAGAGTTCGGACGCCGGTTCGTTGCTCTCCTGTGCGCGAGCCTGGCTGCTCGATCCGGGGACAAGCTCCGGTAGCCGGTTGCGGGTCCTGGCGGTCAGTGGGGAGTAGGCGGATCGCTGCGGGTATGGGTGGCGGCGGCCAGGAGCGCCCGGCCGATGCGGATGGCCTGGTCGGCGGTCAGGGGGACCCTGTCGGGCAAACGCACTGGGAGGACCTGCCCGTTCTCGATGAGGACGGCTTGGGCGTCGCCGAGGGAAACGCCGGGGGTGCCGTTGATGTCGGTGATGGCGGGCAGGGCGTCGGGGGAGAACGCCGCTGCTCGGCCGATGGCGTGTTCGGCGCGCTGGTGGGCGGCGGTGAGCTGTTCGCGCATCGCCTCCAGGGCTCCGGCGATGCCCGCGTGGGCGTGGAGGGCTTCCTGGCATGCGGTCTCGGCGGCCCGGGCGGCATCGCGGGCGGCCTGGCTCTCGCGGAGGGACTCCTCGCTCTGGCGAAGGGCGTCGTCGCGTTCGCGCATCGCGGTCTCGGTGAGGCCGCGGGCTTCTTGCAGGTCGTGGTGTGCGGTGTCCAGGTCACGGCGGGCCGCGGCGAGTTCGTCGGCGAGCTGCCGGTGGGCGTGGGCGGCTTCGGTCAGAGCGGTGCGGGCCTGGCGTTCGCCGGTGATGGCCTGGTTGAGGTTGTCCAGGGCCTCTTCCCGGGCGCGGGTCAGGTCGGTGATCTGGGCGGCGGCGGCCGCGCTCTGCTGCTCGAAGAGCCGGGCGGCCAGGTCGCGGGCGGTCTCGGCGGCGGTGGCGCGGGCTTCGGCGGCTCCGGCGGCGTGCTGGTGGCGGCCGGCCTCTTCCCACGCGGCTTTCCTGGACTCCTCGGCGTGCTGCTGGGCCGCGCGGGCCTGGGCGATGTCCTTGTCGGCCTGCTTGATGCGGGCCTCGGCCTCGCGGCGGGCCTGGGCGGCGGCGCGCTCGGCGGTCTCGGCGCGGGATTCGGCGGTGTCGGCGGCGGCTTGGGCGCCCTCGAGCATCTCCTCCAGGTCGGCGACGCGTTCGGCGGTGGCGGCGTCCAGGTCGGCGATCCGCTCGGCCAATGAGCTCAAGGCGGGCAGCGCGGCCGCCAGCAGCGGCGCCAGCTCCTCCTGCCCTTCCCGCACGGGAGCCAGGACGGCCTGGTAGGCGGAGCGCCCGGAGGCCTGGCGCGCCCGGTGGTGCTTGCGCCGACAGCCCTTGGCCGGGTCAGGGCAGTACCGCGGGCGGCGCCCGGTCGCCTTCGGCGTCGGCAACGGGCTGTGGCAGTGCAGGCACCTCCCATGCGGTGCCTCCTGCCCGATCTCCTCGGCGGGGGCCTCGGACTGCGGAGCCTGGTCGTCCACGCGCATCTCCTCCTGCAACATCACGGGCCGCAACGGGATGCGGCCCTTTCGTCACACCGTCCGATGCTCCGGCGACGGCCCCTGAGGGAGGACCGCCTCCGCGGCGTCCCCGGCGCGGTCGCCTGAGGACGGTGTTGAGATCGGCAGCGTAGCATTGTTTCGTCTTCTTGAGACGGAACGAAACGAAACACAAAACAGAGACGAAATAGTGAGGCTAAGAATGTGTGGCGGAGAAGTGGAGTTCTCCTACATTGATCTTGGGGGCGCTATGATCGATCCGGTCGGCCTCCCTCAGGAGCCCTTTGGCGGAGGGCTGTTCGTGGGAGGGGCGCCGCTCGAGCGAAAAGGAGACCGGGGTGCGCGTACGCGGTGACGGCACGGCGACCGATGGCGATGGGCCGTCCGGTAGGCAACCGATGGCATGGAAGGTGATCGCATGAGCACCCCGGGTGAGGTGATGCCCGTAGTCGTCGGAAGGCCCGTCCGGAGAGAGCCCTCCACCGCGGTCCCGGCGGCCTCCGCCGAACTGGACGTGCACGGCGCGGTGACGCTCACCGACCTGCGCAACCCCTACCTGGCCTACCTGACCTCGCTGCGGGAAGGGCCCTCGGCCGACACCATCCGCCGCGCCCTCAACCGCATCGTCGAGCTGCACGCCGCCGCCCGCGGCCTGCCCCGCCGGCAGCTGACCGCCCTGGGGGAGGAGTACGGACGGTTCTTCCCCTGGCACCAGCTGCGCTACGAGCACACCCTGCTCCTGGCCCAGACCCTGAAGGACCAGCGGTGGGCGCCGGCCACCATCAACAAGCACCTGGCCGCACTGCGCGGCGTCCTGCGCACCGCCATGCTCCTGGGGCTGATGACCAAGGAGGAGCAGGAGCGCGCCAGCGCCATCCGCGACGTCGACCCCTCCGACGCCCGAGCCGGGCGGGACGTGCCCGACGAGGAGATCGCCCTCCTGCTCGGCGCCGCGGCCGCCGACCCCAAGGAGGCCTTCGCCCTGCGGGACGCCGCCATCCTGGCCCTGCTGTACGGAGCCGGACTACGCCGCGCCGAGGCCACCGCCCTGCAGCGCACCGACTACGACGGGCAACAGGTCACCGTGTACGGCAAACGCGGCCGCATCCGCACCCTGCCGCTGGGCCCCGACGTCCGCCACCACCTCGACGCCTGGCTCTCCTACACCGGCCACAAGCGCGGCCCGCTGTTCTTCTCCGCCCGCCAAGCCCCCTCGGTGCGCGCCGGCACCGTGCAGGCCGCCGACCTGGCCCACCTCAAACCCGACACCATCGAGAAGATCCTCGACAAGCTCATCGCCCGCACCGACCTGGCCGCACGCCCCGGCTACACCAACCTCAACCCCCACGACTGCCGCCACGCCTTCATCAGCGACCGCCTCGCCGCCACCGGCGACGTGTCCACCGTCCAACGCCTGGCCGGCCACGCCAACCCCGCCACCACCACCGGCTACGACCGCCGCGGACCCGACACCCTGCGCGAAGCCATGCACGGCCGCACCCTCCCACCACCTCGACCACCCGCATCCTGACCCGCGCCGGGGACGAGGCGGCCGGGCTCTCCCGGTTCTCGGCTCCCGGAGCGGCGTGCTCAGTGCGCTCCCGGCTCGTCCGGGAGGGGCACGACGGCGGTACCGGCCTGGGACTCGCCGAACTCCCAGCCCGCGACGAGCGAGCAACCGACCGCTTCCAGAACATCGGTCGACGGCCAGTAGTCGGTTCCGCAGTAGAAGCCGCCCTCGCTCCGCGCATCGTCCTGCGTGCGGCACAGCATGCGGAGATGGTCGCGAAGACCGGGATATGTGACCGTGCTCAGCTTCTCCTCCCAGCGCTCGTCGGCGGAGCGGGGCCGCGGGACCTCGCGTACCGAGACCAGGTGGTCGGGCCCGCGCTCGGTGAACGTCGCGGCCCGCATCGCATCAGTGAGAGTTCCATCCGTGGCCACGCGCAGCAGCACCGCCAGCCACCCGTTCAGCTTCTTGGACCTCTTGTTCGTCAGGTCGATCCCGTGACGGCCCAGCAGCGGTCCCAACTCCGCCCCGTACACCAGTGCTTCACCGTCTTCACCCAACGAGGAAACGGCCCGCAGACCAGCAACGAAGGCGTCATCGAACGGTCGGGGGCCCTTGTGCCCGCCGTCGCCCCACGGACCCCTTCCGGCCAGGAGTTCGGGGTCGAAACAGAACAACGACTTGCTCAGGTCGAACCGCCAGGCGAAAGGCGAGAAAGGGTACTCCTCCGCATCCGGCAGCGGCCTCGGCTTCCGGTCTGCCAGAGTGTCGGGGGTCGCCCACAGATTGGGGAACAGGAACTCGTCGAAAGTTTCCGAGGCGTGGTACACCCCGTATCGAGCAGTCGGGTCGCCGGCCGGCTTTCCGCTGAGCAGTATCTCGAAGGCACTGCTCAGCGCGTCGTCCCACCCGCTGGGGAGAGTCTCCGGTGCCGTCGCGGGAATCATGATCAGTACTCCTTGACGAAACCGGCGGAACCGGCAGGACGTGTCGTTGACGGCACCATATGCACCCCTACCGACAACGGTCCGTCTCCCCGCCTCCTCCTGCGCCGACACCGCAACCGATCCATGGGCCATGGGTGACGGAGAACCCGACGTGGAGCCGTTACCGGTCACATCCGAAATAGTCTCCCGCTCATAGGGAAGAGCCTCTGTCCGGGATGTGCTGCTTCTTACGCTGTGGGCCCCATCCCAGCTTCTTGGAGCCGCCCATGCGATCCCGTCCCCCCATCAGCGCCGCCGCGCTGGCCACGGCCGTCGCCCTGCTCGTCGCCCCGGAGGCGCACGCCGCGCCGCGCAGCGCGCCCCCCGCCGCGTCGGCACCGAACCACCACGCTCACCACGGGTACGGGCACCCGGACAGGGCGGACCGTCCGGTCGGCCGGATCGACGTCGAGGGCACGGTCAACTTCCGTGACTTCGGCGGCTACCGGACGTCCTTCGGCCTTCACGTGAAAACCGGCCGGGTGTACCGGGCAGAAGCCCTCAACCACGTCACCGACGCCGGCCTCCAGACGCTGGACGGACTGGGCGTCAAGCGGGTCGTCGATCTCCGCACCCCCGCGGAGGTCGCCCAGGACGGCCCGGACCGGCTGCCCGCCGGACTCGCGGTCACCCCCCGTCCGGTCGACGACACCGGGATGTTCGCCATCGTGACCGCGGCCATCGGCTCCAAGGACCCGGCCCGGCAGGAGGCCGTCTTCGGCGGCGGGCGCGGTGAGGAGATCATGCGGAAGCTGTACCGCAGCTTCGTCACCGACCCCCGGTCGCGGGAGGCGTTCGGCCGCACGCTGCGAGAGACGGCCGACCGGTCCGGCACGCCCATGGTCTTCCACTGCACGAGCGGCAAGGACCGGACGGGCTGGCTCGGTTACCTGCTGCTGCGTTCGCTGGGCGTCCCGGGCAGCACGGCCCGGAGCGACTTCCTGCTGTCCAACCAGTACCGGGCGGCCGCCGACGCCAAGGTGAGGGCGGGCCTGAAGGCCGGCGGGTACATGCAGAACCCCGATCTGCTGATCCCCGTCCAGGAGGTCCGCCCGAGTTATCTCGACGCCGCGCTCGATCAGGTACGGCGTTCCTACGGGTCGCTCGACCGCTACCTGCGAGTGGGGCTCGGCGTGGACGTCCGGACCCGCACGGAGCTACGGAACAACCTGCTCACCCGTTGATCCGCCCCGGACGACGAGGCCGCCGGGCAGCGCCGCCCGGCGGCCTCGACGGCCTGGCCGAACTGCAGGCTCGCGCGCTCACCCTCGTGCGGCCATCAGCGTGTGGAGCCGGGACGACGATCAGGCATGTCCGTTCTGATCGACCGCCCCCCACGGTCATCGGCCGACCCGCGCTCGCGGCGTGCGCTGGGTGTAGGCCGTCCACTCGCAATCGGCCTCCGAAGATGACACGCCATGTCTTCTTTGCCCTCCCCGGAGGTTGGGCCAGAGGCCGACAGGGGCAGCGAGGGGGTAGACAAAGGACCCCACGCATTTCCAGGAGACACCGTGCACATTCTGCCGCCGCTGGAAGACCGGACCGTCTGGAATTTCCAGGCCTACCTCTGAGCGGCCCGGAGAGAGGTCAGAGGCACACCATGCTGCTGGCGGAGGCACGCGGCCTGCTCATCCCCGCTGCGCAGCGGCGGACGCCGGAGGAGCTCACCGGCGATCTCGATCTGCGCTCGGGCGACCGCGCGTCCCGGTATTCGGCGTTCTGGACGATGCTCGTCCTGTCGGCGGTGATCGCCGCCGCCGGTGTACTGGCCGACTCGACCGCCACAATCATCGGAGCCATGATCATCGCACCGCTGTCGACGCCGATCATGGGAATGGCGCTGGGGCTGGTGCAACGCTCCGGCACGGGTGCGGGACGGTTCGTCCTCGGTGGCGTGGCCGTGGTCGTCGCCGTCGGCCTGCTGGCGTCCCTGGCCGTTCCCCGCTCCTACGACCTGCTGTCCAACGGCCAGATCTCCGGGAGGACGTCGCCGGGCCTGGCCGACCTGCTCGCGGCGCTGGCGACCGGTCTGGCGGGAGCCGTCGCGCTGGCCCGCCGCGACGTGGCCGCGGTCCTGCCTGGAGTGGCGATCGCGATCTCGCTCGTGCCCCCGCTGGTCGTGGCGGGCGTCTGCCTCGGCGACGGCGCGTTCGTGCTCGCGCTCGGCGCGCTGGTGCTCTTCCTGTCCAACATGCTCTCCCTCGTGCTGGCCGGGACGTTCGTCTTCACCGCCCTCGGCTACGCCACCGCCGTCCCGGCCGCCGGGGCCCCGCGCTCCTGGACCGTACTCGCGCTCGGCGGGCTCGGCCTGCTCGTCTCGATCCCCTTGGTCCTGAGCACGGCGGCCAACTACCTCCTGGCCACCTGGCAGAACCGGGTCGAACACGTCGCGACCGAGTGGCTGGCGGGTCGGCCGGGCGCCACCGTCACCGGCGTCCGCACGGAGTCGACGTCCTTCCACGTCTCCATCCGCACCCCCACCGAGCCGCCACCCGCCGCCGACCTGCTCACCCGCCTCGAAGGCGTCGTCCCCGACGGATTCTCCATCGTCATCGAGATCACCTGGGGCCGCACGATCAACGCCGGAACGGTCGGCTCCTGAACATCCTCACCCGTCCCGCCCGGCTCGCATCGGAATTCCGGTGAGCCAGGCGAACGCCGCCTCCCGCATGGGGACGTCGAAGCAGTGCGGTGCGTCGAAGAACAGACCCGTGCAACCGTGCGGGGCGTCCCGACAGACCTCGGTGATCTGCTCATGGGCCCGGTGCATCGCTGGCCGCTGCCTGCACCGTCATCATCAAGGCGCACTCCCCGCACCCCGACACCTCGGTCCTGACCTTGTGGGCTGCGGCTCAGTCGGGCCAGCGGCCGAGCGCGGTCAAGTGGAGGACCAGGGCCGCGCCGTTCCAGGCGTCGTCGGCGCCCCTGTGCTCTGTGCCCTCACCGGGAAGGCCGGCGAGGTGAAGGGCCTCGGTTCTCGACGGGCGGTGGGCGAGGCCGTAGGCGGCGGCGAACACGGCTTTGGCGTCGGTATGGTCGTCCGAGAACGGGTAGGCGACACCGTCGCGGGCGCACTGGGCCGTGAAGAGTTCGAGGTCGAAGGTGCCCCAGCTCGCCCAAGGCGTGGAGTCCGAGCCGTGGACCTGCCGGAGCCGGTCGCATGCCTGCTCGAACGTGGGGGCACCGGCTACCTCGTCTTCGGTGAGGCCGGTCAGCGCGGTGCAGAACGGCGACACCCGGGAACGGGAAGGGCGGACCAGGAGGCGGTCACGGGCCACTCGCGTGCCGGAGGCGAGGTCCACCACGCAGACGCCAATCTCGATGATCTCGGCCACCTCGTCCGGCGGCGCGATCCTGTCCGGCCAGCAGGTGGCCTCGACGTCCACGACGTTCAGCAGCGCTCTGTCCATGCGGCCGACGGTAGGAGCGCGGCGTCCGGCCGGCCAGGGACCGGTGTCCCGCCAGGCCGTCCGGCACAGACCGCAGCGCAGGCGGAGGTGCCGATCGCCTGCTGCCGGAAGCCCTCGCGGCTCTCGCCCTGCCACCGACTGTTGCATCCCTCCAGCCGCATTCACCTCTCCGTGACGTCCCCGACCTGCAATCAAGATCACGCACCCGTCCGCTTCGGGCTGGGGCCGCCTTCGGGAGCGGAGGGCCGCCCTGCACCGGTATCTGCATGATGCCGGGTCGTCAGTTCATCGGAGCAGGAAGTCGAGCGTGACCCGCTCGAACGCCTGCTTGGCCTCGATCATCACCCAGTGGCCGCAGTTGGGGAAGATGTGCAGCTCGGCCTGGGGGATCAGCCGCATCGGGAGCAGCGGCATGTCCGGCGGGCACTGCCGGTCGTCGCGGCCCCACGTCAGCAGGGTCGGGCACCGCACCTTGTCCAGCATCGACCAGTACGGCGGCGCACCGGAAGCGGCCATGGCCTGCTGCTGGGCCGCGAACGCCGCGGAGCCGTACATGGCGGCCAGGGTCTTGCGCGACTCGGGGTCGTTGGCCGCCTGCCAGCGTTCCTCGATCCGCTCCTCGGTGACCAGGTCGCGGTCGTAGACCATGCACTCCAGCCAGCGGACCAGCTTGTCGCGGCTGGGACCGTCCGCGAACTCCTGCAGCAGGCGTGTGCCCTCGCTCGGATGCTGGCTGAAGATGTTCGGTCCCACGCCGCCGATGGTGACGAGCCCGCTCACCCGATCGGGATGCCTGATGGCCACGTTGACGCCGACGACACCGCCCATCGAGTTGCCGATCATCGCGGCCGATTCGATGCCGAGGGCGTCCATGAAGCGGATCACCGACGACGCGGCCGTCGCCACGGGGTGCCCGCCGACGGGGTCGCTCACTCCGAAGCCGGGGAATTCGAGGATGTAGCAGTGGAAGTGCTCGGCGAAGACTCCTAGGTTCTCCCGGTAGTTCCGCCAGCCGCTGACTCCGATGCCCGAGCCGTGTAGCAGCAGGAGCGGCGGCCCCTGGCCCGCCTCGTGGTAGCGCAGCACACCCTTGTCGGTGGCGATTTCCCGCCTGGTCCCCTCGTATGTCACATCCATGCCCGCCAAACTAGAACAGGTTTCAATTCGCGGCGATGGAACCTCCCGGTCAGCGGACGGTGGTCGGGCCCTGATGGGTTCAGTTACGGCGAGCCGCCGCTCAGGCGAACGGCGCTGTGGAGGCTGACTGCTCGGGCAGCGGGTCGGCGAACGCCGTCCGCGACCAGGGCGGCGTGCAGCTGGAGAAGGCGCAGCGCCCCAGCTGGAACTGCCGCAAAGAGGATGGCGGCGACATCGGATCCGCCCTGAAGCCTGCCGTCGCGACCGGACGGTACGAACGGTGTCGGTGACGAACGGGGCTGGGCGGAACACTCCGTACAAATCAATGTAAGGTAAGCCTCGCCTAACAACCCCGATGTTTTGGAGTACCGCCATGTTCGCCGTCGTACGGTCTCGTCCCAGGGCCGCGCTGGCCGCTCTGACAGCGGCGGCCGCCCTCGCGCTCACCGGATGCTCCTCGGCCGAGCCGGAGACCGGGGCGGGCCCCTCCGCGGGATCCTCCGACGCGTTCCCGGTCACCGTCTCCAGCAAGCTCGGCGACGCCGTCATCACCGAGGCGCCCGAGCGGGTCGTCACCTGGGGATGGTCCAGCCAGGACGCCGCCCTCGCCCTGGGCGTGGTGCCGGTCGCGATGCCCAGGTACACCTACGGCGGCAACGCCGACGGCGTCCTCCCGTGGGTCGCCGACAAGATCAAGGAGCTGGGCGGGACGGCCCCGGCCCTGCTGACCGAGGGCACCGACGTCCCGTTCGAGGAGATCGTCGAGGCCGAGCCCGACGTCATCCTGGCCCCCTACTCGGGCATCGTCCAGGAGGACTTCGACAAGCTCAGCAAGATCGCCCCGGTCGTCGCCTACCCGGACAAGCCCTGGTCGATGCCCTGGCAGGACCAGATCGAGACCATCGGCAAGGCCCTCGGCAAGAGCGATCAGGCCGCCGAGCTGCTGGAGCAGACCACCTCCGCGGTGAAGGCGCTCGCCGACGAGCACCCGGTCGTGAAGGGCAGGAACTTCTTCTACGCCGCGGCCAACGAGGCCGACCTGCTCAACGTCTACCGCGACAACGACCCCCGCGTGGGCATGCTCGTCGACCTCGGCATGACCCTGAGCCCGAGCGTCGCCGCGCTCGACGCGAAGCCGGAGGAGGGCGACTTCTTCTACCAGCTGAGCTACGAGAACGTCGAGAAGATCGAGACCGACGTGCTGGTGATGTACTTCGCCGACCAGAAGGCCGTCGACAAGTTCGTCGCCGACCCGGTCATCGCCGCCATGCCCGCCATCAAGGAGGGGCGTTTCGCGCCCATCGTCGGCGAGTCCTTCGTCATGGCCACCAGTGCGCCGACCGTGCTGTCCATCCCGTGGATGCTCGACCAGTACGTCCCGCAGCTCGCCAAGGCCGCTGAGAAGGCCGCCTCTTAGTCAGCCGATACGCCCCACCGGAAGAACTCCTCGTGCCAGTCCTCCCCGTCACCCGGGGCACGCCGGAACCGGCGGCCCAGGGAGCCACCTCCGACACGGTGCTTCGGCGCCGCCGGATCGGCCCTCTGGCCGTCGGCCTGCTCGCGCTGGCCGCCGCTCTCGTCGCGGTGTGCGTGCTCAGCCTCGCCGTCGGCGCGAACGCGCTGCCGTTCGGCACGGTGTGGCAGGCGCTCACGCATTACGACCCGGCGAACCCCCACCACCTGGTCGTCGTCGAGAAGCGGCTGCCCCGCACGCTCGTCGGCGTCACGGTGGGCATCGGCCTCGCCGTCGCCGGAGTCGTCATGCAGGGCCTGACCCGCAATCCGCTGGCCGATCCGGGCCTTCTGGGAGTGAACGCGGGCGCGTCCCTCTCCGTCGTCGTCGCCCTGAGCGTCTTCGGCGTCCAGGGCAACGCCTACCTCTGGTTCGCCTTCGCCGGCGCCGCTCTGGTGACCGTCGCCGTGTACGCGGTGGCCGGCGCCGCCGGGCGCGGCGGCGCCACCCCGGTCACGCTGGTGCTGGCGGGCGCCGCGGTCACCGCGGCGCTCACCTCGGTGGTCACCGCGATCCTCCTCACCGACCAGGCCGCTCTCGACCAGATGCGCTTCTGGCAGGTCGGCGCGCTCACCGCCCGCGACTTCACCGTCTTCTGGCAGACGCTGCCCGGCATCACCGCCGGGCTCGTGCTCGCGTTCGCGGTGAGCCGCGGGCTCAACGGCCTGGCCATGGGGGAGGAGGTGGCCCGCAGCCTCGGCCAGAAAGTCGGGTTCGTCCGGGCGCTCGCCGCGCTGTCGGTGGTGCTGCTGTGCGGCTCGGCCACCGCGGCGGCCGGGCCGATCTCGTTCGCGGGCCTCATCGTCGCGCATCTCGCGGCGCGGATCGCCGGACCCGACCACCGCTGGAGCGTCCCGTACGCGGCCCTCGCCGGGCCGGTGCTGCTCATCGGCTGCGACGTGCTCGGCCGGGTCGTCGTCCGCCCGGGAGAGCTCCAGGTCGGCGTCGTGGTCGCCGCGGTCGGCGCGCCTCTGCTCGTGGTCCTGATCCGGATGCGCGGGAAGGGACGCCGATGACCGCATCCTCCACCCCGATGGGCCGCCTTCTCCAGCGGGCACGGCTGCGCGAGGCGGGTGTCACCGCGGTCCTCGTGCTGGTGATCGCCGTCCTCGCGGTCCTCGGGCTGGCGATCGGCAAGGCGTCGGTCAGCCCGTCGGAGGTCTTCTCCGCGGTGACCGGCCGCGCGGACGCGATGACCCGGTTCGTCATCCTGGAACTGCGCATGCCGCGCATGATCACCGCGCTCCTGGCCGGGGCGTGCCTGGGCCTGTCGGGAGCCCTCCTCCAGTCGGTCCTGCGCAACCCGCTGGCCAGCCCGGACATCATCGGCGTCACCAACAGCGCGAGCGCGGCGGGCGTCGTCGGCCTCATCGTCTTCGGGTTCAGCGGCCTCACCCTCACCGGCGTCGTGCTCGTCGGCACCCTCGCCGCGACCGCGGCCCTCTACCTGCTGTCCTGGCGGCGTGCCGCACACCAGCTCGTCATCGTCGGCATCGGCATCTCCGCCCTATGCACCTGCGTCGTGTCCTACGTCTTCACCCGCAGCGACATCCGCGACGCCCAGGACGCCCTGGTCTGGATCAACGGCAGCCTCGGCCGGGCCGGATGGGACACCGCGCTGACCCTCGCGGTCTGCGCCGCCGTGCTGCTGCCCGCCGCGCTCTCCTACGGGCGCCGCCTGGCGGTGCTCGAACTCGGCGACGACCCCGCTGCCGCCCTCGGCGTGAAGGTCGACCGCACCCGCACGGTCCTCATCGGCCTCGCCGCGGCCTTGGCGGCCGCCGCCGTCGCCGTCGTCGGCCCCCTGCCGTTCATCGCCCTGGTCAGCGCCCCGATCGCCCGCCGCGTCACCGGGACGGGCTCCCTCGCCCTGCTCCCCTCGGCCCTCATCGGCGCCGCCCTCCTGCTCGCCTCCGACCTCATCGCCCAGTTCGCCGTTCCAGGCGTCGTCCTTCCCGCCGGCGTCGTCACCGGTGTCGTCGGTGCGCCCTACCTCCTCTGGCTCCTCGTCAGGCCCGGCAACCGTCCCGTCTGACCTGCGGCTCTGGCGTGTGTGTCACATCCGGGCGGGCTGTTCGGTCCTATCCATGCGATCTGAGAACAACAGCAGAGGAGTACTCCATGGACGCCCGTTTGAACCTCTTCGGCAGCCCGGCCTCCGGCAAGGTGCTGAAGGCCCTGATCTCGGCGGATCGGGCGGTCTCCGGCTCGGGACTGCCGGAGGCGACGCAGGAGCTGGTCAAGATCCGTGCGAGCCAGATCAACGGATGCGGTTTCTGCACCGACATGCACACCAAGGACGCCCTGGCCGCCGGTGAGACGCCCCTGCGTCTCCACCTGGTCGCCGCGTGGCGGGAGGCCACCGTCTTCACGGACGCCGAGCGCGCCGCGCTGGAGCTGGCCGAACAGGGCACCCGCATCGCCGACGCGGCGGGCGGAGTGACCGACGAGGCCTGGGCGAACGCCGCCGAACACTATGACGAGGAGCAGCTCGCCGCCCTGGTGGGCCTGATCGCCGTCATCAACGCGTTCAACCGGATGAACGTCATCGTCCGCCAGCCCGCCGGCGACTACCGGCCCGGCCAGTTCGGCTGACCCTTCCGCGGGCGGTTCCGCGCCGTTCCTTCCGGACGGCGCGGAACCGCCCGCGATCACTACGTCACCATTCGAAGTCAATACAAAGCTGACATATCGGCTAGGTCATCCTGGTACTCAGGGGATATTGCGGTGCGGACTCCGCGGCGTTTCATCGGCATGGAAGATTTCCCCGCCGTCTCGGAGACCACGATCGGAGCCGCCATGAGCACGCTTCCGGCCTTCCCCTTCACCGCCGACCACCCTCTTCACCTGTCTCCTCTGCTGGGCGAGGCGCGGGCCGGCCGCGTGCCCATACGCGTCCAGCTCGGCCACGGCGACCCCGCCTGGCTCGTCACCTCCTACGATGACGCCCGGTTCGTCCTGAGCAGTCCCGCCTTCGGACGCGACCCCGAACGCGCCGGCATCCCGGCCGGCCGCGTCGCGGGAGTGACGCCCATGGATCCCGCCAGCCAGACCCTCCTCACCGTGGATCCGCCCGACCACACCCGGCTGCGCCGCTTCGTGTACCGCACCTTCACCCCGCGCCGCGTGGAGCAGCTGCGCGCGGGAACGCAGCGGATCGCTGACCGGCTCATCGACGCCATGATCGAGGCGGGTCCCCCCGCGGACCTGGTGCAGGGATTCGGACTCGACCTGCCGATCGAGGTCATCTGCGACCTGCTCGGCGTCCCCGCGACCGACAGGGCGCGCTTCGTCGCCTGGCTGGACGCCCTGCTCAGCACCAGCGGGCTGACCATGGAGGAGATGCAGACCAGCATCACGGAGATGAACGCCTATCTGGCGGACCTGGCCGCCCGCCGCGTGCACGAGCCGACCGGCGACCTCACCGGAGCCCTGGTGCGCGAGCGGATCGAAGGCGACCGCCTCACCGACGACGAGGTGAACAACCTGCTGCGCGCCCTGCTCAGCGCCGGACACGAGACCACCGCCTCGCAGATCCCCAACTTCGTCTTCCTGCTGCTGCGCAGCGGCGACTACGCGCGGCTGGTCGCCGACCCCGGCCTGGTCCCCACGGCGGTGGAGGAGCTGCTGCGGTACGTGCCGCTGATCACGCAGGGGTCGATGACGCGTTTCGTGCTGGAGGAGGTCGAGGTGGGCGGGGTCCTCCTGCGCCGGGGAGAGCAGGTCCTGGTCGAGCTGGCCGCAGCCAACCGGGACACGGAGACGTTCCCCGACGGCGAGACCCTCGACATCGGCCGAAGGAACAACCCGCACATCGCCTTCGGGCACGGCCTGCACCGGTGCGTCGGCGCGGCCCTGGCCCGCATGGAGCTCCAGGTCGCCCTGTCCACGCTCACGACGAGGCTTCCCGGCCTCCGCCTGACCGACCCCCCGGACCAGGTCCCCTGGGACACCGAACGCTTCGTGCGCCGCGCGAAGAAGCTCCTCGTCACCTGGTGAGGAGCCGTCCGGAACGGACGGCTTGGACTCTCCCACCGTGGGAGGGTCCACCATGGCGGTCGTGCAGGGGAGTCGGCGATCAGGTTGATCGCCCCTATGGAGGAGAACGCGGCATGACCACGGTGGAGGGCGTCGACGCCCGCGGCGGGCGGCACTGCGAGACCACGGCGCTGGGAGTGCTGCTGCGGCACGAAGGGCTCGACCTGTCCGAGCCCATGCTCTTCGGGCTGGGCTCCGGTCTGTCCTTCCTCTACTGGGACGGCAAGAGCATGGACTTCCCCTTCCTCGCCGGACGGGTCAAACCCTTCGAACTCACCAGAAACCTGGCCTCCGCGCTCGGGCTGGAACTGCTGACCCGGGAGACGGCCTCGCCCCGCAGGGCGTGGGAGAACGTGGCGGCCCCCATCGACGCCGGACATCCGGTCGGGCTGCAGCTCGACAGCTACCACCTGGACTACTTCACGTCGAAGGTGAACTTCGGCGGCCACATCGTGGCCATGTACGGCTACGACGAGCATGCCGCCTACCTGGTGGACACCGAGCAGCAGGGCGGAGCGGTGTCCACCGGCCTGACCGGTCTCGCCCGGGCCAGGGCCGCGCGCGGCCCGATGACCGCCAGGCACCGGTCCTTCACCCTCACGGTCCCCGAGCCCGCGCCTTCTCCGCGGACCCGGATCGTCCCGGCCATCACCGCCTGCGCCGCCGCCTTCCTCCATCCGCCCATCGCCAACCTGGGCCACCGGGGCATCGAGAAAGCGGGCAAACTGGTGCGCACCTGGCTCCAGCGCGCCGACGACCCGCAGCGGGACCTGCCCCAGGCCGCCCTCCTGATGGAGCAGGCCGGCACCGGCGGTGCCCTGTTCCGCAACCTCTACCGCGACTTCCTCGCCGAAGGCATGGAACTCATCGACAGCGACCACCTGCGCACCGGCCACGCGCTGTACGCCGAAGCGGCGCACCTGTGGACGGAAACGGCCGCGCTGATCAAGAAGGCGGGTGAATCGGCCGACGCGCGGTGCCTGGTCCAGGCCGGCGCGATCCTCGCCGACCTGTCACGCATCGAGCGCGAGGCCATGCAGGCGCTGAACCGTCTGGAGGAGTAGGGAGCTCAACGAGCCACGCCTCGGTCAGGCGTTGGTGAAGGGGGAGTTGCTGGACGGGGCGAGTGGGGCTCAGTCCGGCGTGCGGGGCGTCTCCGCGGCCGCGGAACCGGTGCACAGCTGGGCGGTCAGAGTGGAGCACGCCCATTCCTCCCAGGCGTCCGGCGACCAGCCGCGGTCCTGGACGAAGAGCAGGTACAGCTGCGGGCTGAGCAGGGCGAACAGCAGGTCGGCGGCCATCGCGACGGAGACGCCGGGACGGGCGTCGGGCTTGCCGGCCAGCGCTTGGGCCGCGGCGTGCTGCACGGTGTACCGCGGGTCGGGGCCATCAGGCCATTGCGCGGCGATCTGCGGGTCGGTGGCCGCGGCGGCCGCGATCAGCGGCATGATCGGGGCGATGCGGCCCAGGATCTCGCAGGTGCCTCGGACGTGCGCGCGCAGCTGGTCGGCCGCGGTGGGCGCGGCGCAGGCGGCACGGAACCACGCGCGGTCCATGGTGGCCACCGGCTCGGCGTCACCGGCGATGGACGTGTCGACGACGTCCTTGAACAGCGTGCGCTTGTTGCCGAAGACGAAGTAGACGGTCTGCACGGCCACGCCCGCCCGAGCGGCGACCTCCTGCAGGCTCGTCGCCCCGTAGCCCTGCGCGATGAACAGCTCCCGCGCCGCCTGGATGACCTTCTCGCGAGTGCGGCGTGAGCGTTCGGCCCGTTTGTCCTGCCGCTTGACGGTGTCCATGATGCGAGTATATCTCTAGAGTCGAACACTAGAGTTCAACTCTAGAAACTTGGAGGGGCCATGGATCAGCCGAACACCGCCCAGGCCACGGGTGCGGACCGGACCAGCGCCGAACGGGACCAGGAGGTGGCGGTCCACCGCGAGCTGGAGGACTACTACCGGGCCGGCAAGCCGCCGTGGGACACCGGCGTGACACCGCCGGAGCTGGTCGCCCTGGTGGAGGGGCACGACGCGCCGCCGCCCGGACGCGCCCTGGAACTCGGCTGCGGCACCGGGACCAACGCGATCTACCTGGCCCGGCAGGGCTGGGAGGTCGTGGCCGTCGATCTGATCGACCGGGCGATCGGGCAGGCCCGAGAGAAGGCCGACGCGGCGGGGGCGGCCGTACGGCTGCTGCACGGGGACGCCACCCGGCTCGATGACCTGGACGCACCCGGTCCCTACGACCTGTTCTTCGACCTGAGCTGCTACTGCGGCATTCCGCCGCACCGCCGCGACGCCTACGCCGCCGGACTCACCCGCCGCGCCGCTCCCGGCGCACGGCTGCTGATGTTCGGGTACGGCCCCGAGGCGTTCGACGACCCGATCTCCGGCGTCACCGCCGACGAACTGCGCGCCAGGTTCACCGGTTGGGAGCTGGTCGACACCACACCCGGCACGAACCCGGTGCCCACCTTCTGGTTCACGCTGCGTCGCACCGCTGGAGAAGCATGAACCGGCCGATGTCCCACACGGCGGATTTCGTCCGGTCCGAGTCCGCACCTGCCGTCCCGTTCGTGGCTCAGCCACACCACCCGACGAAGGAGATCTGATGCACACAGTCGTCAACATCCAGCAGGCCGAGGCGTGGAACGGGTGGGAGGGGGCGGCCTGGGCCGACAACGCCCCCCGATACGACGCGATGATGGACGGTTTCCACCAGCCGCTCCTGGAGCTCACCGCGATCGGCGACACCGACGACGTCCTGGACATCGGATGCGGCACCGGGCAGCTCACCCTGCTGGCCGCTCGCCTGGCGGCACGCGCGCGGGCGGTCGGCGTCGACATCTCCGCACCCATGGTGACCCGAGCCCGCGCCGACGCGGCCGAGCAGGGCATCGCCAACGTGCGGTTCGACCAGGCCGACGCCGAGGTCCATCCCTTCCA
This sequence comes from Actinocorallia libanotica, assembly GCF_039525175.1. NCBI lineage: Bacteria > Bacillati > Actinomycetota > Actinomycetes > Streptosporangiales > Thermomonosporaceae > Actinocorallia > Actinocorallia libanotica. The sequence goes on from NZ_BAAAHH010000004.1 coordinate 158,432, forward strand.
GGAGAGCGGCTTCGACATCGTCGTCAGCCGTGGCGGCGTCATGTTCTTCTCCGACGCCCCGGCCGCGTTCGCCAACATCGCCCGCGCGCTGCGGCCCGGCGGCCGGATGGTTTTCATCGTCCCGCAGGCGGGCCGCCCGGACAGCGAGTACGCCCGGGCCACCGCGGCACTGGCACCGCTGATGCGTCGTCCCTCACCCGCGGCCCAGGGCATGGGGTCGCTGTCGGACCCCGACCGGATCCACCGGGTGCTCGGCGAGGCGGGCCTGGCGGAGGTGGCCGTGCGGCCGGTCGAGGCGCTGATGGACTACGGCCGCGACGCCGCCGACGCCGCGGATTTCATCCTCGGCCAGGGACCGGTCCGCTTCAACCTCCAGGACGTGGACCAGCCCGCCATCACCCGCACCCGCCAGGAGCTCCGGTCCGCGCTCGCGGCTTACGAGAAGCCGGACGGAGTCCGCATCCGCGGCTCCGTATGGCTGGTGAGCGCCGTCCGGCCCTGACGCGGGGGCACCTCCACGATGTGCGCTTCGGCGCCATGGGACGGTCTCAGCGATAGCGTTCGACGAGCGCGTCGCCGATCGAGGCCAGGTGGTCTCGCACGCCCGGGGGGCCGGTCACCTCGAGCCATTCGACCAACCCGGCGAGCTCGCCGGCGAGCGTGTACTCGTCGTAGCCGCGGATCACGACCTCGACGCGGCCGTCGGTCGTGGGGCCTCCCACCTCGAGCCGAGCGCCGAACCCCATCCGGAGCAGGCCTATCCCGTGGGGCGTGCATACCGCCTGGACCTCCAGCGGCATTCGCCTGCGGTCGACCTCGTCGGCGATCTCGCGCCAGCTCTCGGCGAGGTCGAAGTCCTCGGGCCGGTGCACGGGATCGTCGGTCGGTTCGGCGGACGACACGCGGTCGATCCGGAAGGTCCGCCGGCCCTCCTCGGTGTTGGAGATGAGGTACCACGACGGACCTTTGGCGACGATGCCCAGCGGGTGAACGGTTCTCTCGGTTTCGGCGCCTTTGCTGTCGACGTAGCCGAGCCGCACCTGGACGCCGCGGATCACCGCGTCTTGGAGTTCGTCGAGGAAGCGAGGCGGTCGGCGCTCGACCCGGCTCGACCCCCATCGCCGCGGGTCCAGGACCAACGACGACGCCGCCGCCTCGGCCTGCGCCCGGAAGGGCTCCGGCAGGGCATGGACGAGCTTGCGCAGAGCCGTTTTCACGGCCGGCGCCGCAGCCGAGGCGGGGCCTGCGACCAGGAACAGGGCGCGGGCCTCACTCGCGGTCAACCCGGACAGGTCGGTGCGGGCGCCGCCCACCAGGCGCCAGCCGCCGCCTCGGCCCTGCACGGAGTACACGGGCACCCCGGCCATGGCCAGGGCGTCGAGGTCGCGGCGGGCGGTGCGCTCGGAGACCTCCAACTCTCGGGCGACCTCTGCCGCCGTCACCTGCTCGCGCCGCTGCAGCAAGAGGAGGACGGCCACCAGCCGATCGGTTCGCACGCCGACAAACTCTCACACGAAACCGGTCATGAGATGACCGGTTTCAGGCGTCAGGATGGCGACATGACCTCAATCTTCAATCCCACCGATTTTCCCAAGCCCACCCTCGTTCCGGTCAACGGTGTGGAACTCGAAGTCTTCGAAGCGGGCCGGGAGAACGCGGGAAAGCCCATCGTGCTCTGCCACGGCTGGCCGGAGCACGCCTTCTCCTGGCGCCATCAGATGCCCGCCCTCGCCGCAGCGGGCTACCACGTCATCGCACCGAACCAGCGGGGTTACGGCAACTCGTCCCGCCCGGCCGAAGTGACGGACTACGACATCGAGCACCTGTCGGGTGACCTCGTCGCGCTCCTCGACCACTACGGATACGAAGACGCCGCCTTCGTCGGCCACGACTGGGGCGCGTTCGTCGTCTGGGGACTGGCCCTGCTGCATCCGAACCGCGTGAACAAGGTGATCAACTTGAGCCTGCCGTACCAGGAGCGCGGAGAAAAGCCCTGGATCGAGTCCATGGAAGACGCGCTCGGCGGCGACTTCTATTTCGTCCACTTCAATCGACGGCCAGGCGTCGCTGACGCCGTATTCGAAGAGAACACCTTCCAGTTCCTTCGCAACATGTACCGGAAGAACGGGCCCCCCGCGGAGCCTCAGCCGGGCATGGCGCTGATCGATCTCGCCAGAGCGGAAACACCACTCGGCGAGCCCGTCATGAGCGACAGCGAACTGGCCGTCTTCGTCTCCGCCTTCGCATCATCGGGATTCACGGGCACCATCAACTGGTACAGGAACCTCGACCGCAACTGGCGCCTGCTGGCGGACGTGAACCCGGTCATCCAACAGCCCACCCTCATGATCTACGGTGACCGGGACGCGGTCTCGAGGTCCGAGAACCTGACAGAGTTCGTGCCCAACGTGGAAGTGGTCGGCCTGGACTGCGGCCACTGGATCCAGCAGGAAAAGCCCGAAGACACCAACCAAGTGATCTCAAAATGGCTGAAACAGCAGGACGCCACCTGAAAGCCGTCGGGGCGCAGGCCGCCGAGCCGGCGGGCCAGAAAACCCACTGGCGGCAGCGGTATGTGCCACGAGACCATCGGCCTGTGGCGGATGTGGTCTTCTTCGATCTGGACGGCACCCTGGTCGATCATCGAGGTGCGGTCTGGGAGGCAATCGGGCGGATCGTCCGGGCAGCGCCGGACGCGACGATTTCCTCGGAGGAGCTGGTGGCGCTGTGGTGGGCGCTGGAAGCGCGCCACATGCGGGAGTACCTGGCCGGTCAGTGCTCCTTCGCCGAACACCACCGGCGCAGGGCGCGTTCCTTCCTGCCCGCGCTCGGCGAGCCGGTACCGGAGCGTCCCGACCTTCTGGACGCCTGGATCGCCGAGCGCTACCTCCCCGTGTTCGAGGATTCCTGGCGGTGCTATCCCGATGTCCGGCCCTGCCTGGAGGCACTGAAACGGCTTCCCCGAGGCCCGCGTCTCGCCGTCCTGACCAACGGTGATCCCGGACAGCAGCGTGCCAAGCTCGCCCGCTTCGGCCTCCTGGACTACTTCGAAGCCGTCCTGACCCCTGCCGAGCTCGGCGCGGCCAAGCCCGTCGCCTACGCCGACGCCTGCCGATGGATGCGAACGGACCCCGTCCGGGCGGTCAACGTGGGCGACATGCTGGAAAGCGACGTGAACGCCGCCGCCCTCGCCGGGCTCACCGGCATCTGGCTGGACCGCGGCATCGACTTCGTCACCGGAGGCCCTTCCCCGGCGGCGGACGAGACGGTCCTTCGCATCGAACGCCTCACCGACCTCCCCGGTCACCTCTGAGGCCTTCGGGACGGCTCAGAAACCGCCGCACGGCGGTTGGGGAGCGGCGGCCTCAGGGCAGGTCGAACAGCCGCGTGGCGTTGTCCTCGAGGATGAGGCGGGTCTGCTCCGGTGGGAGACCGGCCTGTTCGACGTAGCGGACCGCGCGGGTGTACAGGTCGTCGCGGAAGAAGGGGAAGTCGCTGCCCAGCATGATCCTGTCGGCGCCGAAGCCGTCGACGGCGCAGCGCAGTGAGGGGGCGTGGAAGTTGGCGGTGTCGAACCACATGCGGCGCAGCAGGGTGCTGGGACGGTCCGGGAACGCCTCGTTCCAGTGTTCGTAGTTGTCGTCGATGCGTTGCAGCAGGAAGGGAAGGGGGCCGCCCAGGTGCGCGACGATGAAGCGGATGTCAGGATGCCGGGCGGTGACCCCGGCGCGCAGGAGGTGCAGGACGCCCACGGCGTCTTCGAACGGGGCGCCGACGATCCAGGTGAGGCCGTGTTCGGAGATCAGCGGTGAGTCCAGGTCCTTGCCGGCCGCGTGGATGAACACCGCTGCTCCGCGTCGGTTCAGCTCGGTCCAGAAGGGTTCGAAGGCGGGGTCGCCGAGGGTTCGGTCCAGTACGACGGTGGAGACGGCGGCGCCGAGGAAGCCCAGTTCGTCCATGGCGCGGGCGACCTCGGCCGCGGCCGCCTCCCCGTGCGGCAGCGGAGGGGCGGCGAGGGCGGCGAACCGGTCAGGGCGGGCTCGGACGATCTCGGCGTACATGTCGTTGGCCATGCGGGCCGCACCGACGGCGTGCTCGCGGTTCTCGAAGAAGGGAAGCTGAGGGGCGGCGGACAGGATCTGCATGTCCACCCCCGCCTCGTCCATCATGCGGAGCCGGGCGTCGATGTCGTCACCGGTCGAGCCGGCGCAGGGCATCCGCGCGGTGTCGGTGGCGTCGGCCCCGTGGTCTCGCAACGTGTCCAGGTAGTCGGCCGGGTAGTAGTGGGCGTGCACGTCGACGCGCATGGCGGCTCCTCCGGAATCAGGTGTGGCACCGGTCAGGCGATCGACCACGAGGGAGACGGCACGCTCGGCCTGCGTTCCGGCACGTTTCCCCGATGTCCGGCCCGAAACCCCCGCTCCGCGCAGGAGCCGCCGCAGGTCCGGCGAGGTGGGCGGGCCGTTCCTCAGTCGAGGGGGGCGCCGAACCACCGGGTCAGCGGGCCGAGCAGGTCCTGGCGGTCCTCGCCGGCCCATGCCACGTGGCCGTCCGGCCGCAGCAGCACCGCGGGCACGTCCAGCTCCTCGCCGTGGTCGACGACGTGGTCGACCCGGTCCGCCCAGCCCTCGATCGAGAGCCTGCCGGTCCGGTCGAGCAGCAGGCCGCGGCCGCGGTGCATCAGCTCGTAGAGGCGGCCCTGCTTCAGCGGCATGTCCCGCAGCCGTCGGCCGAGCAGCTCGTGGCCCTCGCCGAGGTCGTAGCGGACCCCGACCGCGGTGATCAAACCGGTCACGTACCGGTTCACCTCCTCGAAGTCCATCAGCTTGGAGAACAGCTCCCGCAGCGCGGTCGGGCCCGGTTCGGTGCCCAGCAGGGTGATCTGCGCGCGGGTGTTGTCCAGCACGGCGGCGGCCACCGGGCGGCGTTCGGCGTGGTAGCTGTCCAGCAGCCCCTCCGGCGCCCAGCCGTTCACCTGGGCGGCGAGCTTCCAGCCGAGGTTGAACGCGTCCTGGACGCCGAGGTTGAGACCCTGGCCGCCGGTCGGCGGGTGGACGTGCGCCGCGTCGCCGGCCAGCAGCACCCGGCCGACCCGGTAGCGTTCGGCCAGCCGGGTGGCGTCGCCGAACCGGGAGAGCCAGCGCGGCGAGTGCACGCCGAAGTCGGTGCCCGCGGTGGCACGCAGTTGCCGCTGGAACTCTTCGAGGGTCGTGGGAGCCGTACGGTCCTCGGCCACCTCCCCGGCGGGCACGACGATGCGGTACACCCCGTCCCCGGTGGGGGAGGCGCCGAACCGCAGCTGGGTCTTGCGGACCTCCTCCACGACGGCGGCGATCGCCGCCGGGTCCTCGGCCACCTCCATCTCGCCCAGCAGCGTCTCGACCGTGGCGGGCTCGCCGGGGAAGCCGACGCCGAGCAGCCCGCGCACCGTGCTGCGGCCGCCGTCGCATCCGACGAGGTAGCGCGAGCGCAGATGCGCGCCGTCGGCCAGCTCGACGGTCACCCCGTCCTCGTCCTGGCTCAGCCCCGCCACTTCGCGGCCGCGCCGGATCTCGGCGCCGAGTTCGCGGGCGCGCTCGTCGAGCAGCCGCTCGGTGACCGGCTGCGGGGTGGCGAGCCCGTACGGGTGCGCGGTGTCCAGCCGGTCCGGCCAGGGCTTCACGACGCCGCCGAAAAGGCCGCCCACCTGGAACTTCTCACTGACGGCCAGGAACCGGCCGAGCAGGCCGCGCTGGTCCATCATCTCGACGCTGCGCGTGTGCAGGCCCTGCCCGCGGGACTGGCCGGTCGGCTCCGTCAGCTTCTCCAGTACGAGCACGCGCACGTCGTGCAGCCGCAGCTCGCTCGCCAGCATCAGCCCCACCGGTCCGCCGCCGACGACGATCACATCGAACATGGTTCCCCCCTGGTCTTCGGTCACGGCCGATGATTCTGCGGCATGACAGGGGTCTTGCCGCAAGCCCCGGGGTGCGCTATAAGTTGAGAGTGGCGAGGAGTGCGTGATCTCCTTGCCTTTCTTTTTTCGGCCTTTCTTCTGCCGCCCGCGCGGTGCTAGGACGCGGCGGCCAGGCCGGATTCGTAGGCGAAGATGACCAGCTGGGCCCGGTCCCTGGCCTCGGTCTTGGCGAGCAGGTTGGTCAGGTGGGTCTTGATCGTGCTGGTGGCCAGGACCAGGTCGGCGGCGATCTCGGCGTTGGACATGCCCCGCGCCACCCGGGCCAGGACGTCCCGTTCCCGGTCGGTGAGGGCGGCGAGGACCTTGCGGGACGGGGAGAGGCGGTCGGCGGGGACCGGGGGCGTGGCGGTGAAGCGCTCGATCAGGCGGCGGGTCGCCGCCGGGGTCAGCAGCGCCTCGCCGGCCGCGACCACGCGGATCGCCGTCAGGAGGTCCTCCGGGGGCGAGTCCTTCAGGAGGAAGCCGCCGGCGCCCGCGCGCAGACCGGCGAAGACGTACTCGTCCAGGTCGAACGAGGTCAGGATGATGACGCGGACCGCCGGATCTTCGGTGATCTTCCGGGTGGCGTCTATGCCGTTCGTTCCGGGCATGCGCACGTCCATCAGCACCACGTCGGGGCGGAGGGACGCGGCCCGCTCCACCGCCTCGGCGCCGTTCTCCGCGGTTCCCACGACCCGCATGCCCGGTTCCGTGTTCAGGAGGGCCGAAAGGGAGGCGCGCAGGAGTGCCTGGTCGTCGGCGAGCATGATGCGGATCATCGGGATACCTCGTCGGGTGCGGGGCTGTAGGGGAGTCGTGCTTCCACCCGCCAGCCGTCGGGGGACGCGGGTTCGGCGCGCACCGTGCCGCCGTAGAGGCGGGCCCGTTCCTTCATGCCGGGGATGCCCTGCCCCTCTCCGCACGCGGTGACCGGGCCGGGGTTGCGCACCTGCAGGCGGACGCCGTCGGCCTCGTGGGTGACCTCGATGGTCGCCGTTCGGGTGACGGCGTGCTTCACCGCGTTGGTCAGGGCCTCCTGGACGATCCGGTAGGCGGCCACATCGGCGCCGGCGGCCAGCGGACGCGGGGCGCCGTGGATCGCCAGTTCGGTGCGCAGGCCCGCCGCGGACGCCGCCGCGACCAGGTCGCCCAGGTCGGCCAGTCCGGGCTGGGGGGCGAGGCCGTCGGCGTCGTCGCCGCGGAGCAGGCTCATCAGGCGGCGCATCTCCGCGAGGGAGGAGCGGCCGGTCTGCTCGATCGTCCCGACGACCTCGTGGAGCGGGTCGTCGGGGGCCGAGCGCAGGCGCGCGATGCCGGCCTGGACGGTCATCAAGGTCACCCCGTGGGCGACGACGTCGTGCAGTTCGCGGGCGATCGTCAGGCGTTCCGCGGCGATCCGGGCCTCGGCCTCGGCGTCGGCGCGGCGGCGCTGCTGGTCGGCGAAGGCGGCGGTCCAGTCGCGGCGCTGGCGGACGGCGTCGGCCAGCACGCACGGCGGCAGCGCGACGATCAGCGGGACCACGACGAGCTGGAGCGGGGTCATGCCGTCCTGGGTGAGGACGATCGCCTGGGCCAGCAGCCAGGTGCCGGTCGCGGTGAGCACGGCCGCGCGCCTGGACCGGACGGCCGCCGAGTAGGAGGCGAGCATCCAGGCGGCGGGCTGCACGGTGGCGTCCAGCTCCAGGACGAACAGGTAGGTGATGGCGGTCGTCCAGACCAGGACGGGCACCGGGTACCTGCGGCGCAGCAGCACCGGGGCCGTGACCAGGAGCAGCGGCAGGAACAGGACGGGCTCGTCGCCGCCGTCCGCGGCGAGACCGGCCAGCAGCAGGATGGCGACGGCGTCCAGAGCGGTCCAGTGCCACGGGCGCAACGCGTTCACGGCACGACCGTATCGACAGGGTCCGTCCCGCGGCCTCCCCCCACGGTCCGAAGCATGATCGGCACCGTGGGCGGAAGCGGCGCGCCCGCCCGACCGGTGATCGTGGAGCCCGGGAGGTACAAGATGATCGAAGTCACCGGTCTGGTCAAACGCTACGGCGGGGCCGCGGCCGTCGACGGGCTCACCTTCGCGGTCCGTCCGGGCCGCGTCACCGGGTTCCTCGGGCCGAACGGCGCGGGCAAGTCCACCACGATGCGGCTCATCCTCGGGCTCGACCGGGCGCACGAGGGCCGTGTCCTGATCGGCGGGCGGCCGCTGCGCGAGCTCGACCGGCCGCTCACCCGGGTCGGGGCGCTGCTGGACGCCTCAAGGGTGCATTCCGGGCGGACGGCCAGGAACCATCTGCGGGTGGTCGCGGCCGCCAACGGCATCGGGGACCACCGGGTGGACGCCTGCCTGGAGTTGGCCGGGCTGGCCGCGGTGGCCGGACGCCGGATCCGCGGGTTCAGCCTGGGCATGCGCCAGCGGCTCGGCATCGCCGCGGCCCTGCTCGGCGACCCCGGCGTCCTGCTGTTCGACGAGCCGGTCAACGGCCTGGACGCCCAGGGCGTCCAGTGGGTCCGCACCCTGATGCGGGACCTGGCGGCCGAGGGCAGGACGGTCTTCGTCTCGTCCCACCTGATGGCCGAGATGCAGAACACCGCCGACCACCTGATCGTGATCGGCCGCGGCAGGCTCCTGGCCGACGCGCCCATCGGCGAGCTGACGGCGACGGCGTCCATCGAGCTCCGGGTCCCCGAGGCCAGGACGGGCACGGCGGTCGGGCTGCTCGCACAGGCCGGCGGGGACGTCACCGCCGACGGCGGCGACCTGCTCGTCAGGGGCATCGACGCGACCCGTGCCGGAGAACTCCTCCTCGACGCGGGCATCCCGATCGTCCGTCTCGCCGAACGCCGCTCCTCCCTGGAGGCCGCCTACCTGGACCTCACCGGCGAAGCGGTCGAATACCACGCTCTGGAAGGACGGTCATGACGGATATCCGACACATCCTGCGGTCGGAGTGGCTCAAGCTCCGGACGGTGCGGTCGACGTGGTGGTGCCTGGGGGCGGCGGCGGTGCTCGTGCCGGTGTTCGGAGCCCTGACGGCGTCGTCGGTCGACGCGGCCGAGGCGGCGGCGCAGCCCAGGGCCTGGCTGGCCGAGGACGGCTTCGACCCGCTCGAGCCGCTGGCCGCCGTGCTCCTGGCGCAGTTCGCGTTCGGGGTCCTGGGCGTGCTGGCGGTGACGTCGGAGTACTCGACCGGCCAGATCCACAGCTCCCTCCTGGCCGTTCCCCAGCGGCGACGGCTCCTGATGGCGAAACTGGCGATACTGGCCGCGACGGTCACCGCGGTCGCCTCAATGCTCACGTTCGGGACGTTCTTCCTGACCCAGTCCCTCTACCCGGACGGGCTCGGAATCGGCTTGGGCGACGGCGGCGCCTGGAAGGCGCTGCTCGGCTGCGTCGCCTACACGGTCTTCATCGCGGTGTTCGGTTTCGCGATCGGCGCGGTGGTCCGCGGAACGGGAGCGGCGATCACGGTGTTCATGACGGTGACGTTCGTGGTGATGAGCGCCCTGCCCGCCGTCTTCCCCGCCCCCCTCCAGGAGGAGGCCGTCCAGTACACCTTCATCGGCCTCGCCGAGTCGCTGACGACCCTCCAGCCGGATCCGCGGCCGGGAATGCTCCTCGCCTCTCTGGTCCTGGCCGCCTACGCCGCCCTCGCGCTGGCCCCGTCCCTCCTCCTGGCGGAACGGCGGGACGCCTGACCGGCGGCTCTTGACCTGAAGCGCACTTCAAGTTGCACGATGAGCGGCATGATCTTCACAGCGGAAGAACTCGCCTACCTCGCGGCTCAGCCCCTCGGACGGCTGGCCACCCTCGCTCACGACGGGACCCTTCAGAACAATCCGGTCAGCTTCGAGGTGAACGCGGAGGGCGGGTACATCGACATCGGAGGGTGGCGCATGGGGGAGAGCCGGAAGTTCGCCAACATCCGGCACAACCCCCAGGTCTCCTTCGTCGTGGACGACATCGCCTCTTTCCAGCCCTGGACCGTCCGCGGCATCGAGATCCGGGGGATCGCCGAGGCCGTCACGGGGGTGCCGCGCGCCGAGGGCGACTTCCTCAGCGGCGAGGTCATCCGCATCCGGCCCCGCCGCGTCCGCAGCTGGGGCATCCCCGACGGGGCGGCGGGAACGGCGCGCTGGACGCCCCTGCCGGAAACCGTCTAGGCGGGTCCCGGGCGTCCTCGCGGAGTCTTCGAAGTACGTATTTGACCTACGGGTCAAAAATCGGCAGACTGATCGGCATGGGAAGGCCGAAGGGGTTCGAACCGGAACGCGCGGTCGAACAGGCGATGCAGACGTTCTGGACCAAGGGTTACGGCGCCACCTCGCCCGCCGACCTCGCCGAGGCCACCGGGGTGGGCAAGGGGAGCCTGTATCACGCGTTCGGCTCCAAGCGGGAGCTGTTCGACCGGGCGCTGCAGATGTACTGCCGCGCCGGGGCGGAGCTGACCGCGGAGGTCCTCGACCGGCCGGGCACCGCCAAGGAGCGCATCCGCGCGTACCTGGTCATGCTCGTCGACAGGGACCTGGAGGGGCCGGTGCCGCGCGGCTGCCTGGCCGCCAACACCGCGCTGGAACTCGGCGGGCGGGACGAGGAGGCGACACGGGCGGTCCGCCGGGTCGCGGAGCAGACGATCGAACTGCTCCGCGACCGGATCGCCAGGGGGCAGCTCGACGGCGACGTCGCCGCCGGCGTGGACGCCCTGGCGCAGGCGCGGCTCATCGCGAACACCCTCATGGGCCTGCGCGTCATGGCCAGGACCTTCGACCGGACCATGCTCCACGGAGTCATCGACTCCGCGCTGGCCGGGCTCTGACCCTTGCGGTCCCGGCGGCGCGGGGCTTCGCACGCCCTGATTTTTGACCTGTAGTACAAGAATTCGAGAGGCACATCATGGAACTCGGCATCAACGGCAGGACGGCCCTGGTCACGGGAGCCGGCCGCGGCATCGGACTGGCCGTCGCGCAGGCCCTGGCGGCGGAGGGGGTCCGCGTGGTGGGCGCCTCCCGGACCATCACCCCCGAGCTGGAGAAGGTCGCCTTCGCCACGGTGGCGGTCGACCTGTCGACGCACGACGGCGCCGTCACCGCCGTGCGGCAGGCGGTCGAGGCGGTCGGCGACCTCGACTTCCTGGTCAACAACGTCGGCGGAGGCGACGCGGACGCGGTGTCGGTCGGCGGCGTCCTCGACGCGGACCCGGCGCAGTGGCGGAGCACCTTCGACCTCAACCTGTTCAGCGCGGTGTGGACGACCACCGAGGCACTGCCGGGCATCCTGCGGCGCTCGGGCGCGATCGTGAACATCTCCTCGGTCAACTCCCGCGTCCCCACCGGGTCGCCGGTCGGATACGCCGAGGCCAAGGCTGCACTGACCGTGTTCGGCAAGCGGCTGAGCGAGGAGGTCGGCCCGCGGGGCGTCCGGGTGAACACCGTGTCGCCCGGACTGGTGGCCAGTCCGCTCTGGACCGCACCCGGCGGTTACGGCGGCAAGGTCGCGGCCGCGGCCGGCGTCCCCCAGGCCGACCTGCTCGCCGCGCTCCCCGGGCGGCTCGGAGTCGTCTCGGGACGCTTCTCCGAAACCGGCGAGGTCGCCGACCTGGTGGCCTTCCTGCTCTCCGACCGCGCGGCCAACGTCCACGGCGCCGACTTCGTCATCGACGGCGGCACCCTCAAGGCCGCCTGACCGCGATCATGACGCGCCGGGCAGGCCGGACCAGGGGTCTTCGCGCCTCCACAGCGTGGGGAAGTGCAGGGGGATGCCCTGGCGGGCGGCCAGCGGACCGAGGACCGCCATGGTGGCGTCGAGGTCGTCGCCGAGGTAGGGCAGGGCGCGCAGGGGCCTGTCCAGCGGGCGGAAGAAGTCGTCCCAGTGGATGAGGACGACGCGGCGCGCGCCCACCGTTTCGACGGTCTCCTGCCAGTAGGCGCGGATGTAGTCCTCGTCCTGGACGCCCAGCTGGCCGACGCCGAGGTAGGCGACCTCGGCCGAGCGGCCGGCCAGGGCGCCCGGGACGAACCCGGCGCTTCCCTGGATCAGCGCGGTGCGGCCGCCGGTGTGCTCCAGGAGGAGGGACCAGGACTCGCCGCAGCGGTAGGCGGCGGCTTTCGCCGGAGGGATGAGGGGGGCTTCGATGTCTCCGGGATACCGGTCGGGCGGGCAGTGGTGCGAGGCCACCGGAGTGAGGGTGAAGGAGCCGACCGCGGCCTGGGCGCCGGAGGAGACCTGGTGGATCCGGTCGTCGGGGAGGCCGCCTCCGCGTCCGATGTTGACCGCCGACGGGCCTCCGATCAGCCGGGCGCCGGTGCGGGCGGCGACCACAGCGGAGTCCATGGCGTGGTCGAAGTGGGTGTGCACGGGGATGAGCGCGTCGAGCGCGCTCACTCCGGCGCGGGTCAGGGCGGCGTCGATGCGTCCGGGGTGCGGGGAGAGGCGCCGCAGCCCCACCGACGGGAGGGAGGGGCGGGAGAAGAACCCGTCGGTCATGACGGCCGACGTCCCGTCCTGGACGAGGAGGGTGGTGACGCCCAGGAAGGTGACCGAGAGCCCGCCGCCGGCCTTGGGCACGTCGAAGCGGTCGGCGTAGCGGGAGATGTCGGGGCGGCCGAACCGCAGTTTCATGGGACGACCCTAGCCGTCACGGACTTTTCACGGGAGTGGTGGCGGCGCCGAGGATCTGGGGGGATCCGGGGAAGGGCATGGCGGTCAGCTCGGCCATCTCCTCGACGGTGAAGCCGGCGGCGCGGATCGCGGCGGCGGTGTCGCGCCCGCAGTGGCAGCCCCCGGCCAGCCGCGGCCAGATCGTGGCGTCCAGGAACCGCTGGACGCGGGCGCGGGCCGGGTGAGGGGAGCGGACGTGCTCCAGGAAGCGGAGGCTCCCGCCGGGTTTGAGCACGCGGATGATCTCGGCCAGGGCGGCCGCGACGTCCGGGACGGTGCACAGCACCAGGGAGGCGACGGCGGCGTCGCATTCGCCGTCCGCGGCCGGAAGCCGCTCGGCCAGGCCGTCGACGACCTTGACGGGGACGGGAGCGCTCGCGGCGTTGCGTTCGGCGATCTCCCGGAGGAAGGGCTCGGGCTCGACGGCGAGCACCTGGGTGACGGTGTGCGGATAGTGGGCGAAGTTCAGGCCGTTGCCCGCGCCGATCTCGACCACCGTTCCGGACAGGCCGGCCAGCAGCGTCCGGCGGTGGCGGGCGATGCCCCGCTCCAGGGAGAGGCTGTAGCGGGCGTAGTAGCGGGCGAACAGCGGATGGCTGATCGAGGAGGCCACCGGGTCCCCTTCCTTGAGGCTCGCCGCAACGCTAACGCCCGCCCTCCGAACGAACAAGGACATCACTCCCGGGGCCAGTGGGAGAGGGCGGTGTGGAGGGCGTCGAGGATCCGGGACCAGGAGGCGTCCTCGTGGCGGACGTCCCGGGAGTGGCCGAAGGATCCCGCCGTCTCCAGGCTCACGAAACCGTGGAAGGTGCTGCCCAGGAAGCGGATCGCGTCGACCTGGTCGGACTCGGGGACGCGGTAGCCGTGCAGGATCGCCCGGGTCATCTCCACGTGCCGCACCCCCGCGCTGGCCGCCGCGGTCTCCGGGTCGAGGGGGAAGCGGGTGGCGGCGTAGCGGCCCGGGTGCTTCCTGGCGTAGTCGCGGTAGGCGTCGGCGAAGGCCACCAGGGCGTCCTTGCCCGAACGTCCGGCGAGCGCGGCGCCGGCGGCGTCGGCGAGTTCGGCCAGCGCGAGCAGCGCCACCTTCACCCGCAGCTCCCGCATGTTCTTGATGTGGGAGTACAGGCTGCCCTCCTTGACGCCGAAGCGGCGCGCCAGCGCCGTGACCGTCACGTTGTCGAAGCCGATCTCGTCGGCGAGGTCCGCCGCCGCCTGGACCAGGCGTTCGACGGTCACTCCCGCACGTGCCATGGGGGCGTCCTCCTCTGAACCTAAACGGTTTAGCAATTTGCATAATGAGTTTAGCTCAACTAGCCTCGCCGCACATGAGAGCGATCACCGAGAGTGAGATCCGCACCTCCTTCATCAACTGCTCGAAGGGGGAGGCCAAGCGGCTCGGCCTGCCCCGCGACCTCGCCGAGCAGCCCTGGGCGGAACTGGACTTCCTCGGCTGGCAGGACCAGGGCGCGCCCGGCCGCGCCTACCTGGTCACCGAGCGCGGCGACCGGTGGGCCGGCGTCGCGCTGCGGGTGACCTCCGGCGGCGGCCGCGGCTTCACCGCGCGCAGCATGTGCTCGTTGTGCCTGACGACCCGCACCGGCGGCAGCGTGGCGCTGATGACCGCGCGCCGCACCGGCGAGGCGGGCCGCCAGGGCAACACCGTCGGCCAGTACCTGTGCGGCGACCTGGCCTGCTCGCTGTACCTGCGGGGCAGGAAGGTCTCGGCGGGCGGCAGGCTCGTGGAGGAGACCCTCACCCTGGAGGAGAAGGTCGCCCGCCTGCACGCCAACCTGAACGCCTTCCTGGACAAGATCACCGAGTGATCGTCCGCGCGGGCCGGCAGGGCTTCGCCCGTACCCGGTGACGGGCCGTCAGCCCGGCGGTTCCCCGGGGGAGCCGGCCTGCCGGTCGTGGTGGTCCAGCAGCCTGGTCAGCAGCTCGACCAGCCGCCGGCGCTCCTCGGGCGACAGCGGCGCCAGCAGCTCGTCCTGGCTTTCGGCCAGCCGCTTCTCCAGCCGGCGCAGCTGCCGCCCGCCCTCGGCGGTCAGCGAGATGATGTTGCGCCGCCGGTCGGCGGGGTCCGGGGCGCGCTCGACCAGTCCGTGTTCGGCGAGCTCGTTGACCGTGGCGACCATGTCGCTGACGTGGATGCCGCTGCGGCGGCCCAGTGCCGCCTGGCTGGCCGGGCCGGACTCCGCCAGCACCGCCAGCAGGCGGTAGTGGTAGCCGCGGCCGCCGGCGGCCGAGAACCCCTCGGTCACCAGGCGGTGCGCGTGGCCGGCGGTCTGGGTGAGCAGCCAGCTGGGCAGGCGCCGCCAGGCGGCGGGTCTGTTCTCGGACGGGTTCTCCACGGGAGGAGTCTAGCGAATCGTTTGGGACACCAATGATCGTGTTATCGTTTGGAAGGCAAACGTTTGTCGTCCAAATATTTGGTATCCCTATGGATTTCCGGGAGCTGAGACCATGATCGTGCCGTTCCGCATCGACATCCCCCAGGCCGACCTCGACGACCTGAACGACCGGCTCTCCCGCACCCGCTGGCCCAACGAGGTCGCCGACGCCGGATGGGACTACGGCTTCCCGCTGGCGCGGCTCAGGGAGCTGGCCGAGTACTGGCGCACCGGCTACGACTGGCGCGCGCACGAGGCCGAGCTCAACGGGCTCCCGCACTTCACCACCGAGATCGAGGGCCAGAACATCCACTTCGTCCACGTCCGGTCCGCGAACCCGGACGCGCTCGCGCTGGTCCTCACCCACGGCTGGCCCGGCTCGTTCCTGGAGTTCCTCGACGTGATCGAGCCGCTGTCGCGCGACTTCCACCTGGTGATCCCGTCGATCCCGGGCTACGGCTTCTCCGGGCCGACCCACGAGCGCGGCTGGGACACCGTCCGCATCGCGCGGGCCTGGGCCGAGCTCATGCGCCGCCTCGGGTACGAGCGCTACGGCGCCCAGGGCGGCGACTTCGGCTCGGGCATCTCCATCGCGCTCGGCACCGTGGCGCCCGAGCACGTCGTCGGAGTGCACGTCAACTACCTGCCGACCCGCCCGGACCCTGACGCCGGCCTCGAACTCTCCGCGACGGACGAGGCGCGGCTGGACAAGGTCAGGCGGCTGATGGGCGACCGTCCGCCGTACCAGGCGCTGCAGGCCCTCACCCCGCAGACCATCGGCTACGCGCTGACCGACTCGCCCGTCGGCCAGCTGGTCTGGATCGCCGAGCGCTTCGCGCACTGGACCGACCCCGGCTCGCAGATCAGCGACGACCGCATGCTCACCGACATCTCGCTGTACTGGCTGACCGCCACCGCGGCCTCCTCGGCGCGGCTGCACCACGACGCTTCGCGCGGGACCGGACGGTGCCCGGTGCCGCTCGGCGTCGCGGTCTTCGCACACGACATCACCCAGTCGGTGCGCCCCCTGGCCGAGCGGCTGCACGACATCAGGCACTGGTCGGAGTTCGACCGCGGCGGCCACTTCGCCGCGATGGAGGTGCCGGAGCTGTTCGCCGAGGACGTCCGGAAGTTCTTCCTCGCCCGCGTCGACGGCGAACCGTGAGCCGCGTCAGGGCAGAAGGTGCCTGTCATAGGCCGTCGCGACCGCCGCGGCGCGGTCCTTGACGCCCAGCTTCGCGTAGATGTGGGTGAGGTGGGTCTTGACCGTGGCCTCGCTGATGAAGAGCTCAGCGGCGATCTCCCGGTTGGCGGTACCGCGGGAGACCAGGCGCAGGACCTCCCGTTCGCGGGCGCTCAAGGTCCCGCTGCGGGGCTCGCGAACGCGGGTGACCAGGCGGGCGGCGATGTCCGGCGACAGGACGGTGCGGCTTTCGGCGGCGGCGCGGACGGCGTTGAAGAGGTCTTCGCGGGGCGCGTCCTTGAGGAGGTAGCCGGTGGCGCCCGCCTCGATCGCGGGGATCGTGTCGGTGTCGGTGTCGTAGGTGGTCAGGACGAGGACCTTGCAGGGCAGGCCCCGGCGGGTGATCTCGGTGATGGCCTCGACGCCGCCCCCTCCGGGCATCCGCAGGTCCATGAGGACGACGTCGGGGCGGAGCTCCTCCGCGAGGGCGACGGCCTCCCGTCCGTCGGCGGCCTCGGCCAAAACCGCGAATCCGGGGGCCGCGGCGAACATGCTGCGCAGCCCGTTCCGGACGACGGGGTGGTCGTCGACGACCAGCAGGGTGATGTCAGTCATGGCGGATCAACGGTACGCGGGCGGAGACGGCCGTGCCACGGCCCGGTTCCGACTCGACCTCCAGGGTTCCGGCGACGCGTTCGGCGCGCTCGCGCATGGCGGTCAGGCCGAAGCCGCGGGAAGGGCGGGTGAAACCGCGGCCGTCGTCGCGGACGTCGAGTGTCACCTCGTCGTCCATGTAGGAGAGGGTCACGCCGATGCGGTCCGCGTGGGCGTGCCTGGCGGCGTTGGCGAGCGCCTCCTGGGCGATGCGCAGGAGGGCCGCCTCGATCTCGTCGTGCAGGGGTTCGGCCGTCCCGGTGATGGTGAGGCGGGCACGGCCGCCGGCGATCTTCTGCAGCGCGTCGGGGAGCGTGTCGTGCTCCAGGTGGGTGGGCGCGAGGTCCTGCACGGAACGGCGGGCCTCGCGGAGGCTCTCGCGGGCGAGGTCGGTGGCGCGGCGGACGTGTTCGTTCTCCTCGGTGGCCTGGAGTTGGGCGATGACGCCCACCAGGCCCTGGGCGATGGTGTCGTGGATCTCGGCGGCCAGGCGGCGGCGTTCGTCGTTGACGCCGGCCTCGCGGGCCTGGACCAGGAGCTGGGCCTGGAGGCCGGCGTTCTCGGCGAGGACCTGTTCCAGGCGGGCGTTGGTCCGCTCGAGTTCGGCGATGGTCTCCGCCTGGACGCGTGACTGCTCGAGCTCCCTCTCGGCGAGGCCGGTGAAGATGAAGACGAGTCCAGCGTTCAGGACGAAAAGACCGATGAACGCGGCCACCCCGGTGAAGTCCTCCGGCGGGAGGCCGCCCGACTGGGCGCCGGCCATGGTGAACACCGTGACGAACGATCCGGCCAGGGCCCAGCGGCCGGGCAGGTAGTACTGGAAATCGAAGTACCCGAGGGCGACGTAGATGCAGAAGAACGGGTTCAGCCAGGTGAGGACGAACGCGACGGCGGTGCGGATCCAGAAGTAGACGGGGCCGGGGACCTTCCCGAAGGCGTGCAGGATCTGGAGGAGCAGCGCGGCGAGGAAGAACGGCACTGCCGTCCGCTCCTCCGCGGGCGACATGACCTCTTCCCGGATGAGAAGGGCCATCAAGGCGGCCAGGAGCAGCAGGCCGAACGGTCCCCAGCGGTGGAACCGCTCCCACTGCTCTTGGAGAGTCACCATCGAGGTATTTTCTCCTATTCCCACCGGAACCAGCGCACGGCGGCGGCGATCAGGACGGCGGCCCAGGCGGCGATGACCCCGAGATGCACCACATCGGGCCAGGCGCCCCCGGCGGCCTGGTGGAGGGCCTGGGACGCGGCGCCGAACGGGGAGTACTCGACGATGGTCCGCATCAGGTCGGGCATGGTCTGGACGGGGATCCAGACGCCCGTGAAGAACATCATCGGGAAGAAGACGACCGAACCGACCACCATGGTGGCCTTGATGGTGGGAGAGACCGCGGTGACCACGGCGCCCATCGCGAGCGCGCTGAGAGCGCCGAGGAGGAGCGCCACCAGGTAGCCGGGAAGGTGGCCGGGCAGCGCCACGTCGAAGACGATCCGGCCGGCGGCCACGACCAGCAGCGCCGAGCCCAGAACCGCCGCGAAATGCAGGGCGATTTGCGCGGTCAGCAGCGAGAGGGGCCGTACGGGCGTGGTGGACATGCGGCGCAGGATGCCGCGCTCGCGGTAGCCCGACAGGACGGGCGGCAGGGTCTGGACCCCGGCCATGAGCATGGCGACCAGCACGTTGACCGGGACGTACAGGTCGATGACCCGGAGCCCGCCGAGCTCGGGGTCGGGTTCCCGGAACGGCGGGACCAGGCCCAGGATCGTCAGCAGGACGGTGGGGAAGGCGACGATCCAGAACAAGCTGAACGGCTCGCGGAGGAAAAGCCGGAGTTCTGCTCTGAGGACGGCGGTGGACGCGGACACGTCAGTTCTCCAGGTCTTCGGTGAGTTCGAGGAAGGCGTCGTCCAGCGTGGAGTCGGCGACTCTCAGTTGGTGGGCCGTGGTCCGGTGCCGGGCGAGCAGGGAGATGACCGCGTTGACGGTCGTTTCGGTGCCGTGGATGGTGAGGCGGCCGTCCCGCCGCTCGAGGGACGAGGCCTCGGGCAGAGCGGCCAGGTCGCCGTCGCCGAGAGGCCTGGACGGGGTGAACGAGATGACGGTGCCGCCGGAGCTGCGGCGGATCAACCCGGTGGGGGTGTCGAGGGCGGCGACGCGGCCCTGCTTGAACACCGCGATCCGGTCGCAGAGCCGCTGGGCCTCCTCCATGAAGTGCGTGACGAGGAGGACGGTGACGCCGGAGTCGCGGATCTCCTCGATCAGCTTCCAGGTGTCGCGGCGGGCGCGCGGGTCGAGGCCGGTCGTCAGCTCGTCCAGGACGACGACCCTGGGCCGGCCGATGAGGGCGAGGGCGATGAAGAGGCGCTGTTTCTGGCCGCCGGACAGCCTCCCGAAGCGGGTGGCGAGCTTGCCGGTGAGGCCGAGGCGTTCGGCGAGCCCGCGCCATTCGGCCGGGTTCGGGTAGAAGGCGCTGTAGAGCTCCAGGGCCTCCCGCACGGTCAGCTTCTCCTGGAGTTCGCTCTCCTGGAGCTGGACGCCGAGGATCCGGGTGAGGCCGTCGCGGTCGGCGCGCGGGTCGATCCCGGCGACGCGGACGGTGCCCGCGTCGGGTTCGCGCAGCCCTTCCACGCATTCGACGGTCGTGGTCTTGCCGGCGCCGTTGGGGCCGAGGATCCCGAAGATCTCCCCTTCCTCGACGGCGAACGCGACGCCGTCCACCACGGGACGGCCGCCGTAGGCCTTGCGCAGGCCGCTGACTTCGATGATCGACATGCTTCGAGGATCGCTTCAGGCGATACCCGCCCACATCGCCCGAAGCGCTCCTCCTGCCATCAACCGATCGGCTGATGCCGCCCTACGACCGGGATCCGCCCGGTTCCTCGACGCCCCGCAGCGCGGCTTGCAGGGAGCGGATCTCGGCCTCGAAGGAGAAGTCGGGTCCCGCGACCGGGAGGTGCGGAGCGACGGTGGTGATGGGAAGCGGGGCCACGGGCCCCGCTTCGACGCCCCAGGCCTTCAGCCACGCGGTGAGCTGTTCGCTGCTGGAGGCGTAGACGATGCGGCCGAGACCGACCCAGGCGTGGGCGGCGCTGCACATCGGGCAGTGTTCGCCCGAGGTGTAGACGACGCTGGTGCGCCGTTCCTCGGGGGTGAGGTGGGCCGCCGCCCAGCGGGCTATCTCGAACTCGGGGTGGCGGGTGTTGTCGCCGCCCTTGACGCGGTTGCGGTCTTCGAAGCGGACGGCGCCCCGCGCGTCCACCAGGAGGGAGCCGAACGGCTCGTCGCCGTCCTCCAGCGCCTCACGTGCGAGGTCGACGCAGCGGCGGAGGAAGACGCGGTCCTGATCCGTGACGGCCTGTGATCCGTTCGATGTTCCCATACTCCTGATATATCACTGCGTGATCATTGGTCGTCCGGGCGGTGCTGGGCCTCCAACTGGGCGCGGAGCCAGTGGTAGGACGCCTTCGGGGTGCGCTTCTGGGTCTCGAAGTCGACGTGGACGAGGCCGAAGCGCTGGCTGTAGCCCTCGGCCCACTCGAAGTTGTCCAGCAGGGACCAGACGAAGTAGCCGCGCACGTCGACGCCGTCGGTGATGGCGCGGTGCAGGGCGCGGAGGTGGCCGTCCAGGTAGGTGACGCGGTCGTCGTCGGGGCTGCCGGGCTCGTCGTGGGAGGAGCAGCCGTTCTCGGTGATGGTGATCGGGGGGAGCGCGGTCCCGTAGGCGGCGCGCAGGCCGGTGAGGAGCTCGTGCAGGGCGTCGGGCACGACGGGCCAGCCGAACGCGGTCACCGGGTAGCCCTCGATCGGGGTGTCCTGGAAGGGCAGGCCCGCCTCCTGGATGCGCTCGCCCACCTCGCCGAGCACGGTCGGGCCCTCGTGCTGGGCGGCTCCGGCGGGCGAGGCGATCCGGGTCGGGCTGTAGTAGTTGACGCCGAGGCCGTCGAGCGGCGCGGAGATCAGGGCGAGGTCACCGTCCTGGACGAACGGGAGTTCCATCACCCCGTAGGCGGACAGGTCGGGGTAGCGGCCCAGGAGGACGGGGTCGGTGAACAGGCGGTTCTGGAGGGCGTCGAAGGCGTCCGCGGCGGCGCGGTCGGCGGGGGTGTCGGCGGCCGGCCAGACCGGGCTGTAGTTGTTGGTGAGCATGACCTGGCCGCTGACGCGCTCGCGCAGCACCGGCACCGCCAGGCCGTGGCCGAGCAGCAGGTGGTGGGCGGCCGGGAGCGCGTCCAGCAGCAGCATCCGGCCGGGCGCGTGGGTGCCGAGGCTGTAGCCCTCCGACATGTGGACGAACGGCTCGTTCAGCGTGATCCAGGCGGCGACGCGGTCGCCGAGCCGGTCGGCGACGAGGGCCGTGTAGTCGGCGAAGCGGTGCGCGGTGTCGCGGGCCGTCCAGCCTCCGTCGTCCTCGAGCGCCTGCGGCAGGTCCCAGTGGTAGAGGGTCAGGTAGGGGGCGATGCCGCGGTCGAGGAGGGCGTCGACGAGGCGGTCGTAGAAGTCCAGGCCCTGGGCGTTGGCGGGGCCGCGCCCGTCGGGCTGGACGCGCGGCCACGCGACGGAGAACCGGTAGGCGTCGGCGCCGAGGCCGGCCATCAGCGCCACGTCCTCGGGCCAGCGGTGGTAGTGGTCGCAGGCGGTCTCGCCGGTGTCGCCGTTCTTGACGCGGCCGGGCTCGGCGCAGAAGGAGTCCCAGACGCTGGCGCCCCGCCCGTCGGCGCGGACCGCGCCCTCGATCTGGTACGAGGCGGTGGCGGTGCCCCACCGGAACCCGGCGGGGAAGCGGGGAAGCGCGTCCATGGGTGACTCCCGTTCTAACATGAGTGGCGATCGCATTAGAACATGAACAAGTGTCATATTTCTAGGGAGGGGCGGGTCCATGACCGGAGGCGTACGGCGGGCGCCGGTGCAGCGCCGCAGCGTCGAGCGGTTCGAGCGGCTGCTCGACGCCTGCGCCGCGCTCCTCGCCGAGGTCGGCCACGACGCGCTGACCACCCGGGGCGTCGCCCAGCGGGCGGGCGTCCCCATCGGCACCCTGTACCAGTTCTTCGACGGCAAGACCGGCCTGCTCCAGGCGCTGGCCGCGCGGAACCTGGAGCTGCTGCTCGCCCGGGTCCGCGAACGGCTCGCGGGGGAGGCCGTGGGCGACTGGGGCGAGGCTGCGGTCCTGGTCTACGACGAGATCCTCGCGATGCGCCGCGTCCTGCCCGGCTTCTTCGTGGCCGACCCCCGCGACGGCAGCCCGTACGACGCCGACATCGTGCGCCGCGCGGACACGGCGATGGCGGGGGAGCTGTACGCGCTCGGCCTCCGGGAGGCGGGCCTGCCGCCCCTGCCGGACCCCGAACGGGTGCTGCTGGTGGCCATCACCTCCACCGACGGCGTGCTCAGGCTCGCCTTCCAGACGCACGAGGACGGCGACGCCGCGGTGATCGCGCTGGGCGCGCGCCTGCTGCGCGCCTACTTCGGCGAGATCGCGCACCCCGGAATAACATGAGCCTTGTTCACTTTCGGCCGGAACGGTGGTATTCCTTACCCAGCCCCCCACGCCGAGGTGAACATGACCCCCGAACACGTCCCCCCGCGTTCCGCGTCCGAAGACCTGGGCCGCGACTGGTTCCTCGGCTACGCGCTCGCCTGGTTCGCCTACTGGCTGCTGGTCATGATGCCGCCGCAGTTCATGACCCCCCACCTGATCGGGATCATCGAGCCGGAGCAGAAGGTCGGCGTCCTGTCGTTCCTGCTGATCCTGAACGCGGCGGTCGCGGTGGTCTGCGTGCCGCTCGCGGGCATGGCGTGCGACCGGACGCGCAGCCGGTTCGGCCGCCGCCGGATCTGGGCGGTGGGCGGCCTGCTGGTCGCCGGCGTCCCGTTCGCGCTGGTGGGCTCCCAGGACGACTGGCGGGTCGTCGCGGCGCTGATGGTGCCGGTCTCGATGGGCACGTCCGCGTTCCTGGTGGCGCTCAGCGCCGTGATCGCCGACCGGGTGCCGCCGCGGCGGCGGGGGACGGCGTCGGCGGCGATGGGCGTGCCGCAGGTCGTCGCCGTCGTCGTCGGCATGGTGATCGTGACGATGCTGGTCACCTCGCTCGGCGCGAGCTGGGCCGTGATCGCGTTCCTGGCCGCGGTGGCCGCGGCGCCGTTCCTGCTGGGCGGACGCGGCCGCCCCGGCCCCGCCATGCAGCCCGGCGCACGGGTGAAGGCCGGGGAGAAGGTGCCGTTCCCGCGCCCGCGCAAACACCCCGACTACTACTGGGCGCTGGCGTCACGCGTCCTGATCAACGCCGGCAACGGCATCGGCACCGCCTACCTGCTGTACTTCCTCGACGACGTCCTGCACCGCAAGGACCCCGACACGTCGCTGCTGATCCTCACCCTGGTCTACCTGGTGTTCTGCGCGGTGTCCGGCTTCCTCGGCGGAAGGCTCTCCGACCGGCTGGGACGCCGCAGAGAGCTGGTGGCACTCGCCGGCGCGCTCCAGGCCGCCGCCGCCCTGCTGCTGGCGGTGGTCCCGAGCTGGCCGACCGCGATCCTGAGCGCGATGCTGCTGGGCGTCGGCCTCGGCGCGTTCCTGTCGGTGGACCAGGCGCTGGTCACCGACGTCCTGCCCGACCAGCGCACCCGCGCCCGCGACCTCGGCATCATCAACGCCGCGCAGAACGTCCCCCTCTACGCGGCGATCGGCTGGGCCGTCCTCGCCCTCCTCGACGACTACCAGGCCCTGTACGCGGCCGCGGCGCTCATCATGGTGCTGGGGTCCGTCTCCGTCATGCGGATCAGGAGTGTCCGTTGAAAGCCATCATGGTCATGTTCGACAGCCTCAACCGGCGCTTCCTGCCGCCGTACGGAGCCCAGGGGGTGCACGCCCCCAACTTCACCCGCCTCGCCGAACGGACCGCCACCTTCGACACCTGCTACGGCGGGAGCATGCCGTGCATGCCCGCGCGGCGTGAGATGCACACCGGGCGCCACAACTTCCTGCACCGCGGGTGGGGGCCGCTGGAGCCCTTCGACGATTCGGTGCCGGAGATCCTCAAGGAGAACGGCGTCTACACGCACCTGGTGACCGACCACCAGCACTACTGGCTCGACGGCGGCGCCACCTACCACCCGCGCTACAACACCTTCGAGCTCTTCCGCGGGCAGGAAGGCGACGAATGGAAAGGGCACGTCGCCGACCCCGACATCCCCGAGAGCGTTCCGCACACCGCCAATCCGCTGCGCCGACAGGACTGGGTCAACCGCCTCTACCTGACGGAGGAGGCCGACCATCCGCAGACACAGACATTCGACGCCGGCCTGCACTTCATCCGCACGAACCACCGCGAGGACAGCTGGTTCCTCCAGATCGAGACGTTCGACCCGCACGAACCGTTCTTCAGCTACGACGACTACAAGAAGCTCTATCCCGATGACTACGACGGCCCTCACTTCGACTGGCCCGACTACAAACGGGTGAGCGAGACCCCTGAACAGGTCGCCCATCTGCGCAACCAGTACATGGCGCTGCTGTCGATGTGCGACCGGTCCCTCGGGCGGGTCCTCGACCTCATGGACGACCTGTCCCTGTGGGAGGACACGCTGCTCATCGTCTGCACCGACCACGGCCTCCTGCTCGGCGAACACGACTGGTGGGGCAAGAACACGCCGCCGTTCTGGGGGGAGACCATCCACACCCCGCTGTTCGTCTGGGATCCGCGCAGCCGCGTCCGCGGAGAACGGCGCAGGAGCCTGGTCCAGACGATCGACTTCGGACCGACGCTGCTGGAGTTCTTCGGCATCGCACGCACTCCCGACATGAGGGGGGTGCCGCTTCGCGACACCGTGGCGGCAGACGTACCGATACGTGACGCGGGGCTGTTCGGCTGCTTCGGCGGCCACGTGAGCGTCACCGACGGCCGGTACGTCTACATGCGGGCGTGCGCGGCCCAAGGCAACCAGCCCCTCGCCGAGTACACGCTGATGCCGACGCACATGCGAGGCCGGTTCCCTGTGGAGACGCTGCGCCAGGCCGGCCTCGCCGAGCCGTTCTCCTTCACCAAGGGCGTGGTGACGCTCCGCGTACCCGGCTACTCCTACACCGACCCGTACGCGTTCGGGACCCTCCTCTATGACCTGGAAAACGACCCGGAACAACGGTCTCCGCTGGTCGACGACGACCTCGAACTGCGCATGGCCAAGCTGCTGACCGATCTACTGCGCAGTGAGGAAGCCCCGCCCGAGCAGTACGAGCGGCTGGGACTCCCGCAGAACGGGCCCGTGACCGGCGACCATCTGCTCGTCCGGAAGCAGTGGGAGCAGGTGCAGGCGGCGGAACGTCCCCCGCTCACCGCCGACGCGTTCCCCTCCTCGCGACTCGGTGTGCTCACCCCCACCCGCGACCTGCTCGCCGAACCCGCGGCCGAGGCGGTGCTGCGCCGCCATCTGGGCGCGCTCATGCAGAGCCCGATGCTGCCCGAGGCGATGCCGTTCTCGCTCCTGGAGATCTCCGAGCTGGCGACCGGCCTCATCAGCCGCGAGACGCTCCACGCCATCGCGGACGACCTGGCGGGGCTATGACCTGCTGCCCACCGCGCCGCCAGGGCGCTCCCGCACCGGACGAACCCCGCGCACATGTTCCGGTGGGTGCGGGAGAAGCCGCCTCCTCGCTCGTCACGATCCCGTCGGGCACGTTCCGCATGGGCAGCGAGGACCGCGACGCGAACCCGGGGGACGGCGAAGGACCCGTACGGGAGGTCGCGGTCGCGTCCTTCGCGATCTCGCCCACCACCGCGACCAACGACGAGTTCACCGCGTTCGCTGGCGCGACGGGCTACCGCACCGACGCCGAGCGGTTCGGCTGGTCGCACGTGTTCGCGGGTCTCCTGCCCGGACCGCTCCGGAAGATCTCCCCGAGAGCCGACCGCACCCCGTGGTGGTGCGCCGTCCAGGGCGCGGACTGGCGGCACCCGGAAGGGCCGGGGTCGGACCTGGCCGGACGCGGCGCCCATCCCGTCGTCCACGTCTCCTGGAACGACGCCACGGCGTTCTGCCGCTGGGCGGGCGTCCGCCTGCCCGTCGAGACGGAGTGGGAGTACGCCGCCCGCGGCGGCCTGGACGGGAAGCGCTACCCGTGGGGCGATGACCTCACCCCGGACGGGAGGCACATGTGCAACATCTGGCAGGGCCGCTTCCCGACCCGCAATACGGCCGAGGACGGGCATACCGGAACGGCTCCCGTCACCGCGTTCGATCCCAACGGATACGGCCTCTACAACGTGGCCGGGAACGTCTGGGAGTGGTGCGCAGACCTCTGGGGAGACGGCCGCGTGCTGCGAGGCGGCTCCTACCTGTGCCATGAGTCCTACTGCAACCGCTACCGGGTCGCGGCACGCACCGCCAACTCCCCGGACAGCTCCTCGGGCAACACCGGATTCCGGTACGCGCTCTGACGTGCGGAAGGCTCCGGGACCGCCGTCCCGGAGCCGGAGAACGACCGATCAGGACGGGACGACGGCTTCGCGGAGGAGGCCGGCGCGGGCTCGGATGGCGGCCACGGCCGCCGGTTCGTCCGCGCCGGTGAAAGTGGTGTTTCCTTCGTAGGTGACGCCGGGGGGAGGCGCGTCGGCTCCGACCGGATCGGCGTCCCAGAAGTTGCCGCGGTAGACGACGTTGTCCAGCGGCGGCGCCACGTGCAGGACGGCCGTGTTGTCGGCGCGGACGACCACGTTCTCCTCGACCGTCACCCACGCCGCGCCGTAGTCGGTGTACAGGCCGAAGTTGTACGGCGTGCGGGTGTCCTCGATGACGTTGCCGCGGACGACCGCGCCGGTGTCGTGGGAGTCGCCCTGCGGGCCGGACAGGTAGATGCCTCCGCCGTCGGCGAGGACCTGCATGGTGCCTGTGGTGAGGTTGTGCAGGATGCGGGTGCCCTGTCCGGGCCCGGCGACGATGCCGCAGTGGGGGACGTCGGCGACGTGGTTGTGGGCCACGGTGCATCCGGTCGTGCCGGTCAGCGAGATGCCGGGCGAGCCGGAGAACTCCAGGCCGACCTGGTGGATCCGGTTGTCCTCCACAAGGGCGGAGCGGCTGCCGTCGACCACGAGGGCTCCGGCGGAGAGCGTGTCGAAGTCGCACCCGCGCACCGTGATGTCCGCGCCGCCGGAGACGCCGAGTCCTGCGGCGCCGAGCCGGGTGAAGCGACAGTTCTCGACCCGCACGTCGGAGGCGTCCGCCAGCACCACGCAGGCGGGGATCGCGGTCGATTCGCCGGGCACGGTCACCGAGCCGACGCCCTCGCCCAGGGAGACCGTCTGGACGGGGCCGCCGGTGTAGAAACCGTTCCCGTGGTAGTGCAGGAAGCCTTCGGGTCCGCTGGGTCGGAGCCAGGTGGCGTCGGCGAACGTCAGCCCCTGGAACGTCGCTCCGCGCACGCCGGTGGCGCGCAGCAGCGTCTCCAGGACCGGTGCGACGACCCGTGTGCGGTCGGGGTGCTCGCCGGGGCGGGGCAGGTAGCGCAGGACGTGGTGGCCGGGGTGTGAGCGGTCCAGGACGAACGTGCCCGGTTCGGTGAGAAAGGCGGCGTCGTTCTCGATGCGGGTCGGCAGGCCGGGTCCTCGGGAGGTCTGGCCCTCCCAGGTGGAGTTGTACAGGTCGAGGGCGCGGGCGAACGCGGGCTGCGCCATGGTGATGACGGTGCCGTCGCCGCCCGCCTCGACCGCGGCGACGCCGCAGCGCGCCTCCGTCCACGGGTAGACGCCCCGGTGGACGAACTCCACGTCGCCCGGGCTGTGCCAGGTCAGCGGAGCCGTGCTGTCGGTGGTGTAGCCGGTCTCGGTCATGGCGACCCGGCCGGGAAGCCCCTCGATGCCCGCCCGCTCGGCCCGGCGGCCGTCCACGTACAGCTGGCGGGTGTCCAGGTCGCCGACGTCGGCCGCCCACACGCCGTCCTCCTGCCGCCAGCCGGTGACGGGGCGGCCTCCGCTGATGACGGCTTCCTCCTGTTCGGCGGTGCCGTATCCGTGGGGCTGGTAGACGATGCTGCGGCCGTCGGAGTCCTCCTCGGTGAGTTCCAGAGGTGCGGCCAGCAGGTGCGTCCCGGCTCTGAGCCGGATGGCGATCTCGCCGGTGAGCGTACGGGCCGCCTGCCGGGCCCGGTCGAGGGTGGCGAACGGATGCGCGTACGTGCCCTGCGCGGAGTCGTCCCCGTCGGGGGCGACGAACAACTCGATCATGGGCGTGCCACCTCCTGTCATGTTTATGGCGTACACAGGGTGTATACCATAAACCAAGGAGGCGACTGATGGCACGCGGAAGAGCAGGGGATCCCGACCATGCGGTGGAGCTGCTGTGGCGGGAGGGCGGCGCGCGGCCCCGGCAGGGGCTGAGCCTCGACCGGATCGTGCGGGCGGGCGTCGCGCTGGCCGACGCCGAGGGCCTGGCCGGGCTGTCGATGCGCAAGGTCGCCGAGCGGCTGGGCTTCACCACGATGTCGCTCTACCGGCACGTCCCCGGGCGCGACCAGCTCATCGACCTCATGTGCGACGAGGTGGCGGCCGAGGCCGGCGCAGCTCCGGAGGAGGGCGACTGGCGGACGCGGCTGGAGGCGTGCGCCAGGGAGGGGTGGGAGCTGCGCCGCAGGCACCCGTGGCTGGCGGAGGTCCGGGGTGGCCGCCACATTCCGGGCCCCCACGCCATCGCCCGGTACGAGCGGATGCTGAGCGCGGTCGTCGACACCGGCCTGACCCCCGCCGAGGTGATCGCGGTGGTCGGCCTCGTCGGCAGGTTCCTCGACTCCGAGGCGCTGCTGCTGGTGGAGGCGGCCGAGGCCGAACGCCGCAGCGGGGTGAGCCACGAGGAGTGGTGGGGCGGCCGCGACGCGCTGTTCGAACGGCTCCCCGCCTACCCCACGATCACCCGCCTGTGGGAGGAGGGCGGCTTCGACGACCCGGAGGACCCCTTCGAGTTCGGTCTCGCGCGACTCCTGGACGGCATCTCACTGATGATCCATGAGCGTTACGAATCTCGTGACGAAACGGGGGTGTGCACGGTATGCGGCACGCCCGTGGACCAGCCCGCCTCCGGGCGCCCGCGGGCGTACTGCTCGCCCTCCTGCCGCCAGCGCGCCTACCGTCGGCGCAGGTCCGGCGGGGCCTGACGCAAGGACGTCGGCCGCGCCGGACGGGGCGGCCTCAGAGGCCGCGGCTGATGACCAGGCGCTGGATCTGGTTGGTGCCCTCGAAGATCTGCATGACCTTGGCCTCGCGCATGAGGCGCTCGACGGGGAAGTCGCGGGTGTAGCCGGCGCCGCCGAGGACCTGGACGGCGTCGGTGGTGACCTTCATGGCGTTGTCGGTGGCGGTGAGCTTGGCGATGGAGGCCTGGCGGGCGTAGGGGTGGCCGGCGTCCTTGAAGCGGGCGGCGGACAGGTAGG
The DNA here is from genome assembly GCF_039525175.1 of Actinocorallia libanotica. Classification (NCBI taxonomy): domain Bacteria; kingdom Bacillati; phylum Actinomycetota; class Actinomycetes; order Streptosporangiales; family Thermomonosporaceae; genus Actinocorallia; species Actinocorallia libanotica. The sequence continues at coordinate 187,650 of NZ_BAAAHH010000004.1, forward strand.
TGGCGCGGGCGGACTCGACGGCGGCGGCCATGTCGGCCAGCAGGAAGCCGAGGCCCTGGTGGGCGATGATCGGCTTGCCGAAGGCCTCGCGCTCCTTGGCGTAGGCGACGGCGTGGTCCAGGGCGCACTGGGCGAGGCCGGTGGCCACGGCCGCGATGCCGAGCCGTCCGGCGTCCAGGGAGGCCAGGGCGATGGCCAGGCCCTGGCCCTCGGCGCCGATGAGGTGGTCGGCGGGGATCCTGACGTTCTCCAGCCGGACGGTGGCGGTGGTGGAGCCGGTCAGGCCCATCTTCTCCTCGGGCTTGTCGAACTCCAGGCCCGGGGTTCCGGCGGGGACGTGGAAGCAGGAGATGCCGCGGGCGCCGTCGTCGGAGGTGCGGGCCATGACGGTGTAGAAGTCGGCGCGGCCGCCGTGCGTCGTCCAGGCCTTGGCGCCGTTGAGCACGTAGGCGTCGCCGTCGCGGACGGCCCGGGCGCGCATCGCGGCGGGGTCGGAGCCCGCGTGGGCCTCCGAGAGGCAGTAGGCGCCGAGCTTCTCGCCGGAGAGCATGTCCGGCAGCCAGCGACGGCGCTGCTCGTCGCTGCCGAAGGCGAAGACCGGGAAGCACGACAGGGCGTGCACGCTGACGCCCACGCCGACGCTGGCCCAGGCGCTGCCGATCTCCTCGAGCACCTGCAGGTAGATCTCGTACGGCTGGCCTCCGCCGCCGAACTCCTCCGGGTAGGGGAGCGTCAGCAGTCCCGCCCGCCCCAGCAGGGTGAAGACCTCGCGCGGGAACTCCTCCTCGCGTTCGGCCCGCGCCACCCGGGGCAGGAGCTCCTTGGCGCACAGGTCGCGGGTCAGGGCGAGCAGGTCCTCGGCCTCGGAGGAGGGAAGCAGGCGTACGGCGGGCATCGGTGCTCCTTTCGCTGCCCGAATGGTACCCATCACAGTACTGCAGAACTTCTTCTGGTACTGCTCGGGGGCGAAGGCTGGTAGCGTCCGGTCCATGGAGACGGGAGCCCGGACACGGCGGCGGGAGGAGCTGCTCGGACGGCTCATCGAGATCTTCCTGGCCCGCGGCTTCGCCGACCTGGGCGTGGCCGACCTCGCCGCGCTGCTGCGCTGCTCGAAGTCGACCCTGTACACGGTGGCCGACAGCAAGGAGCAGATCATCGTCACGGTGGTCAAGGCGTTCTTTCGCCGCGCCACCGACCGCGTCGAGGCGCGGCTGGCGGAGGAGGCCGACCCGCGCGAGCGCGTCGAGCGCTACCTGAGCGCGATCTCCACCGAGCTCGCCGCGGCCTCACCCGCCTTCTTCGCCGACCTGACGGCCTTCGCCCCCGCCCGGGAGATCTACCGGCGGAACACCCGCTTCGCCGCCGCCCGCGTCAAGCAGCTGGTGCTGGAGGTCTCACCGGGCCGTGACGCCGCGTTCGCCGGAGCCGTCGCGGCCCTGGTCATGGAGGCCGTCCACAGCGGCGAGATCAAGGCGAGCACCGGCCTGGACGACTCGGCCGCCTACGCCGCCCTGTCCCGCCTCCTCGTCCCCCGCCCCTGAGACCCGCGGCTCAGCCGGCGCCGAGGAGGCTCGACAGCCTTCCCGCGATCTCCGCCGACGCCCCGGTCGGGAGGCTGTGATGTGAGGCGCTCGCGACGACGTCCACCGTCACGGAGGGCATCGAGCGGCGGGCGGCGTCGGCGAGGAGGGAGGCGTCATGGGTGCGGCTTCGCTCGGCGAGCAGGACCAGCGTCGGCGTGGCGACCTGCCGCAGTTCCTCGGGGCGCGGACGCTTGGGCAGCACGATCCGGGGGCGCGGCAACCGCGCGGCCAGGGCGGAGAGCTCCAGCCATTCCCGGTCGACGGGGAGTCCTGCGATCTCCCAGCCCAGGAAGGAGCGGACGCGAGCGGGGGAGGGCAGGAGCAGGGAAGGCGCCGCGTGCAGCAGATACGCGGGTTTCATGCCGGCGAAGCAGTCGGTCGGGTCGAGCAGGGCGAGGCGGTCCACCCGGTGCGGTGCGTGCATGGCGTAGGCCAGTGCGAGCCAGCCGCCGTACGAATGGCCGCACAGGTGCGTCTTCGCCAGGCCGAGCCCGTCCAGCACGGTGTCGAGCCAGTCCATGGCGTCCGCGACCGTCCGCATCCGCCGCCCCCGCGCCACGCTGCGACCGGCGTCGCCGATCAGGTCCATCGCGTACACCCGGTGGTCGCGGGCCAGCGGGCCGGCCACGGACGTCCAGACCAGCGACGTGGCGCCGCCCCCGGGAATCAGCAGTACGGGAGGGGCCTCGCGCGGGCCGCACGCGTGTACGCGGGTGCGTCCGTAAGGCGAGTCGAGGTGGGACGACTCGACCTCGGCGGGCCATCGGCTCAGGAGTGCCGCATAGGCGGCGAAGAAGGCATCCGTCATACATCCTCCTTTATCTCACTGAACGATATACTTCTCGAGTGAGTGAAGTCGATGATCCACGGATGCCGCTGGTCCACCTGCTCCGCGCCGTCACGGTGGAGCTGAGCCTCGTCAGCGACCGCTTCGCCGCCCTGCACGGCCTGCATCCCACCGACCTGCGCGCCCTGATCCACCTGCTGGACGCCGACCGCGCCGGCCTCCGCGCCACCCCCGGCTGGCTCGGCGGCCGCCTCGCCCTGGCCTCGCCCGCCGTCACCGCCCTGGTCGACCGGCTGGTGCGCCTGGGCCTCGTCCGCCGCGCCCCCGACCCCGCCGACCGCCGCCGCGTCCTCCTCGAGGTCGACGAGTCCGCCGTCGCCCTCGGCTGGTCGTTCTTCGGCCCCCTCATCCGGCGGCTGATCGAGGCCACCGACGGCTTCACCCCCGCTGAACTGGAGACGGTCGACCGCTTCCTCACCGCGGTCCGCGACGCGATCATCGCGAACCCGCCTGAGGCGCCCGGCCCCTCGGACGAACACGACGCTTAGCCCCGGCGCACGGCGGCCGAGGAGATCACCACGGTCCGGAGAGGGGAGGTGAGGGGGTGCCGGGCCGCGGAGCGAAGTGGCGCAGGGCCGCCTCGAGGCGGCCCGGGGTGGTCTTGAGCTCGTCGAGGCAGCACAGGCCGATGGTGTCGGTCTCCTTCTCGCGCCAGGGGGAGCGGGCGTTCGTCCAGGACAGGCGCTGCCCGGCGAACGGGTCGGTGGTGGTGTAGTCGAACAGAGGGCGGAGGACCAGGGCCGCGCGGGGTCGGGGTCCCGTGCCGGGGACGATGCCGACGGAGGCGATGCGCGGCCAGGTGTAGTGGACATGGCGCAGACCCCGGACGAGGTCGATGCCCTCGGCCGAGATGCGCAGCCGACGGGGTGCGATCAGCTCGAACAGGAACATCCAGATGGCCTGGAGGGCGTACAGCAGGGCGATGAGGAATCCGCCGAGCAGCGCCGTCATGCCCACGCCGAAGGCGAAGTCGTCGGCGGTCGGCGACGTGTCGTTCTTCTGCGCCTCCGCGAACCAGATCAGGAACACGACGGCGATCACCAGACCCCACACCAGGCGCCCGCCCTTGCCCTTGCGCACGACGGTGCCCGCCTTGATCCGGACGACGAAGGCGTCGTCCGGCGGATGCGTCGGGCCCGGGCCGGTCTCCATCCGGACCGGCACTCTCTCCTGCGGGGCGGGCACCGGCTGCGGACGGGGGGCCGGAGGAGCCGGTGGCGGGGCGTGCGGGGTTCCCGCGGCGCGGGCCAGCAGCGTATGGGCCCAGGCCGCGTCGGGACGGTCCGCAGGGTCCTTGGTGAGGAGCTTGAACAGCAGTTCGTCGAGCTCGGGGCCGGGGTTGCGGGGCGGCGCCGGAGGGTCTCCGACGACGGCGGCGATCGCGGCGGCGGCCGAGTCCGCGTCGAACGGGCCGCGGCCTTCGAGGGCGAAGTAGAGGGTGGCGGCGAGCGACCACAGGTCGGTGGCGGGCGACACCGACCGTCCTCGCGCCTGCTCCGGCGACATGTAACCGGGCGAGCCGATCATGGCGCGGTCGGAGGTCAGGGTCGGGTCGCCCGCCAGGAACGCGATGCCGAAATCGGCGAGCTTGACCTGGTCCCCGGGGAGGACCAGCACGTTGGCGGGCTTCACGTCGCGGTGCACGATGCCCAGGGCGTGCGCGGCCGTGAGGACCTCCAGGAGCGCCAGACCGATCCGCGCGGTCCGCGCGGGAGCGAGCGGACCCTCCACCGCCACCAGTTCGGCGAGCGACCGGCCCGGGACGTACTCCATGACGATGTGGACGACGCCGTCCTCGACCAGTACGTCATAGACGGTGACGACGTTGCCGTGCCGGATCTGCGCGGCGGCCCGCGCCTCCCGCATCATCCGCTGCCTGCGGGCCTCGGCCGCCGCCGGGGACAGGCCGTCGGGCGCGAGGATCTGCTTGATCGCCACCTCGCGGCCCAGCGTCCGGTCCTCGGCGCGCAGAACGACGCCCATTCCGCCGCGCCCGAGTTCCTCCAGCACCCTGTAGCGACCGGAGATCATCCGCACCCGCCTTCGCGACTCGGGGAAACGCCATACAGAAACCTGCTCCAAGCCGACGATCTTGCGCTCGCGATTCCAGGTTCTGTCCGCTTGAGGCCAGGTCCGGGAGCGCGCCGTGCCTTGTCCGTGTCCGGCGGGACCTCATCCGGGCGGAAAGTGCGGACCAAGAAGGAGGAGGAGGCTGTTTCCTCCCCTACGAGGGGGCATACCGGCCTTATCGGCACGAAAGTTTTTTCGGGGGGATCGTGGCGCATGTAGCGGAGATCAGGCGTTCGGCGTTGCCACTGGAGACGTCCGGTGACCTCGATCCGCTGCTGGAGCGGATCGGCGACGCGCGGCACGTCCTGATCGGCGAGGCCAGCCACGGCACGCACGACTTCTACGCCTGGCGGGCCGAGCTCACCCGGCGCCTGATCATCGAGAAGGATTTCCGGTTCATCGGTGTCGAGGGGGACTGGCCCGACTGCGACCGGATCCACCGGGCGGTCACCGGGGACGGCTCGCCCGACGAGGCCGTGTACGCCTTCGCCCGCTGGCCCACGTTCATGTGGGCCAACGAGGAGGTCAGGGAGTTCTGCCGGTGGCTGCGCGGCTGGAACGACGCGCTGCCGCAGGAGCGTCGTGCGGGCTTCCACGGCCTGGACGTCTACAGCCTGTGGGACTCGCTGCAGGCCGTGCGCGGCTACGCCCAGAGCCACCTGCCCGAGCAGACCGAGACGGTGCTGCGGGCGCTGCACTGCTTCGAGGCGTACGGGCATGATCCGCAGCGGTACGGCCTGGCGACACGGCTGCTCCCCGACACCTGCGAGGACGAGGTCGTCGGCATGCTGGCGGCCCTGCGCCGGGAGGCCCCCGGCGACGAGGAGGGCTTCGCCGCCCGCCAGAACGCCGAGGTCGTGGCCGGGGCCGAGGAGTACTACCGGGCCATGATGCGCGGCGGCCCGGACTCCTGGAACCTGCGCGACGTCCACATGGCCGACACCCTCGACCGGCTGACCGACTTCCACGGCGGCGCCAAGGGCGTCGTCTGGGCGCACAACACCCACATCGGCGACGCCCGCGCCACCGACATGGCCGCCGCCGGCATGACCAACCTCGGGCAGCTCGTCCGGGAACGCCGCGGCGCGGACGCCGTCGTCCTGGTCGGCTTCGGCACCCACCGGGGCACGGTGATCGCGGGCCGGGAGTGGGACGCCCCCGCCGAGATCATGCCGGTGCCCCCCGCCCGCCCCGACTCCCTCGAAGACCTCCTGCACACCGCCGCCCCCGGCCGCGCCCTCTTCGTCGCCCCGCCCCCGGAAACCCGTCCCACCTGGTACGACACCCCGGTCAAGCACCGCGCCATCGGCGTCGTCTACGATCCCGCCCGCGACCGCCACCGCAACTACGTCACCACCACACCCGGCCGCCGCTACGACGCCTTCCTCTGGCTGGACGAGACCACCGCCCTGCGCCCCCTCCACGGCGAGCCCCCGGGCGAGACCGAACCCGAGACGTTCCCCAGCGCTCTTTGAGAAGAAATGGCCGAAAGTACGGTCGGAAACGGCGGGGGCCGTACTTTGGCGTGATGGCGGGGAGGGGGCGTTTTTCCAGGATGGGGTCATGCCACATCAGGAGATCTTGCCCCCGGTGCTGCACGCCGAGGGGCTGACGAAGAAGTACGGGCGGCGTACCGCGTTGGACGGTGCCGATTTCTCGGTTCCCCAGGGGAGCGTGGTCGGGCTGGTCGGACCGAACGGGGCCGGGAAGTCGACGTTGCTGCACATGGCCTGCGGGCTGCTCGAACCGACGTCGGGCAGGCTGCGGGTGCTGGGCGAGCGGCCCGCGGCGAACCCGGCGCATCTGGCGCGGGTGGGGTTCGTCGCGCAGAACGCGCCGGTGTACGGGACGTTCAGCGTGGCCGAACACCTGCGCATGGGGGCGCGGATGAACCCGTCGTGGGACGCGAGGCTGGCCGAGCGGCGGATCACGCGGGCCGGGCTGGATCCCGCGCAGAAGGCGGGCGGGCTGTCGGGCGGGCAGCGGGCCCAGCTGGCGTTGACGGTCGCGGCGGCCAAACGCCCCGACCTGCTGATCTTCGATGAGCCCGCCGCCGCGCTGGACCCGCTGGCGCGCGAGGGGTTCCTGAAGAGCCTGACGGAGTTCGTCGCGGAGCTCGGTGCCAGCGCGGTGCTGTCGTCACACCTGCTCGGGGACGTCGAGCAGGTCTGCGACCACATCATCCTGCTGGGCGACTCCCGCGTGCAGCTCACCGGGAACGTCCGGGAACTCCTCGCCGTCCATCGCCGGGTGCCGACGCGAGGCGGGCCGCCCGTCGGCGGGGAGGTCATCCGCGCGAACGGCGAGCACGCGATCGTGCGGATCGGCGCCGTGCCGCCGCAGCACGCAGCGCCCGTCACGCTCGAGGAACTCGTCCTCGCCTACATGACGCGGGCAGCAGGGGAGGTCCAGCGATGATCTGGTTGAGCTGGCGGCAGTTCCGTTTCCAGGCGTGCGTCGGCGCCGTCGCGCTGGCGCTGGGCGCGGCATACCTCCTGTACCTCGGCATGGAAATCCGCGACGCGCACGACGCCGCCCTCGCCCGCTGCGGGGGTAGCGGCGACTGCGGACAGGCGCTGGGCCAGTTCCAGGTCGAATACCGGGCACCGCTGATATTCCTGGCCTTGGGCCTCGGCCTGGCACTCGCGCTCATCGGCGGGTTCTGGGGCGCGCCGCTCGTCGCGCGGGAGTTCGAGGCGGGCACCCACCGCCTGGTGTGGAACCAGAGCGTGTCCCGCCCCCGCTGGTTCGCGACCCGGCTCGCGTTCGTCGCCTTGGCCGGAATGATCATGGCGGGAGCCGCCGGAATGCTGCTCACCTGGGCGGCGGCGCCGGTCGACGAGGTGGCGGGGGACCGGTTCGGCACCATCACCTTCGGCGCCCGGCACCTCGCCCCCGCCGCCTACGCCGTGTTCGCCGTCGTGTTCGGCACCGTCGTCGGGCTCCTCATCCGCCGCACGCTGCCCGCGATGGCCATCACGATGGCCGGCCTGATCGCCTTCCAGTTCTTCGTGCCCAACGTCGTCCGGCCCCACCTCATGACGCCCGAGCGGACGACCCTGGCCATGACGACCGAGGCCGTGAACCAGGCACGGAACCTGGGGAACATCAGCGGCGGCGCGGTCATCGGAGGGATCACGCTCCCCGACCATCCCGATGCGTGGATCAGCCGCACGAGCCCGCTGCTCACCGCCGACGGCAGCCCGCTCGCAGAGGACGTCTTCGGCGCCTGCCTCGACGACCCGCCGAAGACAGGCACCGGCGGCACCTTCGGCGACACCGCCGCCTGCCTGGGCAGGCTCGATCTCCACCTCGAGATCGACTACCACCCGGCCGCACGGTACTGGACGTTCCAGTGGCTCGAGGCCGGATTCTGCCTGCTGCTCAGCGCTCTGCTGGCGGCGTTCGGTCTCTGGCGTCTCCGGCGCGGGACAGACTGAAGCCATGAACGGTACGGATCGGGTGAACGGGGTCGACGTCGGGCTTGCCGTCGTGTTCGCCCTCGGGATCGCCTTCACCGCCTACAGCCTCAGCGTCAGCTGGGGCGGCGTCTCCTGGCTGTTCAACGGCGTCGTCGGAGCCGTGGTGTGCGGGCTCGCGCTCCTGCGCCGACGGTGGCGGGAGAAGGCGGCGTTCGCGGGACTGGCCGTCACCGCCGCCGCCATCGGAACCGCCCACTTCACCGACCTGCCCCAGGAGCCCGGTCCCATCACCGTTCTCGCCCTGGCGGTGCTCACCGGCACCGTGGTCAGGATCTCCCCGCCGCGGCAGGCCTGTGCCGTCGCGGCGGGCGGCGCCCTGGTGGCCGCCGGCACGTGGCTGTGGGCGTCCGCCGCCGTGCCGGTGTGGACGACTGCGGGCTGGGCCTGCGCCGTCGCTTTCGGGTGGAGCCGGAGGTACCTCGCCGACCGTGCCCGGGCCACCGCCGAGAAGGTACGCCAGGACGAGCGGCTGGAACTCGCCCGGGAACTCCACGACATCGTCGCCCACCACCTCACGGGCATCCTGCTCCAGGCCCAGGCCGCGCAACTCGTCGCCCGCAGGGACCCGGAGCGGGCGGCCGGCGCGCTGGCCGGTATCGAGGCCGCGGGGTCCGAGGCACTGAACGCGATGCGCCGCACGGTCGGCCTGCTGCGCGACACCGGCGACGCCCCGCCGACCTCGCCCGGACCGGAACGGCTCAGCACGCTCGTCGAACGCTTCAACCGGCAGGGCCCGCCCGCCCGCCTCACCGAACCCGACGACACGGACGACTGGCCGCAGGAGGTGAGCAGTACCGTGTACCGGATCGTCCAGGAAGCCCTGACGAACGTCGCACGCCACGCCCCGCAAGCCCGGTCGGTCACCGTCGAGGTCGGCAGGGCCTGTGAGGAGATCACCATCGAGGTCACCGACGATGCCTCCCCGAGGCCTTCCCGGTCCCGTCAGCGCAGCGGTTACGGTCTGATCGGGATGCGCGAACGCGTCGAGCGGCTCGGCGGCACCCTGGAGGCGGGGCCTCTCCCGGACGCCGGATGGTCGGTGCGCGCGGCACTTCCCCTCTCCTCGGAGCATCCCGAATGACCATCAAGGTGCTGGTCGCCGACGACCAGGCGATGATCCGCAGCGGCCTTCGGCTCATCCTCGAGGACCAGCCCAACATCCGGGTCGTCGCCGAGGCCGCGGACGGACCCGAGACGATCGCCCTGGCCCGCCGCCTGCGTCCCGACGTGTGCCTGGTGGACATCAGGATGCCGCACCTGGACGGCATCGAGGTCACCCGCGCGCTGGCCGGGCCGGACGTGGCCGACCCGCTCCGCGTCGTCGTGGTCACCACCTTCGACCTCGACGAATACGTCTACGGGGCGCTGCGCGGCGGCGCGGTCGGCTTCGTCCTCAAGGACGCCGGCCCCAGCCTGCTCGTCGAGGCCGTCCGCGCCGCCCACAACGGCGACGCGCTGATCTCCCCCTCGATCACCCTCCGCCTGCTGAGCAACCTGACGGCCCCGGCCGCGTCCCGCCGTTCCCCTTCGTCCCCGCTGTCGGCCCGCGAGCTCGAGGTCGTCCGCGCCATCGCCCGCGGCCGCACCAACCAGGAGATCGCCGCGGAGCTCTTCATCTCCCTCAGCACCGTCAAGACCCACCTGTCGGGCGTCCAGGCCAAACTCGGGCTTCGCAACCGCGTCGAGGTCGCCGCCTGGGCCTGGGAGACACGTCTCGTCGAGTCCTCCTGAGGGCGGCCGGAGGGGTCGGTCCGCGAATCTTCCCGGCGCTTCATGACTGCGGAACTGCTGTCGGCATGCTCGGGTCGTCAGCCTGATGTTCGCCAGGCCGTCGCGGGCCACCGGCGCGTGGCGGCAGCAGCACGGCGATGAGCACGGCAGCGAGCGCGATGCAGACCGCGCCCGCCGTGAGTCCGTGTGAGTAGCCCATGACGACCAGCGCGGCCACCCCGACGGCGCCGCCGATCTGCTGGACGCAGGTGAACAGGGCCGAGCCGAGACCGGCGTCCTCCTCGGTGGTGCCCTCGACCGCAGCGGCGGCCATGACCGGCAGGCTCAGCCCATTGCCGACGCTCAGGAGGAGCATGCCGGGCAGGACGTGGGCGGCGTAGGAGTCGCCTGCCGTCATACCGGACAGCAACAGCAGACCGGCGATGTTGACCGCGAACGCCGGCAGAAGCGTCCACCGCGTCCCGGCTCTGGACGAGATGCGGGAGGACAGCCACATGCCTGCCAGGATGCCGCCGCCGTAGGGAAGGTAGGCGAGGCCGGCCAGGAGCGCGCTGTACCCCAGAGCGGTCTGCACCTGGATCATCAACAGGAACGACATCGCGTACATCGCCATCGAGAACAGCAGGGTCGCGCCGTTGGCGACCGCCCGCGTCCGCGAGGCCAGGAACGATCCGGGCACCAGCGGCGCCACCGCCCGTGACTCGACCCTCAGGAAGGCCACCGCCAGGGCAGCCGACAGTGCAACGGCGCCGATGCCGACCGGATCGCCCCAGCCGTTCTCGCCGGAGCGCAGCAGCCCGTACACCAGCGACACCGCGGCACCGGTGACCAGGACCGCGCCGGGAACGTCGAGGCGGGGCCGGCCAGGGGCGCGGGACTCGGGGACCAGACGGGGGAGCAGCACCAGGGCGACGACGACGGCGGGCAGGTTGATCAGGAAGATCCCCCGCCAGGACACCAGGTCGGTCAGTGCTCCGGAGATCACCAGGCCCGCGGTCGCGCCCAGCGCCGCGATGCCGCCCCAGATGCCCAGTGCCCTGGTCCTCTCCTCCGGTCCCGGATACAGCAACGTGATCATCGACATCGCCGCCGGGCCGGCCATCGCCGAACCCGCGCCCTGCACGAACCGCCCGGTCACCAGCTGCCAGGGCTGCTGCGCGAGCCCGCACACCAGGCTGGCCGCTCCGAACAGCGCCACGCCCATGAGGAACACGCGGCGGCGGCCCAGCAGATCCGCCATCCGGCCGCACAGCAGCAGCAACCCGCCGAAGGCCAGGAAGTAGGCGTTGACGACCCAGGGCAACCCGGAGGCGCTGAACCCCAGGTCATCGCGGATGCTGGGCAGAGCGACGCTCACGACCGTGTCGTCGAGCACGAGCATGAACTGGACGAGGCACAACACGATCATCGGCATCTGCCGAGGCTACGATCCGCAGTATTTGGCCACAATCCGCGATGAGGCCAGACTATGTCGCATGAAGGACAGGCACATGGAGGACATAGGCGCGATCATCGTCGGCCGCTTCCCGCTGGCCTCGGGGGAATGGATCGCCCCGCACAGCCACACCCACCACCAGATCGCCTGGACCCGGCGAGGCGTCCTGAGCGTCGGCGTGGAAGAGGTGTACTGGGTCCTGCCGCCCACCAGGGCGCTGTGGCTGCCCGCAGGCGTCACCCACACGACCGGCGCGACCCGCGAAGCGGTGCTGTGCAGCCTGTACCTGGCACCGGAGCACTGCCCGGTGGACTGGTCCGAGCCCACGGCGGTCGGTGTCGACGGCATGCTCGCCGAGCTGATCGGGTACCTGGCCCGCACCGACCTCACCGACGACGCGCGAGCGCGCGCCGAGGCCGTGGTGCCCGACCTGCTGCGCCCGCTGCCCACACGGCCCATCACCGTCCCGCAGCCCACCGACGAGCGGGTTCGGGTAGTGGCGGCCGCCCTGCTGGCAGACCCGGCCGACCCGCGCTGCCTGGAGGAACACGCCCGCGCAGCGGGCGTGAGCAGACGAACGATGACACGGCTGTTCGTCCGCGACACCGGTATGAGCTTCGACCAATGGCGCACCCAGGTACGCCTGCGCGCCTCCCTACCGCTGCTGGCCGAGGGGCAGCCGGTATCACGGGTGGCGCACAGCGTGGGATACGCCACGGCGAGCGCGTTCCTGGCGGCCTTCCGCCGCACGGTCGGCACCACACCCCGGCGCTATCTGCTCAGCCGTTGACGTGCGCGACCGCAGGCGACACCGTCATCATGGCTCCTCGCCTGCCATTGATTGTCGGTGGGGGTCGGCAGCCAACGGCCTGGTGGCGGGGACGGGTGAGCCCGCCTTTGACCACGTTTTCCGGTCCGTCGTCGGCGGTGCTGGCGGGTCAGACCCGGCGGTAGTGGGCGGAGATGGTCGACGTGCCGGTCTCGTCGGTGAACTTGGTCTGGAACTTCAGGGACTTGCCGGCGCAGGTGTACTTTCCGTGAGGCAGGACGAAGAGGTCATAGTCGCCCTTGCGGTAGGTCTTGACGAGGTTCTCGTGGCCTGCGGGCACGCCACCGAGGGTCGAGTCGACGACGGCGTTGCCGGAGGCGGACTTCCGCTTGAGGGAGAAGTCGCCCTTCTTGGTGCCCTTGAGGACGGACTTGAAGGCCAGGTGCTTGCGGTAGGCGCGCTTGATGGTGATGGGGGCGCCGTCGAGGACGGTCTTCACGACGACCTTCTTGGAACCGGTGAAGTCGTAGCTGAACTTCTTCGGCGTGATGGTCAGCTTGGTTCCCGCGCCGCCCTTGACGGTGCTCGTGGTCTCGGTCTTGGCGACCAGGGAGTAGCTGATGAGCCGCCACTTGCCGACGGCGCACTGCTTGGGCGCGGCCGAGACGGATGCGGGGAGCGCGATGGCGACACCGGCGGCCAAGGCGGTAGCCAGCACGATACGGGTGGGGGACACGGACAAGGTCGGCCTCCATATGGGGGATGGTCGGATAAACGTATCGTCTGACGGTCCCGCCGTCCCCCTTCGTCTCCGCCGTCAGGATCCGGCTCGCAGAAGGCGTCCGGCCAGCTCCCGGCTGAGGTCGGCGAACTCCGCAGGAGCGTGGATGCGGAACTCGGCGCCGATGAGGCCGAGGTTGATGACGAGCCAGGGGAAGGAGTCGACGAACGCGGTGACGCGGCACCGGTCGTCGGCCAGGGGTTCGATCGTGCAGTCGGCGAACTTGAGCTTGTCCGCGACCGTCTCGGCCGGGGCTTCGACGGTGGCGACGGCCCGGTGGCGGGGACGGGTGAGCGCGGCGTGCAGGTAGGCGCGGCCGTCGTCGGCGGGCAGGGAGCGGGGGGAGAAACGCCGGCCGGTGGGTGTCAGGTCGTGGATGCGGTCGATGCGGAACGTCCGCCAGTCGTCCTTGCCCAGATCCCAGGCGAGGAGATACCAGCGACCGCGCGTCAGGACCTGCCGGTACGGTTCCGCCTTCCGGGTCGTGACCGTGCCGTCCGGGCCGCGGTAGTCGAATCCGATCTGCTCGTGGCGGGTGCAGGCCTCGCCGATGGCGGCGAACGCGGCCGTGTCGATCGCCGGGGAGGGGCTGGGGGAGACCTCCATCGACGCCCGTACGAGCTGCGCCCTGGTCCGGAGCCGCGCCGGGAGCAGCTGATCGACCTTGCCGTAGGCGCGGTCGGCCGCGGCGCCCATGCCGCGGGTGTCGTCTTCCGGCGCGGTCCCGGGCGCGGCCGCCGCGGCCAGCGCGAGACCGATCAGGAGGGCGACGGCCTCCTCGTCGTCGAAGATCATCGGAGGGAGTCGCGTCCCCGGGCCCAGCTGGTAGAAACCGCTCGGCCCCGGCCGGGTCATGACGGGATAGCCGTACTCGCGCAGCCGCTCGACGTCGCGGCGCAGCGTGCGGGGGCTGGTCTCCAGCCGCCGGACGAGCTCGGCTCCGGCGAACCTGCGGCCGGTCTGCAGCAGCGCCAGCAGGTCCAGCATCCGTTTGGTCACATCGGCCATCGCCTTCCACAGTACGCCGAGACGCGGCCGTGATCCGGCCGCATCTCGGCGTACACAGGGGTGATGAGCCGGAACATGATCAAGATCAGGAACGCGCGGACCCACAACCTGAAGGGCATCGACCTCGACATCCCCCGGAACACGTTGACGGTGGTCGTGGGCGTGTCCGGGTCGGGCAAGTCGTCGCTCGTGTTCGACACCGTGGCCGCGGAGGCGGCGTTCCAGTGGAACGAGACCTACCCGCCGTTCCTGCGCAACCGCCTGCCCCGCCACTCCCGCCCGGAGGCCGACTCGATCGAGGGCCTCTCCCCAGTGGTGATCATCGACCAGCGCAGGCTGGGCGGCAACGCCCGCTCCACCGTGGGCACCACCACCGACACCTGGACGTACCTGCGGCTGCTGTTCTCCCGGATCGGTACTCCGCACATCGGCGAGTCGAACCGGTTCTCCTTCAACGACCCCCGAGGCATGTGCCCTGCCTGCGACGGCATCGGACGGGTCCTCACTAGCGACGTCGATCGGATGCTCGACCTGGACAGGTCCCTGAAGGAGGGGGCGATCCTGCTGCCCGGGTTCGGGGACGGCCAGTACTGGTACCGGCAGTACGCCGACATCGGCTCGTTCGATCCGGCCACCCCGCTGCGCGAATGGAGCAAGGAGCAGCGCCAGGCACTGCTGTACGGCGGGGAAGCGGCCGCGAAGCTCGGCACCAGGCCCCCGAAGGACTACGAGGGAGTCGTAGAACGCTTCGAGCGCATCTACCTACGCACCTCTGACGCGCTGTCGGACCGTAAGCAGGCGGTGCTGGAGAGGTTCACCCGTGCAAAGACCTGCCCGGAGTGCGACGGCGCGCGCTTGAACGAGCAGGCCCGATCCGTCCGCGTGGGAGGGGAGACCATCACCCGGATGAGCCGTATGGAGATCCGCGACCTGGCTGCGCTCATCGCCACGATCGACGACGTCCGTGTGGCACCGGTCGTCGAGAGCCTGCACACCAGGCTCACCGCCCTGGACGACATCGGCCTCGGCTACCTCAGCCTCGATCGCGGAACGACCACCCTCTCCGGAGGGGAGTCCCAACGCATCAAGACCATCCGCCACCTCGGCAGCAGCCTCATCGAAGTGCTCTACGTGTTCGACGAGCCCACCGTAGGGCTCCACCCCAGAGATGTCGGGGACATGACGGCCCTGCTGAAAAGGCTGCGCGACAAAGGGAACACCGTGCTGGTCGTCGAACACGACCCCGACGTCATGCGCGAGGCCGACGCCATCATCGAGATCGGTCCCGGCGCGGGCGAACACGGTGGTGAACTCGTCTTCCACGGCCCGTTCACCGAGCTCCTCACCGCCGACACCCCCACGGGCCGCGCCCTCACCCGCGCCACCGCCGATGGGCCGCGCCGACGGCGGGCACGTGGACGGCTGCTGATCGAGCACGCACGCCGCAACAATCTGAAGGACATCACCGTCGGCATCCCTCTCGGCGTACTCACCGTCGTCACGGGCGTCGCCGGTTCGGGCAAGTCGAGCCTGATGGCCGAGCTCCTCGACCAGCACCCGGCTACCAGCATCGATCAGCGCGCGATCGCCGCCAACGGACGCTCCACGCTGCTCACCTACAGCGGCATAGGGCCACGTCTCCGCTCGATCTACGCCCGCGCCACCAACGCGCCCGCCGCCTTGTTCAGCTCCAATTCCACCGGCGCCTGCCCCGAGTGCAACGGCACCGGAAGCATCCGCACCGACCTCGCCTTCATGGACGACCACACCGTCGTCTGCGAAGCCTGCCAAGGCCGGCGCTACTCCCCGGAAGCCCTGGCCCACCGGGTCCGCGGACGAACCATCGCCGACACCGAGGACCTCACCGTCACCGAGGCGGTCGGCGCGTTCGACGACCCTCAGATCACCGCGGCCCTGGCCGGGATCATCGACGTCGGCCTGGGCTACCTCCGCCTGGGCCAGACCCTGCCCACCCTCTCCGGCGGCGAGAACCAGCGGCTCAAAATCGCCACCGCACTCCGCAACGGGGCGAACGCCGACCTGTACGTCCTCGACGAGCCGACCACCGGCCTCCACCTCAGCGACGTGGACACCCTCGTGGAGAACCTGCAGCGCCTCGTCGACGCCGGGAACACCGTCATCGTCGTCGAACACCACCTCGACGTCATCCGCAGAGCCGACTGGCTCGTCGAAATCGGCCCGGAGGCCGGGCAGGACGGCGGGCACCTCGTCTTCGAAGGCGCCCCTCGGCCATGACCGCCTCCGGGACTCCCGTGGTCAGGCGACGTCGCGGCGCATCGGGCTGAGGACGGCGGCGGTGCCGGCCAGGGCGGTGTACGCCAGGAGGACGAGCAGGCCCGCCACCGGGGAGAGCAGGCGGATGGGGTCGGTGGACATCTGCTGCGAGAGGGCGTCGGAGATCGCGGTGAAGTCGGTCAGCGCCGCGGCGGCGCCGCCGGGCAGCCACGGGTAGAGGTGCCGGATGCCGGGGATCATCATCAGGAGCGTCTCGCCCGCGTACAGGTATCCGATGACCACGGCGAGGGCCGCGACCTGGTTGCGGATCAGGGCGCCCATGCCGATCCCGAGCACCGTGTAGGCGACCATCGCCAGGCCGGTCCTGGCGAGCAGCTCGATGATGCCCGTGGCGGGCATGCCCAGCGTCACGCCCTTCACCGCCGCGGCTCCGAAGAAGGCCAGGGCGGAGGTCGCGGCGAGGACCAGCCCGTAGCAGGCGCCCGCCGCGCCGTGGGCGACGATCTTGGCGACGAGCACCTGCCAGCGGCGCGGCGCGAACAGGAACGTGAAGTTGATCGTCCGGTGCCGGTACTCCGACGTCACCGCCAGGGTGCCGATCGCGGCGGGAACGAACGCGGTGTAGCCGAGGAACCCCAGGACCGTCCGCACCCCCTGCTCGGTGTGCAGCCCCGGCATCGGGGGGTCGAAGTTCTCGGGGCCGACCAGGGTCAGCATGCCGATCAGCCCGCCGCCCAGGAGCCCGCCGACCAGCAGGGCGCCCCACCACATCCGGGTGGCCAGCAGCCTGCGGAACTCGGCCTTGATCAGTCGGTTCATCGCATGCTCCCTGTCAGGTCGAGGAAGAGCCGTTCCAGGTCGGGCTCCTCGGGGGTCAGGCCGTGGATCCGGAGGCGGTGCGCGGCGGCCAGGTCGGCGAGGCTCGCCGGATCCGGCCCCCACACGCGCAGTTGCTCCGGCCCGATCCGCTCCACGCGCGTCTCGTATCCGGCGAACGGCTGCTGGACGAGCATCCGGGCCACGGCTTCCGCGTCGGGCGAGTGGACCAGGACCGCCGGCGCCGTGCCGGACAGTTCCGCCAGCGGTGCCGCGGCGACCATCCGTCCCTGGCGGATCACCACGACGTCGTCGGCGACCTGCTGGATCTCACCGAGCACGTGGCTGGAGATGAGAACCGTGCGGCCCTCCCCGGCGAGGTGCCGCAGGAAGGAGCGGAGCCAGGCGGTGCCGGCGGGGTCCAGGCCGTTGCTCGGCTCGTCCAGCAGCAGGACCCGGGGGTCGCCCAGCAGCGCGGTCGCCAGGTTGAGCCGCTGGCGCATGCCGGTGGAGAAGCCGCGCGTCCTGCGGCGTGCGGCTCCGGTGAGGTCCATCAGGGACAGCAGCTCGTCGACGCGTCCATCGGGGTGGCCGCCCATCGCGGCGTACACGCGCAGGTGGTCGCGGGCCGAGTGGTCGGGGTGGAAGGAGGCGGCGTCGAAGACGGCGCCGACGGTGGCCGACGGATCGGCGAGCTCGTGGTACCTCTTCCCGCCGATGGTGACCGAACCGGAGGTGGGGGTGATGTGCCCGATCATCATGCGCATCGTCGTCGTCTTGCCCGCGCCGTTGGGCCCCAGGAATCCGGTGATCCGTCCGGGCTCCACGGTGAAGCCGAGGTCGTCCACGGCGGTGATGTCGCCGAAGCGCTTGGTCAGGTTCCTCGCCTCGATCCGGAGGCGTCCGCCGGTCATCGTGGTCTCTGTCATGTCGTCTCTTCTTCGGTCGTCATGTCGTCCTTCTTCGCGGCCGGTGTGTCCACGGGCAAGAGCACGGTCGCCAGCAGTCGCGGTGTCCGCCCCGGCCTCGGTTCGTTGCGGGTCAGCGGCTGGACGAGCTCGGTGAAACCGCGGGCGAATTCGGCGAACTCCTCGTCGTCCAGGTGCAGCACCATCTGCTGGTAGCCGACGCCGTCGGCCACCAGATCGATCTGCTCGCGCGCCAGGTAACGGGAGAACTCCGCGAGCAGGCTGGAGACGAACGAGGTGAAGTAACGCTCGTGGTCCTCACTCGTCGCCTCGGCCAGCGCCTCGCCGCTGAGCATCGCCCCGCCGGGCGGCAGCGCGTAGACGCGCTCGGTCGTCCCGCCGACCCTGCGTTCTTCGACCACTTCGAGCAGGCCGCCTTTGGCGAGCGCGGCCAGGTGCCGGTAGAGCGTCGCCTGCGGCACGTCCGGCAGCAGGTCGGCGATCTCGCGGGTGGTGCGGCGCACGCCGCTGACCGCCCGCAGCACCCGTATCCGCACCGGATGCAGGGCCAGCTCCGCCCAGCGCTTCTGGGAATCTCTCACACCAGAACGTTATCATTATCGATAATGAGAATGAACACCCCCGGCCGGTGCCGCGGCGCGGCACCGGCTCAGGCCGGGGCGGACAGCCGGATCGAGGCGAGCTTGGCCGGATCGACGACGATGCGGATGCCGGTGATCCGGCCCGCGGCGACGGTGAAGGCGATGACGGAGAGAGGGGTTCCGTCGGGGCGCCAGGACATGTGGCCGGGAACGCCGTCGACCAGCACGGGCCGGTGGCGGGCGGCCTGGCCGGAGAACATGCGGGCACCGGCGGCGACCGCGGTGGCGCCGAGGGTGACGACCACGCCGTCGGGGGTGTCGACGGTCAGTTTCACGTTCGGGTCGAGGACGCGCAGGAGCGCTTCGAAGTCACCGCCGAGGGCGGCGGCGCGGAACGCCTCGACGGCCTCGTGGTGCTCGCGGCCGGGGCCCGCCGACCGGTCCGCGGCCCGGACCTTGCGGCGGGCGCGGCTGGCGATCATCTTGCAGGCGTCGGCGGACTTTCCCAGGATCCGGCCGATCTCCTGGAACGGGACCGCGAACATGTCGTGCAGGACGAACGCCAGGCGCTCGCTCGGGGTGAGCGAGTCGAGCACGACCAGCAGGGCGAGGCCGACCGTGTCGGCCAGCGCCGCCTGTCGTCCGGCGCGGGGCCGTCGGCGGGCGTCACCACCAGGTCCGCGGACTCCTGCCCGTAAGGGGTCTCGGGGTGGGCCCGGCGGGAACGCAGGAGGTCCAGGCTGATGCGGCCGACCACGGTGGTCAGCCAGCCCGCCAGGTTGGCGATGGTCGCCTCGTCCTGGCGGGCCAGGCGGATCCAGGCCTCCTGGACCACGTCCTCGGCGTCGGCGTGCGAGCCCAGCACGCGGTACGCGACGGCGCGCAACCGATCGCGCTGGGCTTCGAACGCCTCGGCCACGAGGCCGGACGGGTGGGCGGTCACGGCTTCCGCTGCTGGCGGAGCGAGATCCGGTTGCCGTCCGGGTCCACCGCCTCGACGCGGATCCCGAACGGGTACTCCTCGGGCGCGGACTCCTCGAAGACGACACCGCGTCGGCGCATGATCTCGAAGTCCTCGCGCAGATCGTCGGATTCGAGGATCAGCGGTCCGGGCGCGGTGCCCCGGTCCCCGTCACCCGGCTTCCCCGCGGCCGCCGCGTGCGACCACAGGAGGATCTGCACCGGGCTGCCGGGAACGCCGACGGTGAGGAAGCGTCCGTCGGGCCCCGAGAAGTCGATCCGCTTCTCCAGGCCGAGCCCCTCGGCGTAGAACTCCAGTGCGCGGTCCTGATCGGTGACGTAGACCGTCACGTACATGATGTCGGTCAGCATTCCGTCCTCGCTTCACTCGTCGGTGCGACGGCCGTTCGTTTTCCGTCGTCACACCCATGACGGGCGCTGGCGGGAGAAGGTAACGAGCGCGTGCACCGGAAGCGGGGAGCGGTCCGGCTCAGGGCCTGGGCGCCATGCCGGCGAAGAGGGCGTCGAGCACGCGGTCGACGTAGTCGTGGGTCAGGGGCTCCTGGGTGATCAGGAGCTGGAAGTACAGGGGACCGGACAGGACGGCCATGGCCAGGTCGAGATCGAAGTCGGAGGAGAGCTGGCCCTGCTCCCGGGCGGTGCGCAGGCGGGCGACGGTCCGGTCCGCCTGCGGGCGGATGAAGCGCTCGTTGAGACCGGCGGCGACGGTGGGGTCGTGCTGGGCCTCGCCCAGCAGCGCCCGGTACAGCGGGCCCCACGGGGGACCGCCCAGCAGGTCCACCGCCGCGTGGATCTGGCTGCGCAGATCGGCCATGACGTCGCCGGTGTCGGGATAGCCCAGGTCCGGCTCGTTCTGCGACAGGAGGGAGTCGAGGAAGAGCAGGCCCTTGGAGGGCCAGCGCCGGTAGACGGTGTGCTTGCCGACGCCGGCACGGGCCGCCACGGCCTCCATGCTGAGCCTGGCGTAACCGGACTCCCGTGCCAGATCGAGGGTGGCCTGCATGATCGTCCTGGTGCGGGCGTCGGAACGGCTGGTGGTCATCCCACTACGATACGGCACGTGCCGTGTTGGCGCTGCCGCACCGGCGCGCATCAGGCGCTCCGCGGTGCCGGCCGTGGTCCGTCGGCTCACCGGCTGCTTCTGGCTCTCGGCTGCCGCGGCCGGACTGTCGGAGGCCGGTGACGACGCCCGCCGCGACGAGCAGTACCCCGGTGACGTCGGCGGGGCCCGCCTGGCCGAGGCCGAGTGCGACGGCGGTGAGCAGCGCGCCTACGGGTACGAGGCCGGCGAAGAGGCCCGCACGGTCGGCGCCGAGGCGGCGCAGCGCGTCGTACCAGAGGAAGAAGGCGGCCGCGGTGACGATCGCGCCCAGGTAGCCGAAGGCGGCCGCTTCGCCGGACGTGGGCAGCCGCAGGGCGTTCGTGCCGTCCAGGGCGAGGCTCGCGGCCAGCAGCATGGGCACGGACAGGGCGGCGGGATAGGCGGCGACCCGCAGGGGGCCGAGTTTGGGCAGGAGCGGGATGGCGAGCAGGGAGAAGGCCACCTCGCCGGCGAGCGCGCCCAGGGACAGCAGGAGGCCTTGCAGGCTCCCCGAACCGAGACCGGCGGCGACGGCTGCGCCGAGCGCGACCACGACCGCGGCGCCGACGGTGCGCGGAGCGGGGCGCCGGCGTTCCAGCAGCGGGCCGACGAGGGCGAGGACGAGGGGGACGGCTCCGACCACGGTGCCGATCATGGCGGGGCCGGCGTGCCGGGTGGCTTCGACGAGGAAGAGGTTGAACCCGGCCAGGCCGGTGGCGGCCAGCGCGACCAGGAGCAGGACGTCACGTGGCGTCAGGCGGACGCGGGGCAGGCGCCGGTGGCGTACGACGGCGAGCAGGATCGCCGCGGCGAGCGCATAGCGCAGTGCCTGTCCGGCGAAGACCGGGTAGTCGGCGATGGTGGCGGAGACGGCCGTCGAGGTGCCGACGAGCAACATTGCCGAGGCCGCGGCGGCGGGAGCTGGGAGGGATCTCATGCCGCGTGCTCCCGCGGCGCCCCGGCGCCGGTCGACGGGGCCAGGACCTTGCGGGTGATGCGTTCGGCGATGGCGGCGACCACGGTCCGGGGGCGGCGGGGCGTCAGGTGCGCGGCCAGGGCGTTGCCGAATCCGGGGATGACATAGCCGCGGTCGCGGTCGAGCGCGCGCAGAGTGGCGCGCACGACGGGCTCAGGGGTGGTCATGGAGCCGGTGACGGCCGCCCGGCGGGTGCCGATGGTGTCGAAGAAGGCGGTCTCGACCGGGCCGGGGCACAGGGTGAGCACGCGGATGCCGCGCTTCCGGTACTCCTGGCGCAGGGCGAGGCCGAAGTTCAGCACGAAGGACTTGGACGCGCCGTAGACGGCGAAGTACGGGGAGGGCTGGAAGCCGGCGTTGGACGCGACGTTGACGATCGAGCCGCGACCGCGCTCCAGCATGCCGGGCAGCAGCTCGTGGGTGAGGTCGACGAGCGCGACGACGTTGACCATCAGCTGGTCGTGGTCGCGGGCGCCGGAGATCTCCTCGAAGCGGCCGCACGTGCCGAAGCCCGCGTTGTTGACCAGCAGGTCGACGCTCAGGCCGCGGGCGGCCAGCCGGTCGGCGACGCGGCGGGCCGCGTCCGGCTCGGCGAGGTCCTGGACCAGCACATGGGCGCGGACGCCGTGCTCGGCGATCAGGCGCTCGGCGAGGGCGGCGAGCCGGTCGCCGGACCGCGCCACCAGGACCAGGTCGTGCCCCCGGGCGGCGAGCTGCGCGGCGAACTCCGCGCCGAGGCCGGACGATGCTCCGGTGATGAGGGCGGTGCTGTGCACGAGTGACTCCTTTGATCGACGCCAACTGAGAGTGGAGAGTACTAGTACTTCGACGAAATGCAACAGCCTTGATGCAGATTAGTTTGAGATTGCATCCTGCATGTACTGTGTTCCTGGTCAGATGGTCCAGCGGGAGGCGAGATGGCGGAACGAACGTTGCGGGCGGACGCGGAGCGCAGCGTGCGCGCGGTCCTGGAGGCGGCCGAGCGGGTGCTCGCCGAGGACCCCGGCGCCTCCATGGAGCAGATCGCCGCGGCCGCGGGAGTGGCCCGGACGACGATCCACCGGCGGTTCGCCAACCGGCAGGCGCTCATCGAGGCGCTGGCGGCGTCCGCGGCCCGCCAGCTCGCCCAGGCCGTGGACGACGGCAGGCCGGACACCGCGCCGCCGCTGGTGGCGATGCACCGGATCACGGCCAACGTGCTCCAGGTCAAGAGCGCCTGGGCGTTCGCCCTGGGCCTGCCGGCGGACCCGAACGGCGAGGCCGCCGCCCTCCACCAGGACATCAACCGCCGCTGCACCGTCGTACTGAAGCGAGCCCGGGCCGACGGACTCATCGACGAAGCGGCCGACCTCGACTGGGTACGCCGGGTCTACTACGCGCTCATCGGGGAGTCCCTGCACGGAGACGCCGACAACGCCGACCCGGACACCCTCGCCGCCCGCATCATCGACACCCTGCTGCACGGCGCCGGCCCGCGCCCCTGACCCGAGGTCCGGTGGCAACGGCCGCGAGCCCCGCAATGCCGCCATCACCCCATGAGAACCCGGCAAGCCCGAACATCGGGTCGCCGAGCCGAGCGTGGCGCAGGCATTCCGGACGCGTCGGAGTGGAGCGCTGAGAGGGGTGCGAGACGGTGCGCTGTAGGTCTGGAGCCTCTTGGGCCTGTGCCTAGAATGCTGCGACATGGCCGAATTCGTGCAGGTTCTCTGGCGCTGGAGCGAAGCCGCCGACATCGCGGTCGCGGACGAGTCGACTGCCCGGCGCATCGCGGAGGTCTTCATCGAGCGGGGTTACGCCCAGGTCCTGCTCGCCCCCTGCACCTACCGCGGCCGCTGGGGCGATGAGCCGGGCTGGCGCGTCCTGGCGTGGGATGACGGCCCGTATCCCGATGACGACGTCGAATGGTGGAAGGCCGAGGAGCACCGGTTCGTCGCGCGGCTGAAGGACGCCTACGGCGTCCGCCATCCGAGCCCGCCGGAATTCGGCTCCCTCGACGGGCTGCTCGTCGACCGGACGGCGGAGGACGTGCGGGAGTCCCGTCTGGCGTCCTTCGCTCACACCCCGCCCCGAGCTCAGAGCGCCGTGACTCCCCGGCTGCTGGACCAAGGGCCCCCATCGCCGTCAGGCGAGGGAGATCCGATCACGCTCACCGGACTGGACGACATCGACTGGTCTGCGCTCGACCACGCATACGGCTCCGCGGACGACACGCCTGAGATCCTCAACGCGCTGGCCGCCAACGATGAGGGCTGGTCGGACGCCATGGACGCGTACTTCAGCGCCATCGTGCACCAGGGCACCGTGTACGCGGCGACGGAGCGCACCATCCCGTTCCTGGTGGAGATCGCCCTTTCGCCGAACCTCCTCCCTGAGCGCCGCTTCGAACTCCTCCAATGCCTCCTTTACATCGCCTCCCAGAACACCTGGACGCTCTCCGAGCCCGACGGCGACAACCCGGGAGCCCTGACGACCCGTGCCGTTGCCGCCGCCGTTCCCGACCTGCTGACCTTGTGGCGGCGATCGCCGCGAGCACACCAGGCCCAGCTACTCCTTCTGGCCACGCTCAACCCGTCGGCGGCCGCGGCGCACCTCCAGCGTTTCACCGATTTCCGCACCGCCCTGGAGGGGCCGAGTCCCACCATGGACCTCGCCCTGGCACTCATCACCGAAGACGAACCCCGCGCTCAGGACCTCGCCCTCCAGACCACCACCTGGGATGTCCGGACCCCGGACCACCTCGCTGCGGACCTCCCCCTCAGGGCACGCCTGATCGACGTCCTCCTCCACCTCGCCGAAGAAGAACTGCGCTGAGCGCGTTTCACGGCCGCCGCGACCGCGGGCAGGGACGGTTCGTTCAGGCGAGCAACTGGATCAGGTGTTCAGCTGTCGGTTCGGCGGCACCCGGGGGTTCTTCCTTCGTCGAAGGCGAGAAGGAACAGCCAGCCGAGTGCGAGGAGCCTGCGGCAGCGCCGCAGCCGGGACATCCCCGCAGTCGGGACATCCCCGCAGTCGGTCGTGCTGCCGCTGCGGACCGAGCGCTGGCAGGGCGTCGCCGCTGGGCTCCCTGGCCGGGCGCCGCCGGGCGCCTTGGCCGGGCCCGGGCCGTGGTGGTGGACGGATCAGGGCGGGGTCAGGTCTGGGTGAGGAGGTTCTCGTAGGCGGCTGAGTGGTGGCGGCCTGCCATGAAGGCCAGGAACTCGCGGGTGAAGGCGCTGCGGGAGAGGTCGGCGGGAGCGGCCGCGGCGGGGTCGTGGTCGAAGGTCGTGCGGAAGAGGGCGCGGTATTCCTCGGGGCTGATGGTCTGGCTGCCGTCGGTGTCGGTGGCGTCGAAGAGGACGTCGGCGATCTCGATCAGGGCGCGGCCGGCGAGGGTGGTGGCAGTGGCGTACTCGTGTGCGTCGATGCGGCCGTCGCCGTCGGCGTCCAGGGTGGTGCGCAGTTCCTCCCACCAGGCGGCGTAGGCGGCGAAGAGGCGGTCCTCGGCCGGGCCGTCCAGGTCGAGGCGGGTGGCGATCTCCCTGGCCATGGCGGCGAGGTCGGGCCAGTCGAGGTAGCCGTCGCCGGTCTGGTCCAGCACCTGGGCGAAGAAGCGTTCGGCCGACCGCCGGGCGGATCCGTCGGATCCGGAGCGACCCGAGCGACCCGAGCGACCGGGGCGACCGGGGCGCGCGGAGCCGCCCGGGCCGGGACGTGCGGGGACGGGGGTGATGAGGCGGAGGAGGGCGCCTACCTTTCCGGCGTGGTCGCGCAGCGACTCCACCACGGGTGAGCCCTGTCCTGCCGGAGGGTCGAGGTTCAAGGCGTCCAGGAGCACCTCGGTTCGGGTCCAGGAGGAGGGAAGCCAGCGGGTCGCGAGTCCGGCCGTCAGGTAGGCGCCGTGCATCAGCACCCGCGCACCCGGCAGCGCGGTGAGGTAGGCCTGCCGCCGGTAGGACTCGGGAAGCGACGCGACGGTGATCGCGGTCGCCAGCGGTCCGGCCAGGGCGCGGACCGCCGCCCATGTCGCGGGGTGGTCGCGCAGCAGCGGCGGCGCGGGCACCTCGGCGAACAGCCGGTAGAGCACGGCGTGCACCGCCTGGGTGTTCTCCAGGCCCTCGGCGATGGTCTTCTCGTAGTAGGGCCAGAACTCCGCGAGGGTGTCCGGCAGCCGTCCGCCGTCTGCGTCCATGTGACCGAGGAAGGCGCGGAACTCGGCGTACAGCTGCTCCTGCGCGGCCTGGTCGAGGGGCTCGCCGCCCAGGCGGCACATCATGACGGTGGACTCGAACAGCGTCGCCACCACCCAGGCCCGCGCCTCGGGGTCCATCGCGTCGTAGGGGCGGCCCTGCGCGTCGGTGCCGGAGATCCGGGAGTGCAGCCGGTTGAGGCGCGCCGTCTCCTTGTCGCGGACCCGTTCGTCTCCGCTGACGATGCGCTGGGTGCTGACCACGGTGTTGCGCAGCCGCCGCCACGGGTGCACCACGAACGTCGAGTGGTCGATCAGGGCGGCCCCGATCTGCGGGTGCGCCGCCTCCAGGATGCTGGCGCGCGTCGCCGCGAGCCCCCACCGCGCCTCGTTGCACAGCCGCTGGAGCAGGGAGTCCTCGTCGCCGGGGACGCTCCCCGCGGTGGTGCCTGCCGTCTCGGTCATGTCATCCCTTTCCCGTCGGTGTCGGTAGCCGGACGGCGCCGAAACGACGCTCGCGCTCCCGGTAGGAGTCCAGGCACTCCCAGAAGTGGGTGGCCCGGAAGTCGGGCCACAGCACCTGCGGGAAGGTCCATTCGGCGTAGGCCACCTGCCAGAGCATGAAGTTGGAGATGCGGTGCTCGCCCGACGTGCGGATGACCAGGTCCACGTCCGGTGTGTCGGGATAGGGCAGGTGGTGGGCGAAGCTCTCCTCGGTGACCTGCTCGGCGGGCACCCGGTTGCGGATGAGGGACCGCGCGGCCCGCACGATGTCGCGGCGCCCCCCGTGGTCGAACGCCACGGTCAGCGTCATCCGCGTGTTGTCGCGGGTCAGCGTCGTCAGGTCGGCGATGTCCCGCGCCAGATCCGGGGGGATCCTGAGGTCGGAGTCGCCGAGGAAGCGGCACCGGATCCCCCGCGCGTGCAGGGACAGGGCGTGCTTGCGGATGGTCCGCCGCACCAGCCCCATCAGGAAGTCGACCTCCCCGTCGGGACGGCGCCAGTTCTCCGTGGAGAAGGCGAACAGACTGAGCCAGGGGATACCGGCCGCGTACGCGGCCTCGATGACGTCGATCACCGCGGTCTCCGCGGCCTTGTGCCCCGCCGTCCGGGGCAGCGACCGCTGCGCCGCCCACCGTCCGTTCCCGTCCATCACGCACGCCACATGGCGAGGCAAGCCCAGCACCGTGTCACAGCCTCCCGCCGCAGATGCCCGAGTTCTCCAGCGCGCCGCCCACACCGGCCCCTGAGCCGAACGCAACCGGACAGGCCCCGTCCGTCCGCATTCATGGTTCTGGCTTGGCGGCACGCTGGAGAAAACATAACTCACCCACAGTGAGCCCTCGTAGCTTTGAGCGATTTCCCACCGGTCAGGGTTATGTCACCGCTCCGCGACCCGATACAGCCGTCACCCGCGACACACCTCCAGACATGCCAGGACCGAGGAGCCGGGGGCTTGAGCATGTGGCGTAGCAACGCGTCGGCGATCTGCTTGCGGTGATGCTCGGCGGCGACCACGACGGCCTCGATTCTGGAGCGGTGGCGCAAGCGCGCGGTGCCGTGGGCGTCAGGCCCGACGCCCACGCGATGCGCCACGACCCCCTGCCTCCACCGGGGTCCTCGTGGCAGGTGGCGAAATCCAACGGATATCACTCTGGCCCGCGGTCACTCACATTCCGAAAGTTGGCCGAAATGTCCGATCGGCCCGCCAGGATGCCGGGATGAGCTTGATCGACGACTACGCCTGGTGGGCCGCATTCCCCGTCGACTTCTACGGCCTTGCCCTGTTCCAGCTGCCTCCCGAGGTTGTGCTGGAGCGTCTGCACGCCACGGACGAGGATCAGGCGGACGGCTTCCGCGCCCTCGTCGACCACTTCCACGCCTATCTCGAGGCCACCCCTGACCGGTATCTGAGCGACTTCATGCCGGCAGGCATCGTCGAGGCCACCGGCACGGACGGTCCGTGGACGCTTCTGTTCGAGCTCGGCGGCCTGATGAGCGCCGCTGACTTCACCGCCGCGTCCGAGGGCTCCATGGTGATGGCTCATTACCTGAACGGGGCGGGCGACCCTGGCTTCGCCTGGTACGTGGACAGAGAGCTCCGCACGGCATTCCAGTCACTCGGCGGCCCCAGGTACGGCGCCGAGCCCGCCGCTCTCGACGCGGCGCTCGCCCATCTGGGCCTGCCGGACGCCTCGGGCCCGCTCGCCGCTCTTTGGGGCTCGGGCGAACTCGCCCTCATCGAGAAGCTTTCCGGTCTACGGGTCACCGAGGAGTTTCTGCGCGGCTCCCGCTACCGAACGGTGCTGATCCCCATGGACGACGAGGCGCGACGACGCGGACCGTTCCGTAGGACCGCCTCCGAGGAGTCCGAAATCCGCGACTGGGCCCGCGGTATCGGCATCAAGGTCAACGAGCACGGCGCCATCCCCGCTTCGATCATTGAGATGTACGAAGCCGTCCACTAGGGAAGGACCGAAGCCTCGGGGCACGTTACCCGGTACATCGCACACGCATCGGGCGGCGGCGGTGTGCGCGGAAGGTACGAAGGCCATCGGCCTCATCGCCCCGCCGCACCGCATTCGCCGGTGGCCGCCGACCGCAAGGGGTTCCTGGTGGTCTGGGACGTGAACCGCGACGACCGACGCACCTTCCGTGTCGACCGTGCCGGACAGCTACCGGCACCCGCATACGGTTCGAGCCGCGAGAGCCGCCTGCCGAGGACACCGCCGAGTTCGTCGCGGTCGCCGCCGATTCCATCCTCACCCGGCATGCGGCGAGCGCGGTCCTCGACATGCCGCTCGACGAGGTGAAGGAGCACTTCGGTCCGTAGGCGCAGGACGCGCGGGCGGTGGACGACGACCGAACCTCCTGGCCGCTCGGCGGAGACTCCTTCCACGCCACCCGCACGCCCGCCGCAGTAGAGGCCTTCCTGGCCCGCCGCAGGAGGACGAAACAAGTCGGTGAAACCGATAAGGGGCTGCGCGGCTCGATGGCCGCGCAGCCCCTTCCCGTCACTTGAGATAGCCGACGTTCGAGGCGCTGGTGTCCACCTTGAACTTCTTCCCCTTGAATCCGCCGTACTTCTTGGTCGCGTCGACGGTGATCCGGTATTCACCGCCGCCGTCGACGTTGAATACGACGCTCCCGAAATCGTCGGTTTTCTTGCACTGGGGCGTCGGCCCGGGATCGTCCACCCTCGGAACGCATACCCGGCGCCCGGAGAGAAAATCTCCCTCTTCGGTGGTGACGACGGTGCGGACGATGCTCTTCGATCCCGGTATCGCCGTGACCCCGGTTTCCACCCGGATGGGCTCGAGCTCAGGCTCGTCCTTGGTGTCGCCCTCGGGTTTGGGGTTTGCTGCGCCCTTGTTGGCCTTGAACGTTTCTCCCTTGAATCCCTCGTAGCTTTGAGTCGCTTTGACGGTGACCCGGTACGTGCCGTCGCTGTCGACGTTGAATACGGCGGTTCCCTTGCTGTTGGTGTTCTTGCACTGGGGCGACACCCCGGGCTCGTCCGTTCTCGGAATGCACGCGAAGCGCCCGGAGAGGGGAGTGCCGTCCGCGTCGGCGACGACGACGGTGGCGACGCTCTTGGCGCCCGTTTTCGCCTTGACGTCGACGTCCACCTGGATGGGCTCGGGCTGACGCCCGGGTACCGATGCGGCACTGCCGGAGGTCTGATCTGACGCGGCCGCCACCGGCGCAGCCAGTAGAGCGCTGCCGAGGGTGGTGGCACCGAGTACTTCCTTGAACATGCATCCCCTCCAGAAGATGGAATTGTGACTAATCGGACATATCTCCCGAGTCGCTTATCAGAAAGCCCTCAATCCCTCCCGCCGTCAGTAAGGAGAAATGGAGGAACGGCTCGGTTCGGTTGCGGTATTGCCCGCCCCGTTCGGACCGAAGAGAGTGATGAGTTCTCCTTCCGGCACGTCCGGTTCGAGGCCGTTGGCAGCAGTGACAAGGCGGAGCGCCGCGGTGAAGGTCTTCGACGGCCTGCGCGGGCCGGGCTACGAGATCGAGGCGACGCGGGGGCGGGCGGCTACCGGCGCCCGTGTGCGGTTCGAGCCCTGCGAGCTGCCCGGCGAGGAGGCCGCAGAGGTTCGTCGCTGTCGGTTCCGTCTTTCACCCGGCATGCGCCGAGCGCGATCCGTGGAGGATTCCAGGGAAGCCCGGCAGGCCCTGTAGCGAGGTCGGCACCACATCCGACGACGGTTCCCGTGTCACCGGCGCTATCCGCAGTGCATTCGGACAAGCGCGGGTGCAGGAGGAAGTGCGAACACGGGGTTGCGCGGCCCGGTGGCCGCGCAACCCTCTCCCGTCACCTGAGATAGCCGACGTTTCCGGCGCTGGTGTTGGCCTTGAACTGCTTCCCCTTGAATCCACCGTACTTCTTGGTCGCGTCGACGGTGGCCCGGTATGTGCCTTTGGGATCGACGAAGAATACGGCGACCCCGTCATCCCGGGTTTTCTTGCACTGGGTCGTCGGCCCGGGGTCGTCCACCCTCGGAACGCATACCCGGCGCCCGGGGAGATTAGTGCCGTCTTCGTCTTTGACATCGACGAAGACAGAGGCCGTCTCTGCTCCCGGTATCGAGACGACGTCGATTTTCACATGGATGGGCTCGAGCTCAGGCCCGTCCTCGGTATCGCCCTCGGGCTTGGGGTTTGCTGCGCCCTTGTTGGCCTTGAACGTTTCTCCCTTGAATCCCTCGTAACTTTGAGTCGCCTTGACGGTGACCCGGTACGTGCCGTCGCTATCGGCGTTGAATACGGCGGTTCCCTTGCTGTTAGTGTTCTTACACGGACTCGTCACCCCGGGTTCGTCCGTTCTCGGAATGCACGTGAAGCGCCCGGAGAGGGGAGTGCCGTCCGCGTCGGTGACGACGACGGTGACGACGCTCTTGGCTCCCGGTGCCGCTTTGACGTCGACGTCCACCTGGATGGGCTCGGGCTGACGCCCGGGTACCGACGCGGCGCTGCCGGAGGTCTGATCTGACGCGGCCGCCACCGGCGCAGCCAGTAGGGCGCCACCGAGGGTGGTGATGCCGAGTGCTTCCTTGAACATGCATCCCCTCCAGAAGATGGGATTGTGACTAATCGGACATATCCCTCAGGGTGTCTATGGAAAAGCCCTCAATCCCTCCCGCCGTCGGTAAAGGGCGGGAGAGGAACGGCTCAGTTCGGTCGCGGTCTTACTGCCGCCACTGGCCGTTCGGTTTCGGGAGGTGGGGGGGTCGGCAAGTGGTGATCATCACCTGGATGTGGTGTGCACGGTGAGCTCTTCGGCGGGGTGCTGGTCGGCAGGGTCGGCGCTCGGGCGTGCGTTGCGCAGTGCTGCTTCGACGCGGCGGTTGGTGGTCATGGTGGCGGTGACGGCGGTCATGGTGAGGAGGAGGCCGGCGGCGGCGTAGAGCGGGGTGCGCAGGTCGTAGGCGGTGGCCAGCCAGCCGCCGAGGAAGGCGCCGAACGGGGCGGCGCACATGGCGAGCATGCGGGAGGTGGAGGCGACTCGGCCGATCAGGTGGGCCGGGACGATGGCCTGCCGGAGGGAGGGTCCGAGGACCATCGTGGCGCCCATGCCCGCGCCGCAGACGGCGAGCGCGAGCCCGGCCACGTACGGGTCGGGGGCGGAGGCCAGGCCCAGGATGGCGAGGCCCTCGATGGCGGCGGTGCAGGTGAGCGCGGTGCCGGTGCCCAGGCGCCGGCCGAGGAAGGAGGCGATGCCCGCGCCGAGCAGGCCGCCGGTGGCCTCCGCGGTGAGGAGCAGGCCGAAGCCGAGGGCACCGACGCCGAGACGTTCGTGGGCGAAGAGGGCCAAGACGGTCTCCACGGCGATGAAGGCGATGTTCCCGACCGCCGGACGGAGTGCGAGACCGAGCAGCAGCCGGTCCTGGAAGACGTGGGAGGCCCCGGCCCGCGCTTGGCGGAGCAGGGAATCGCGGGCGTTCGAGGCCGGGCGCGGCACGGTGGGCAGCGACCGGACGAGCAGCGCGGACAGCGCGAACGACACCGCGTCGGCGAGCAGCGGAACCGAACGTCCGAGCGCGAGCAGCGCGCTGCCCGCGGGCGGCCCGGCGAAGCCGGACGCCGCGGTCTGGGTGCCGCGCAGGCGGGAGTTGGCGCGCTCCAGCCGGGCGGGGTCGCGGCCGAGCAGATCCGGTAGGTAGGCCGTGGCGGCCGTGTCGAAGAACAGCCCGCCGAGGGCGAGCAGGAACGCGGTGGCCGCCAGCAGCGGGATGCTGAGCACGTCGAGCACGGCGGCCGCGGCGGGTATGGCGAGCAGCGCCGCACGCGCGGCGTCGGTGACCCACATCGTGCGGCGGCGGTCCCAGCGGTCCACCAGCGCACCGCCGAGCACTCCGAACAGCAGCCAGGGCAGTGTTCCGGCGGCGGTGACGACGGCCAGCGCCATCGGATCCCGGGTCAACGTCAATGCCAGCAGCGGCAGCGCGGCATGCGTCACGCCGTCACCGAGCGAGGACACCGTCTGGGCGGTCCACAGGCGCCCGAAGCCGGCCGGCAACTTCACGCGGTCGTTCATCGGCTCCGAGGTCATTCGGCGCCCTCCTCGACCTGCCGGTGCGGCATCGGCCGGAACAGCGCGAAGACGAGCGACACGTCTGGAAGCGATGGATCGGACAGCGCCCGGTACTCATCGGCCAGCGCCTCCAGCCGCGCTCCCAACTCCGCGAACTGCTCCTCGGTGAGCCGCAGATGCGCCATCCGTACGTGCCGTTCGCCCTCCGCCGGCGACGCCTCCAGGTCCGCCACCGCGTTCCGCAGCAGCACGTCCGGCTGCCCCGGCCCTGGATCCGGCAGCGCGATCGACCGCGCGGCCATCGCGTAGTACCGCTCGGTGACCCCTCTCACCTTCCGCGTCCGCACCACTTTCACCAGGCCGGCCCGCTCCAGCAGCCGCACGTGATAGCTGGAACTGCCCTTCGCAAGGCCCATCCGCTGGGCGATCTGCGTGATCGTCGCCGGCTCGAAGCGGAGCATGGCCATGATCCGGTGGCGCGTGAGATTGGAGACGGCGCGCAGCTGCTCGTCCGTGGTGACGTGGAACGTCTCGGGGAGATCATCGGTGGGCATGCGGACAATGGTCAACGATTCTTGACCATTACGCAAGGGGTCGGGTCCGCGAGCGGCGCGGGGAGGTGCGGCCGTCGGTGCTCAGCGGGCGCGGTCGTAGACCAGGGCGATCTCACCCAGCTCGCCGGTCTCCTGGCTGGTGAGCGTCCACTTCGTGGCGGGCAGGCCGTCGTCGAACAGACGCTGACCGCCTCCGACGATCTCGGGGAAGACCATGAGATACAGCCGGTCGAGCAGGTCCGCCGACAGGAGCGCCTTGATGATGCTCGCGCTGCTGTTGACGAGGATGTCGCCCTCGCCGGTGGCCTTGAGGTCGGTGACGACGTCCGCGGCGGGGGCGTTCACCACGCGGGCGCGCTCCCACGGTGCTTCGGTCAGGGTGGTCGAGAGGATCACCTTCTCGGTGTCGACCAGCCACTTGGCGTAGCCGCGATCGCGCGGGTCGGCGTCTTCGTCCGCGGCGACCGACGGCCAGTACCCCAGGAATCCCTCGGCGTTGATCCGACCGAGCAGCGCCGTCGTCGCGTCCTGCCAGATGCGGGTCATGTGGTCCCGCGCCACCTCGGTGATCGCATACGGGGCGAAAGTCCCGAAGTCATGAGCACCGCCGGGACCGTTGTAGCGCCCGTCGAGGGAGAGCACCAGGTTCGCGGTCACCCTGCGGCCGGTCGTTTCGGTCATGTCGCACTCCTGGTGTCGTCGGTGGTGAAGGGGTCCGCGGCGAGGGTCGCCGCAAGTTTGTCGAGGCTCTGGCCGAAGCCGATTTCTATGCCCGCGATGAAGTCCGCGGAGGTGACGGTGCTGTCGGCGATCCGCCAGCGGGCTTCGAGGTCGGTACCGGCGGCGGTGGGCCGCAGGTCGATGTCGATGTGAGCGGTGAAGGCGAGTCCGCCGTCGGGAAGCAGCGGGGAGAGCCGGTAGGCGAGGTGTTCGACGGGGCGCACGTCCTCGACGGCTCCCTCCGCGCGTCCGGCGACCGGGTCGGTCCCGTCGGTGTCCTCGGCGTCCCGGTACTCGTGGACGATCCGCCCGCCCGGTCGCGCCTCGAAGACGAGCTCGGAGACGCGGAGGTCGTCGGGCGTCCACCAGTGGGCGAGCAGGGAGGTCTCCGTCAGATGGCGCCAGACCCGTTCGGGGCGCCCCGCCAGCGACCGGAGGAACCCGAACGAGCGGCCGTCGGCCCACCCCGCCTCCTCCGCGGCGAGACGCTCCGCTTGCAGGCTGAGCCCGTAGCGGTCGTAGGTCTCGCGCGCTCCACCGGCCTGGTCCGCGGCGTCGGCGAGCCGGCCGAGCGCGGCCGCCAGGTCCCGCAGGACGCCGGGCTGGAGCGCGTAGATGCGGCGTTGGCCGGCGCGCTGGGAGATGACGACGCCGACGCGCTCGAGGGCCTGCAGGTGCTTGGTCGTCTGCGGCTGGCGCGCCTCGGCGAGCCGGGCGAGAACGCCGACCGGCCGGGGCCGCTCGGCCAGCAGGTTCACGAGCCGCCAGCGGGCCGGATCGGCCAGCGCGGTGAGGAGTGCGTCCATGGCCAGAAGTATTCTCCATGGCGAATATTCGTGTCAAGGAATATATCCATCCGGCCGGATCGCCGCCTCCAGGGCCGCCCTGGGGCGGAACGCCGAAGAACCCCTGGCGATCACGGCCCTGCGGCGGGCGCGATCACCAGGGGTCCTCGGCGTGGATCAGCTGGTCACCGTCTCCTTCGGGACGGCGGGGGAGGCGGTCACGGCGGGGTCGGCGGCGGTGAGGGAGGCGAAGCGGCGGAGGCGGAGGCTGTTGCCGACCACGAAGACCGAGGAGAAGGCCATCGCGGCACCCGCGATCATCGGGTTGAGCAGGCCGGTCGCCGCCAGGGGGAGGGCCGCCACGTTGTAGGCGAAGGCCCAGAACAGGTTGCCCTTGATCGTGGCCAGGGTGCGGCGCGACAGGCGGATGGCGTCGGCCGCCGCCCGCAGGTCGCCGCGGACCAGGGTGAGGTCGGAGGCCTCGATGGCCACGTCGGTGCCGGTGCCCATCGCCAGTCCCAGGTCGGCCTGGGCCAGGGCGGCCGCGTCGTTCACTCCGTCGCCGACCATCGCGACGGTGCGGCCCTCGGACTGCAGGCGCTTGACCACGTCCACCTTGTCGGCGGGCAGCACCTCGGCGATCACCTCGGTGATGCCGACCGCCTCGGCGACCGTGCGCGCCACCGTCTCGTTGTCGCCGGTCAGCAGGACCGGGCGCAGCCCCAGCTCGCGGAAGCGGGCGATGGCCTCGGCCGAGGTGGGCTTGACCTGGTCGGCGACGGTGATGACCGCGCGGGCCAGCCCGTCCCAGCCGACCGCGACCGCGGTGTGGCCGAGTGCCTGCGCCTGCGCCATCGCCCGCTCCAGCTCGGGGGTCAGGTGCTGGGCCCACTCGGCCAGCAGCTGCGGCCGGCCGACCAGGACGCCGTGGCCGTCCACGACGCCCTGCACGCCCAGGCCCTCGACGTTGGCGAAGTCCTCCACGGTGCCCAGCGTGCCGACGCGTTCGACGGCGCCGCGGGCGATGGCCTGCGCGATCGGGTGCTCGGAGGCGTCCTCCAGCGCGCCCGCCAGGCGGAGCACCTCGGCGGCGTCCACGCCGTCGGCGGTGACGACGTCGACCAGTGCCATCCTGCCGGTGGTGACGGTGCCGGTCTTGTCCAGCACGATGGTGTCGATCCCGCGGGTGGACTCCAGCACCTCCGGGCCCTTGATGAGGATGCCGAGCTGGGCGCCCCTGCCGGTGCCGACCATCAGGGCGGTGGGGGTGGCCAGGCCGAGGGCGCACGGGCAGGCGATGATCAGCACCGCGACCGCCGCGGTGAAGGCCGCCGCCCCGCCGGCGCCGCTGCCCAGCCAGAAGCCCAGGGTCGCCACGGCCAGCGTGATCACGATCGGGACGAACACGCCGGAGATCCGGTCGGCGAGCCGCTGCACCTGCGCCTTGCCGTTCTGTGCCTCCTCCACCAGCCGCGCCATCTGGGCGAGCTGGGTGTCGGCGCCCACCCGGGTCGCCCTGACGACGAGCCGGCCGCCGGCGTTCACCGTCGCGCCCGCCACGGTGTCGCCCGGCCGGACCTCGACCGGCACCGACTCGCCGGTGAGCAGGGAGGCGTCCACGGCGGACGAGCCCTCCGCGACCACCCCGTCGGTGGCGACCTTCTCCCCGGGGCGGACCACGAAGAGGTCGCCCGCCTGGAGCCTCTCGACGGGGATGCGCTCCTCGCGTCCGTCCCGCAGCACGGCCACGTCCTTGGCGCCCAGTTCCAGCAGCGCCTTCAGGGCCGCGCCGGCACGGCGCTTGGAGCGCGCCTCGAAGTAGCGTCCGGCCAGGATGAAGGCGATGACCCCGGCGGCGGCCTCCAGGTAGATGTTCATGGAGCCGTCGCCCCGCGTCATCGAGAACTCGAAGCCGTGCCGCATCCCCGGCTCGCCCGCGGCGCCGAAGAACAGCGCCCACAACGACCAGCCGAACGCGGCCAGCGTGCCGACCGACACCAGCGTGTCCATGGTCGCCGCCCCGTGCCGCAGGTTGACCCAGGCGGCCCGGTGGAACGGCCATCCGCCGTACACCACCACGGGGGCGGCCAGTGTGAGGGACAGCCACTGCCAGTTGTCGAACTGCAGCGCGGGCACCATCGCCATGGCGATCACCGGGACGGCCAGGACCAGCGAGGTCAGCAGCCGCTGCCGCAGCGAGCGCAGCCCCTCGTCCTCCGCACCGGCCTGGGGATCCGGTCCTTCCGCCCGGGGCGGCGCGGGAGGCTCGGCGGTGTAGCCGGCCTTCTCGACCGAGGCGATCAGCTCCTCGACGCTCACCCCCTCGGGGTATTCGACCTTGGCCTTCTCGGTGGCGTAGTTGACCGTCGCGGTCACACCTTCGATCTTGTTGAGCTTGCGCTCGATGCGGGCGGCGCACGACGCGCAGGTCATGCCACCGATCGCCAGTTCGATCCGCCCGGGCGCGGCGCCGGAAGTCATCGTTCCTCCTTCTTGGTCATCGGGGTGGGTTCGGCGGATGCGACGGCCGGCGGGTCCGCCGGCCGTCGCATCCGGTCAATCCTTGATCTGGTAACCGGCCTTCTCCACGACGCCGCGCACCGCGGCGTCGTCGACCGGGGCCGCGCCGGTCACGGTCACCCGTCCGGTGGGCAGGTCCACCTCGACGCCGGTGACCCCGGCGACGCCGCCGATCAGGCCCTTGACCTTGCCGGCGCAACCACCGCAGGTCATGCCGCCGACGGTGTAGGTCGTGCTGCTGCTCATCAGGATCGTCTCCCTCTCCGGTCTTCATACCCCCTGGGGGTATCTCGCGTCGCCCATACTGCCCCCCGTTCCGCCTGTGCACAACCCCTACCCCCTAGGGGTATCTGAGAGGTCCGTCACACCCCCCCGGGGCGGCGCCCCGCCCCAAAGGGCGGCCCCGTGTGGGCAAAGATTCCTGCGGGTTGTGAGCTTTCGACCGATAAATGAGGAATGTCCATTCGGAAGGGCGGAGCGCGCCACCGACACCGAGCAGGGAGATCTTCCATGCGTGGAGTGGTCCTCAACGGCCCCGGCGACGTCGCCGTGGTCGACCGCGACGACCCGCGGATCATCGAGCCGACCGACGCGATCATCAAGGTGACGGCGGCGTGCGTGTGCGGGTCGGACCTTTGGCCGTACCGCGGCGTCGAGAAGACCGAAGGCGTGGCCCCGATGGGCCACGAGTACGTCGGCGTGGTCGAGCAGACCGGCCCGGACGTGAAGGACATCGGCGTGGGGGACTTCGTCGTCGGGTCGTTCTTCGCCTCCGACGACACCTGCGAGATCTGCCGGTCGGGCTACCAGTCCCGCTGCGTGCACGCCGAGCCCATGGGGGCCATCGGCACCCAGGCGCAGTACGCCCGCATCCCCCTGGCCGACGGCACCCTGGTCGCCACCTCCGGCATGCCCGACCCCGACCTGATCCCGTCACTGCTCGCCGCCTCCGACGTGCTGGGCACCGGCTGGTTCGCCGCCGACGCCGCCCAGGCGGGTCCGGGCAGGATCGTCGCGGTCGTCGGCGACGGCGCCGTCGGGCTGCTCGGCGTGCTGGCGGCCCGGCAGCTGGGCGCCGAGCGGATCATCGCGTTCAGCCGGCACGCCGACCGCCAGCGGCTCGCCCGGGAGTTCGGGGCCACCGACATCATCGCCGAACGCGGAGACGAGGGCGTCGCCAGGCTCAAGGACCTCACCGGCGGCCTCGGCGCGCACAGCGCGATCGAGGCCGTCGGCACCCAGGAGTCCATGATGCAGGCCATCCGCGCCACCCGTCCCGGCGGATACGTCGGCTACGTCGGCGTCTCCCACGACGTCCGGCTCCCCGGCGGCGAGCTCTTCTTCGCCGCCGTCCACCTGCACGGCGGCCCCGCACCCGTCCGCCGCTTCCTGCCCGAGCTCATCGAACTGATCTTGACCCGCCGGATCGACCCCGGCCGTGTCTTCGACCTCTCCCTGCCCCTGGAGGACGCCGCCGAGGCCTACCGCGCCATGGACGAGCGCCGCGCCGTCAAGGCGCTCCTCCGGCCCTGGCCCGAGGAGGCGCCCGGGGCCGGCGTCAGGGGCTCGTGAGGATGACGAGGCGCTGGGTCGCCCGGGTCATCGCGACATAGCGGTCGACCGCGCCCTCGATGCCCTCGCCGAACCTCTCCGGGTCGATGAGGACGACCAGGTCGAACTCGAGGCCCTTCGACAGCTCCGGGGACAGCGAACGGACCCGGGGCCTCGGCCGGAAACCGGGATCGCCGATGACGCAGGCGATCCCGTCGGCGTGCTCGGCGAGCCAGGCGTCGAGGAGCGGGTCCAGCTCCGCGACGGACCCGTGCGCGACGGGGACGCCCCCGCTGCGGATGGAGGTCGGCACGTTGGCGTCCGGGAGCGCGGCCCGGATGACCGGCTCGGCCTCCGCCATGACCTCTTCCGGCGTCCGGTAGTTGATCGTCAGGGAGGTCAGGTCGATCCGGTCGAATCCGACCCGCTCGAGCCGCTCCCGCCAGGTCTCGGTGAACCCGTGCCTGGCCTGGGCGCGGTCACCGACGATGGTGAAGCTCCGGGACGGGCAGCGCAGCAGCAGCATCTGCCACTCCGCGTCGGTCAGCTCCTGCGCCTCGTCCACGACGATGTGCGCGAACGGGCCGGCGAGCAGGTCCGGGTCGGCCCCGGACAGCTCGCTCTCGTCGACCAGGCTGACCTGGGCGTCCTCCCCGCGCAGCATCGTCACCAGGCCCTCGCCGTCGTCGTCGGCCTCGATCAGGGTGTCGACGACCCTGGCCATGTGCTCGCGCTGGGTGGCCAGAGCCGCCTTCTGGCGGCGCTTGCGCCGCGACTCCTCCGGATCTCCGAGCCGCTGCCGAGCCGCGTCCAGGAGCGGCAGGTCGGACACCGTCCACGCGTGTGCTTCCCGGCGCTGCAGCCTCCGGACGTCGTCGGGGCCGAGCCAGGGCGCGCACATCCGCAGGTAGGCGGGGACCGACCACAGATCGCCGACGAGGTCGGTCGCCTCGATCATCGGCCAGGCGCCGTTGAGGGCCATGAGCAGTTCCCTGCTCCGCAGCAGCGACCTCCGGAGCGGCTCGGCCGGGACGTCGCCGTCGTGCTTGTCCATCAGGATCGTGACCAGTTCGTCCAGGATCTGGTTGCGCGCCTCGTTGTGCGGGGTGCCGGGATCCGGCGCCTGGAAAGCCTCGGCCCAGTCCTCGGCGCCCAGCCGGACGTCGGACCAGTGCGTCGTGATCGTCATCCCCTTGGCGGGCGGCCTCTCGTAGAACGCGACGGCCTTCTCGATCGCCTTCACCATGTCCGCGGACGACTTCAGGCGCGCCGCCTCCGGGTCGGCCTCGGGCAGCGCCTCGGCGCCCTCGGGAAGGAGGTCCCGCAGGGTGCAGGTCTGCACGCCCTCCTCCCCGAGGCTGGGCAGGACGTCGGAGACGTAGGCCAGGTAGGGCTGGTGCGGACCGACGAACAGCACGCCGCCGCGGTGGTGGCCGAGGCGGGGGTCGGAGTAGAGGAGGTAGGCGGACCGGTGCAGGGCGACGACGGTCTTGCCCGTGCCCGGGCCGCCGTCGACGACGAGGGCGCCGCGGGAGCCCGCGCGGATGACGGCGTCCTGGTCGGCCTGGATGGTGCCGAGCACGTCCCGCATCCGGGCCGACCGGTGGCCGCTCAGGCTGGCGATGAAGGCGGACTGGTCGTCGAGCGCGGCGTGCCCTTCGAACCCGTCCGCGGTGAACACCTCGTCCCAGTAGTCGCTGATCAGGCCGCGGGTCCAGCGGTACCTGCGGCGGCTCGCCAGCCCCATCGGGTCGGCGTGCGTCGCCCCGAAGAACGGCTCGGCCGCGGGGGAGCGCCAGTCGAGCAGCAGCCGGCGGCCCGCCTCGTCGGTGAGGCCGAGCCGCCCGACGTACACCGGCTCGGCGCCGTCCGCGCCGACGATGCGGCCGAGGCACAGGTCCAGGCCGAAGCGGCGCAGGGTGCGCAGGCGCGTGGTCAGCCGGTGGATCTCCAGATCCCGGTCCAGCGCCGCCTGGCCCTTGCCGCCGGGTGCCTTGCGCAGGACGTCGAGGCGTCCGGTCAGCTCGGCGGTCGCCTGTTCGAGGCTCTCCGCGATGGCCGCGAAGTGCCGCTCGTCGTCGGCGATCAGCGCCGGGTCGGCCTTGGGGCGGAGGTGATCGGGAAGGTCGAACACGCTGGTGGTGGAAGGTTTCACGGCATCCGTTCTGATCTCGGTTCCATCGTCTCGGGCCCGGTCTCCGGCGCCCGAAGTGCATGGCCGGGCGCGGGGCTTTCCGCCGTGGTGCACGGCGAGGCGCCCCGACGGCTCCGGCCTCGGTCGATGATTCTGCGGCATGACCGGGGTCTTGTGGCAAGCCCCCGGGTGCGCTATACGTTAGAAGTGGAGAGGAGTGGATTCTCCCCTCTCCCTTGCGGCGGTGCCGCATATGCCGCCACCGGCGCGGGAAGCCCGGGTGTCAGGACATGCCGAACAGCAGGGCGTTGAGGGCGTCGGCGGTGGTCCGGTGGAGATCGCCCGGGGACTGCCCGGTGAGCCAGGTGGAGGTGGCCGCGGCGAGGGCGGTCATGATGAGCCAGGCCGCCAGGCCGGGGGCCAGGGGCGTGGTGAGCTCGCCCGAGGCCTGGCCTTCGGTGACGATGGCGATGACGAGGTCGAGCAGGGGCCGGTAGACGGTGTCGGCGGCGTCGCCGACCAT
Organism: Actinocorallia libanotica; assembly: GCF_039525175.1. NCBI lineage: Bacteria > Bacillati > Actinomycetota > Actinomycetes > Streptosporangiales > Thermomonosporaceae > Actinocorallia > Actinocorallia libanotica. The sequence continues at coordinate 228,472 of NZ_BAAAHH010000004.1, forward strand.
GGCGATGGTGCCCTCGGCGACGAAGGCCAGCGCCATCGTGCGCGCGCCCCGGTCGGCCATGGTCCAGTGCTCGGCCAGGGTCTCCTGCAGAATGCGGAGCCGCTCGACGGCGCCGGGCGGGTGCTGCCCGCGGGCGGCCCGCCGGTCGATGGCCTCGCGGACGAGGACGGCGAGCCTGCGGTTGAACTCGGTGACCAGGCCGACCTTGGTGCCGTAGAAGCGGTAGAAGCTGGCCCGGCCCACCTCGGCGCGGGCGCAGATGTCGTCCACGCTGACCTTGTCGTAGGGGCGTTCGCCGAGCAGCTCCAGGGCCGCCTCGTAGAGCGCGTCCCTGGCCCGCTGCTTCTTGCGCTCCCGCAGGCTCGTCGCCTGTGTCCCGGTCGCCTGCCCTGCGCTCATGGCATAAGTATGCCCTTGCGCTTCTTCGGAGACGTCCGCGCGGACCTCTCTGCTCATCCGTCGCCGGTCCGGGGCCGGTGCGGCATGGATGCCGTCCGGCCGGAGGACTCCCGGCTCCGGACGTGCGGGCCGCCCCCGGCAGGGGGCGGCGGCGGTCGTCGATACAGGTGCTCATGCGCCTGTTCTCGGGAGGTTCTGGTAGTAGGGGATGACGATCTCGTCGGTGGCCGTCAGGTCGCCGAGCAGCGCGGTGGTGACGGGATGGACGACGTCGTTGGAGACGGCGACGTTGATGAGGGCGGGGCGGCCGGTGTCCAGCGCGCGGCGGACCGCGGGACCGAGGTCGGCGAGCTTGTCGACGCGTTCGCCGTACGCGCCGAAGGCCTCGGCGACCTTCTCGTACGGGGTCGGCGCGAGCCGGGTGATGACGTCGTTGCCGGGCCCGAAGACGGCGTCCTGGCCGTGGATCGACATGCCCCACGTGTCGTTGGCGAACACGATCGTGACGATCGGCAGTTCGTGCCGGACCATCGTGTCGAGCTCCTGGATGTGGAAGCCGATGGCGCCGTCGCCGGTGATCTGCACGACCCGCCGCTCCGGCTCGGCGCGCTGCGCGCCGATCGCCCAGCCCTGCCCGACGCCCAGGTGGCCCTGGTAGCCGAGCCGGAACAGCAGGTCCGGCTCGGTCGCGGTCAGCGCGGACTCCGCCCACGCCGCGGACTCGCCGCCGTCGGTGACGACGATCGCGCCGGGGTCGAGGGCGGCGAGCGCCTCCCAGGCGGCGCGGAAGGGGTGCAGCCGGCCGTCCATGTCCTCAGGCGCGTCGGCGAACAGGTCCTCCATCACCTTGTGGGCGCCGACGGCCTGCTCCGCCCACGCCGAGCGGTCGGGCCAGGCACCTTGCTCGGCGGCGGCGAGCAGGGCGTCGAGGGCGCGGCCGCAGTCGCCGGTGATCGCCACGTCGACCGGGGCCATGCGGCCGATCTCGACGGGGTCGGCGTCGACCTGGATCAGCCTGGCGTCCGCGGGGACGAGCACGCCGGGGCCCCCGCCGGTGAACATGCCCATGCGGGCGCCCAGCAGCAGGACGGTGTCCGGGCCGGACGCGCCGATCAGCGGCAGGACCGCCAGCGAGGTCACGCTCTGGGCGTTGAGCGGGTGCCGCATCGGCAGGGTGCGCCAGGATGGGCCGGTGGCGAACACCGGGATGCCGGTGGTCTCGGCGAACCGGACGAGCGGCTCCTCCACGTGCGACCACAGCGTCTGCTCACCGACCACGATCGCGGGCCGCTCGGCGGAGCGCAGCAGGTCGACGGCCTCGCGTACCGCCTCCGGCGCGGCGGCCGGCGCCGGACCGACGGCGGGGGCTCCCGCCGGCTTCAGCCGCGACTCGTCCACCGGGGTGAACGCCACGTCGATCGGCAGCTCCAGCAGGACAGGGCCGGGCCGTCCCGACACCGCGTGCCGCACCGCCAGCCCGACCAGGTCGGGGATCCGCTCCGGCGTGGTGATGCGGTGCGCCCACTTGGTGACCGGGGTGGCGGCGGCGATCTGGTCGATGCCGCCCTGCAGCTCGTTGGTCTCGGTCTCGCGCAGCGGCGGCGCGCTGGTGACGAGCAGCAGCGGCACCCCGTCGGCGTAGGCGTTGGCCAGTCCCGCGTAGGCGTTGGTGAAGCCCGGACCGCTGGTCACCGCCGCCACCCCCAGCCCGCGGGTGGTCCGCGCGTAGCCGTCGGCGGCGTTGACGGCGGCCGCCTCGTGCCGGAAGTCCAGCAGCTCGATGCCCTCCGTGCCGCACGCGCGGAAGAAGGAGTCCAGATGGCCGCCGTGCAGGGTGAACACGACCGGCGCGACCTCGGCCAGGACGCGGGCGAGCAGGGCTCCACCGTTCAGACCCATCATTCCTCCTTGAACGAGATAATCGTCTCAATTGATACACCCATCTCAATTTGCGGACAAGGGGTCACTTACTTCTTCGTTGCCCTGTGCCGACGGGCCGCGGAGGCAGGATCTTGGAACAGCGGCGATGCCGGCCGGTGCATCGGCTCCGGCGGTGCGTTCAGGGCTGTGAGCAGCGGGTTCGCGAACATGCTCGGCGGCCTGCCGCCGCCGCGGCGGGAACCCGGGGGTGCCATCGGCGAGGACCCTGCCGCCGCTCTGCCCTGACGCTCCGTGTCACCACTCTGTGCCGCCGCTCTGTGCCGAGGCGGGGGGAGGGGTGATGCGGACGGGTCAGGGAGGGGAGGAGGCCAGGCCGGTGTCGTAGGCGAGGATGACGAGCTGGACGCGGTCGCGGGCGTCGAGTTTGGTGAGCAGGCGGGCCACATGGGCCTTGGCGGTGGCCGTGCTGATCGTCAGCTCGGTGGCGATCTCGGCGTTGGACAGGCCGCGGCCGACCAGGGTGAGGACCTCGCGTTCGCGTTCGGTGATGTTGTCGAGGGACCGGTGGGCGTTCGGCGGCGCGGGAGAGGGCCGGGCGGCGAACTCCTCGATCAGGCGGCGGGTCACGCTGGGGGCGATCAGGGCGTCCCCGGCGGCCACCACGCGGATCGCCGTGAGGATGTCCTCCAGGGCCATGTCCTTGACGAGGAAGCCGCTGGAGCCCGCGCGCAGCGAGGCGTAGACGTACTCGTCGTCGTCGAACGTGGTGAGCATGACCACCCGGGTCGTCCCGCCGTCCGCGGTGATCGCGCGTGCGGCCTCGATGCCGTCCATGCCGGGCATGCGGATGTCCATCACCACGACGTCGGGACACGTCTCGCGCGCCAGGCGCACCGCCTCCGCTCCGGTCCCGGCCTCTCCGACGAGGTCGAGGTCGTCGGTGTCGGTGAACAGGACGCGCAGCCCCGCCCGGACCAGCGGCTGGTCGTCGGCGAGCACGACACGGATCGTCATCGGGTTCCGCCCTCCACTTCGGCGTCCTGGGTCTCCCTCCGGTCGGCCGCCGCCGCTCCGGTCCGCGCGGGGATCGGCAGCCGGGCCTCGACGCGGAAACCGCCTTCGGGGCGCGGGCCCGTGGTGAGGCCGCCGCTCAGCAGGGCGACGCGTTCGCGCATCCCGGTCAGGCCGTATCCGGCGCCGCCGCCGGAGGGGCCGTGGCCGTCGTCGACGACCTCCACGACCAGTTCTTCGTCCGCGTAGTCGATCGATACGCGGCAGCGGTCGGTGTTCGCGTGGCGCACCACGTTGGTGAGGGATTCCTGGACGATGCGGAACGCCGCGAGGTCGACTTCGGCGGGCAGGGGGCGGTGTTCTCCACGCAGGCTCGTCTCCACGCGGACCCCCGCGTCCCCGGTGGTCCGGATGAGTCCCTCGAGGTCGGCCAGGCCGGGGGCGGGACCGCGCGGCGCCTGCGTGTCACCGGGTTCGGCGCGGCGCAGCGCGCCGAGCATCCGCCGCAGGCCGGACAAGGTCTCGCGGCTGGTGGCCTCGATGACGCCCAGCGCGTTGCGCGCCTCCGCGGGCTGGGTATCGATGACCCGGCCGCCCACCCCCGCCTGGATGGCGATGACGCCGATGCTGTGGGCCACCATGTCGTGCAGCTCCCGGGCGATGCGCAGCCGTTCGGCGGTGACGGCCTGGGCCGCGGCCTGCTCGGCCAGCTGCGCGGCGTGCAGGCGGCGCTGGCGTGCCGAGTTGCCGGCCATCCAGGCGACCGCGGCGGCCAGGGCCAGCAGCCCGAGCGTGCTCGGCATCGCCGGGATGGGGGCCGTGAGATGGGCGCAGGCGGTCTGCGCGGCGAGCAGCACCGTCAGAGCCGGCAGCGAGACGCGGCGCGGGCGGGTCGCCGCGAGGTAGGCGAGGGTTCCGTCCGTGATCGCCACGGCGAGGAAGGCGATCTCCAGTTTCGGCATCGCCAGCACCGCGCCCGTCCAGGCGACCGCCAGCAGCGCCACCGCCGGCAGCGGCCCGCGCCGCACCAGGGAGACCGCCAGCAGGGTCAGCAGAGCAGCCGGGACGACCAGCACGGGGTCGAACCCCTGCCGGCCCCGGGCGACCGTCAGGAACAGGACGGGGGGATACAGCATTCCCCCGCACCACGCCAGCAGCTCCGTCACGGCCGGGCGTGAGCGGCGGTACCAGGGCTCGCGTGGTTCGACGGGGGGCATGCGTGTGATCGTAGCGACGCGCCGTCCTCCTCGGCATCGGCCTGTGGACGTAAGCCCGCAGGCGTAAGCCCGTGGACGTAAGCCCGCGGATCACCTTCCGCCGCGCCTAATGTCACCCGTGGCCCGATGCCCGACGGGTGCTGATCACGACACCGTTTTGACCGTTCTGCCGGATTTAAACGACGGAAGCGGTGCCGTGAAACGTCATGCCCCGTACTGGCTCCTCGCCATCGAGATCGTGGGAGTGGTGGTGTTCGCCGCCGCGTACCGCTCCCTGGACCACTACATCTACTGGCTGGGCGGCCAGGCGGTGACGGACGGGACCCAGCTCTACGGCGAGCGGCACTCCGGGCTCTGGTTCACCAACACGCCCTTCCTGGCCGTGCTGTTCGCCCCCATGTCCGAGCTGCCGCTGACCGCGGCCCGCATGGCGTGGCAGTCGGCGGCGGTCGCGGCGTTCGCCTGGGCGTGCGTGTCGGCGCTGAGGCTGGCCGGCCGCCGGCCGACCGGGAGGACGGTCGCCGCGGCGGTGGCCCTGGGGCTGCTGCTCGAGCCGGTGTGGCACACGCTGTTCCTCGGCCAGGTCAACCTGTTCCTGCTGGCCCTGGTGCTCGCCGACGTCCGGCGCGTGTCCGAGGGGCGCCGGGCGGGCCTCGGGATCGGCGTCGCCGCGGCGATCAAGATCACTCCGGCGATCTTCGTCGTCCTGCTCCTGGCCGCCGGACGCGTCAGGGCGGCGATGACGGCCGCGGGCGCCTTCGTCCTGTGCACGGCCGCGGCCTATCTCGTCAACCCGGACGCCTCACGGCTGTACTGGTCGCACACCTTCTACGACACCTCGCGGCTCGGCGTCCCCTACATCAGCAACCAGTCGCCCTACGCCGCCGCCGTCCGGATCCTCGGCGGGGTCGACGAGGTCGGCGCCTGGTACCAGGCGGTTCCCCTCGTGCTCGGCGTCCTCGGCCTGGCGGTCGCCGCCGCCTGGGCGCGCCGCGGCGACTGGCTGGCCGCGGCGGCGGTGACCGGTGTGACCGGCCTCCTCGTCTCCCCGATCTCCTGGAGCCACCACTGGGTGTGGGCCCTGCCCGCCCTCGCCGTCCTCGTCCGCGCCGGTGACCGGATCCCCGCCCTGGGCGGATTCCTCCTGCTCCTCCTGGCCCCGCCGTGGTGGACCCCGCGCGACGGAGGCCCGGACGAGTACGGCTTCCACGGCGTGCTGACGGCCGTCGCCAACTCCTACCTCCTGGCAGGTCTGGCCTTCCTCCTCCTCATGGCGGTCCGCCTGCGCACCCGGGCCGCGAGCGAACCGCCTCTCCGGCTTCCGGCCCCCCGGATCGCGAACGGGGGAGGTCCCCTCGGCCGGAAGGAGAACGCCGTCCAGCCGTAAGGGGCTCTGCCGATGGATGAACGGCATCCCCAAGGCCGTCGTCTCCCGCACCCGCACCGACGGGTCTCAGTCGGCGGGGTCGAAGACGCAGAACTCGTTGCCCTCCGGGTCGGCCATGACCGTCCAGGCGATCTCCTCGTCCCGCTCGCGCAGCACGCGGGCGCCCGCGGCGGTCAGGTCGGCGACGTCGGCGCACACGTCCCAGTGGACGCGGTTCTTGACGGTCTTCGGCTCGGGGACGGGGACGAAGTCGAAGGTCCTGATCGGCAGGCCGGGCACGTTCTCGACCGTCGACCAGCCGTCATGGTGCGTGACGTCGGCACCGTAGACGGACGCCCACCAGGCGGCCTGCCCGCGCGGGTCCGCGGAGTCCACCACGAGCCCGTGGATCCGGTCGCGAGGCGGGTCGTCGCGCAGGAAGGCGCAGAACTCACCGCCCTCCACGTCCTGCATGACCGTCCACTCGGGCAGCTCCTCGACCTTCCGGGCGCCGAGCGCCTCCAGCCCGGCGACCGAGCGCGCGTACAGGTCCAGATGCACACGGTTCTTGACGGTCTTGGGCTCGGGCACCCGGTTGACCCAGATGGTGTGCTGCGGAGTGGAACCGGTCAGTTTGCCGTCCCCGTCGTCCAGGGGGACCCAGGCCAGATCGGCCGCCGCCGCCAGGAAGGCGCCCAGGACGGCGGGATCGACCGCGTCGAGGGCGAGATCTTTGAATCGCGCGAGAACCATGGGTCACATCCTTCCCCGCCCACCCGCGACCCATCAAACGATCCGTACCCGGCACCGAGCCGGCTCGCCCGCGACGGGAAGGCGGTCGCCGGGGACCCGGAGCCGGGGCCGGTGATCGCAGGCGCTACGTCAGCACCGGGCTCGGCGCGACCGAGGTCGAGACGTGGCCGGCCGAACCGGCCGAGGCCGAGCCAGCCGAGGCCTAGCCGCACCTGCAGACGGTGCTGTTACCAAGGTCGTGCCGGCGCTGATGCCGGGGCGGGACGCGGCCGCCTGTCTCGATGCCCGGCGGCCCGCCCACCTGCAGAGGCCCGTTCGTGGTTCGGCCAGCTCGGCCTGGACGGTCTGGAACGGCGGCGGCCCGGAGAGCTGTCCGGAGGGCAGGCGCAGCGGGTCGCGCTGGCCCGCGCCCTGGTCTCCCGACGGGATCTCGGCCCGGCTGCCAGTCGATGCGGGAGCCGGCGGCCTTTCAGTGTCCGGCCTCGGTGATCTTGCTGCTCGGCTTTGTCATCGCCACCGCCCTTCCCCTCCTCAGCCGGATCACCGGCTCCGAGACCGCCGCAACGAGTGACACGGGAATTCCCGCCCCGCCCGCCAACGGGGGGCTCTTCATTCCGAGAACAAGCGCAGGACGTGATGCAAGAGGGCGCTCTGGCCCTTCAGCTGCGCGCGTTTTCCCGCACCTTCAGGAGCGGCAGGCCCGCCGTGTACCGGCGGAGGTAACCGGCGGTCGGGGTGTCCATCGTCGCGACGGTGTCCGGGGCGCCCTCCGCGACCAGCATGCCCCCGTCCGGACCGGCTCCCGGGCCCAGGTCGATCAGCCAGTCCGCGGACGCGGCGACGGAGATGTCATGTTCGGCCACGACGACGGTGTTGCCCGAGTCGAGCAACGTGTCGAGCGCGTTCACCACACGCTGGACGTCGGACGGGTGCAGGCCCGAGACGGGCTCGTCGAGAACGACGAGGCCCGCCTTGCGGCTTGCGGCACCGCGCTGGATCGCGGACGCCAGCTTCAGCCGCTGCGCCTCGCCCCCGGACAACTCCGTGGCGCTCTGGCCGAGTTGGAGATAGCCGAGCCCGACCTGGCTCAAGGCTCCCAGGGTCTCCGCGAGCTGCCGGGGCTCGGAGAACCGCTCTACGGCCTCGGCGACGGTCAGCTCCAGCACCTGATCGATGGCCAGCCCCCGATACCTGATCTCCAACGCCTCCGGCTTGTAGCGCCGACCCTCGCACGCGTCGCAGACCACCCACACATCCGGCAGGAAGTGCATGTCGACCAGCTTGCGGCCGTAACCGGTGCAGGTCTCGCAGCGGCCGCCGTCCGCGGTGTTGAAACTGAACCAGGAGGCGTTGACTCTGCGCCCGCGCGCCGCGTCGGTCTCGGCGAACAGCTTGCGGACGATGTCGAACGCCTTGCTGTAGGTGGCCGGGTTGGACCGCGGCGTTCGCCCGAGCGGCTCCTGATCGACGACGGCGACCCAGCCGAATCCCTCGAGGCCGGTCACCTCCCGCACCGTGTCGGTCGCGGTCCCGTTCAGGGCGGCCTCCACGCCCGTCCCGAGCGCGCCGAGCAGGCTGCTCTTGCCGCTGCCGCTCACCCCGGTCAGGCAGGTGAGCCGACCAGCGGGGAAACGCACCGAGTCCGCGGCCACGTTGTGCGCACGCAGGCCGTGCAGCTCCAGCCAGCCGGCGCCGTCCTCGGTCGGGCGGCCGGTCCGGCGCAGCCGCGGCCCCTCACCGGCCAGATAGCGCCCGGTCAGCGACTCCGGGTGGGCGGCCACATCGGCGGGAGGCCCCGACACCATGACCTCGCCGCCGAGGCGGCCCGCGCCGGGCCCCATATCGATCACCCAGTCGGCTCGGGCGATCAGCTCGGGGTCGTGCTCGACCAGGAGCACCGTGTTGCCGGCCTCGCGCAGTTCCAGGGCGATGTCGAGCAGGTGCGCCTTGTCCGCCGGATGCAGCCCGGTCCCGGGCTCGTCCAGGACGAAGACGATGCCGCTCAGCTCGGTGCTGAGCTGCGCGGCGAGCCGGGTCCGCTGCAACTCGCCTCCCGACAGCGTCGCCGCGCTCCGGGACAGCTGGAGATGGGCCAGACCGAGCCGTTCGAGGATGCCGAGCCTGCGGCCCAGATCCTGCAGCAGCGGCTCGCCCACCTCGCGCTGCCGGGCGTCCAGGTCGTCCGCCACGCGCTCCGCCCACTCGCGCACCTCCCGTACCTCCACCGCGAGCAGGTCGGGGTAGGTCAGCCCGCCGAGCCGCACGGACCGGGCCACCCGGTCGTATCCGCTGCCGCCGCAGGTGCCGCAGGGATGCTTGCGCATGTACGGCAGGTAGCGCTGCTTGGCACTGGAGGACTGGGCGTTCACGAACACCCGCTCCACCTCGGCGAGCGCGCCCCGCAGCGGCTGGCTCGAGGTGTAGGTCATCAGGGCCGTCTCCTTCTTGTTCGGTATGTCGACGGTCGCCTCGACCTTCTCCTCGCCCGTGCCGTACAGCACGCAGCGGCGGAACTCCTCAGGCAGCGACTGCCACGGCCGTCCGAGGTCCACGCCCCGCTTCTCGGCGAGGGCCGGCACGAAGGCGTGCTCCCCCGACCGCCACTTCGCGTACCAGGGCGAGGCGCCCTCGAAGAGCGGAAGCTCCGGGCGGGTGATGATCAGATCCTCCTGTGCTTGCCATCGCCCGCCCACCCCGTGGCAGTCCGCACAGCTCCCTTCCGGTGTGTTGCGGTCGAAGTGAGCCGTCGTCAGGTGCCCGTCCCCGCTCTCCGCCGCCGCGACGATCCCCGGAAGGCGCGAGTACAGCAGCCCCAGGTGCCCGTCGATGCCGGTGATCGTCGCGACCGTGGAGCGGGGGTTGCGGTTCAGGCGGCGCTGGTCGACCGCGAGCGTCGCGCCGAGTCCCAGGATGCGGTCGACCTTCGGCCGGTTGCGCTGGGTGATGTACTGCCGCACGAACGGCGAAAGCCCTTCCAGATACCGCAGTTGGGCCTCGTTGTGCAGAGTGTCGACGGCCAGCGAGGTCTTGCCGCTGCCGCTCACCCCGGTGAAGGCCACGAGCCGTCCCTTGGGAATGCTCACCGACACGTCCCGCAGGTTGTTGGTACGAGCTCCCACCACGTCGATGGTCTCGCACCCTGTGCTCGTGACGTCCCGTACGAATGCAGTCAACCTTCGTCTCCCCTCTCGCAATGCAGTAGGACATGGCCGGCCAGGCCCCCGCTCATGCCGAACTAACCGGTCACGCCACCATGCGACGGCCGTGCGTCACCACGGCGCTGGGCGGCCGCTCCACCAGATCTGCCGGCCGGCACGCGGCCGTCCCGATACGGCCGTGCCGCGGATCAGGACGGGGACACCGCGGTGAGCTCGGCGATATTGGATGCGTAGACGCTCATCCAATGCGGATGCAGCCGGTAATAGACCACGCCGTTGTCCCAGTCGAAGAAGTCGGCGCCGTAGAAGTCCTTGAAGTAAGCGAGCAGATCCGGCCAATCCGCGGCCGGCTCGCCGTGCCGGGGGTTGAGGATCTCCACCGTGCCGTGCGTGAACACGCCCAGGTCCTCACCGCGCATGTGCGCGGCGCTGACGGCCGGGCGGGCGGCCAGATGGCGGGCCTTGGCAGCGCCGCGAGCCGTACCGAAGTGCCACTTGCCGTGCAGGAAGTGCCCGTCCACACCGCTGATCCGCGGTTCGCCCTTCGCCGTCACGGTGGACAGGGCCAGGGTGCGCATGCCGGTGAGTGCCCCGGTGAGCTGCTCTGCGTTCAGAGTGCTCCCGGTGCCGATGATCGAGCGGAGATGCGAGGAAGAGCGGGACAAGGAGACGTCCAGCAGGGCCTGCAGTTCTTCGAGCTCTTCTTTCGTTTCGCGCATGGAGTTCCTTGTCCGTCCGTAGGGCTCGGGCCGCGCTCACCATCGGCGTCGACCGGAGAACCCATGATCGCTTTGAAGACTGACATCTTGTGTCAGGTTTTCATCTGGTTCTCTTGGGTGACGCCTGGTCGGCCGACGTCCGTCTTCTAAACACGTCTCGACCGCAGACTCAGCGGACGGACCGAGGCACACGGCGACGGACATGCCGTCCTGCTGCTCCGCTCCTAGTGCGTCGATCCCTGCCGGCGCTCTGGCGTACGCCGGTTTCTTACGGCGCTGGGGCGGTGCTGGGACGGTTCTCGGTCGTTTCGGGTGCGGTGGCCCCGGCCGCCGGTGCCGTGCGCGAGCTGCGGGGGCTGCGAGGGCGGTGCGCTGGCTGCGGGAGTGGGACGTGCCGGTCGCATCACTGGTCGCGGCGGTGCACGCTGATGATGGCGAGGACGGCCGCGGCCAGTGCCCACACCGCGTAGACGGTCCATGCCCCGCTCGCCGTCCAGGGAAAGGGCGACGGAGCGAAACCGACCTCGACGATACGGATCCATGCCTGGTAGAGCGTGGCGTGCCCGACGACCGCCTGCCAGTGGCCGTCGTCGCCGAAGGCTACGGGCAGGACCAGGAGGAGAACCCCCGCGGTGACCATGGTGGCGGCGGTGTTCCGCAGGACGGTGCCGAGTGCCATGCCGACCAGCGCGCTCACCGGAGCGAGGAGCGCGGACGCCAGCACGACGCGCAGGGCTCCGGGATGGCTGAGCGGGACTCCCGCGTCCCGGCCTTCGAGGATCAGCTGGGTCAGGGCGAACGAGGCGCCCGCGGCGAAGGCTCCGAAGACGGTGGTGACCGCCGTGAGGACGAGCGCCTTGGCCGCCATCACCGAACGGCGGGCCGGGACCGCCGCGAACGTCGTACGGATCGTGCCCGTGCCGTACTCACCGATGATCATGAGGGCCCCGATGGCGCCGAGGGCCAGCATCATGATCATGAGGGCGTTCGCGTTGAAGGCCGTTGCCAGTGGAATCCCGTCCCGGATGAAGGCGGCCCTGCCCTCCGAGTCCTGCTGCGTCCAATTGCTGTAGGTGTCATAGGCGGTGCCGGCGTTGAGGGCGATCACGGCCGAGGCGGTGGCGCCGTAGGCGACCCAGGTCGAGCGCAGGGATCGGAGCTTGATCCACTCGGAGGCGAGCAGGTCGCGGAAGCGGGCACGGGGCTCGAATGCGGTGAGCGCACCGACACCGGGCGTGCCTGCGGTGGGCGTACCTGCGTCAGGTGTAACAGTGCCAGGCGTATCAGCGGTGGGTGTGCCAGCGCCGGGCGTGCCTGCGTCAGGCGTACCAGTGGTGGGTGTGCCAGCGTCAGGCGTGCCGGCCGTGGGCGTTCCGGTGGCGGGCGCGTCGGCGATAGGCGTGCCAGCGGTGGGCGCGTCGTTAGCGGGTGTGCCTGCGGTCGCCCTGGCGTTCGTGTTGGTCATCGGGTTCCTCCTGCGAGGTACTGGGCGCTGTCGGCGGTCAATTCCATGAACGCTTCCTCCAACGAGGAGGCGCGGGCGCTGAGATGGTGGACCGGGATGCCGTGCCGCTGGGTGATCTCACCGATCCGGGCCGCGGTCAGACCGGTCACGGCGAGCAGGCCGTCCTCCCTGCGCACGGTCGCGCCCTCGGCCGTCAGCAGGGGTTCCAGGGCCGGGAGGGCGGAACTCCCCACCATGACGCAGGACCGGGTGCCGCGGGCCGAGAACTCGGCGAGGCTCTCCGCCGCGATCAGCTCGCCGCGGCCGATCACGACCAGCTGGTCGGCGGTGTGCTCCATCTCGGACATCAGATGGCTGGAGACGAACACGGTGCGGCCTTCGGCGGCGAGCCGCCGGAAGAGGTCACGCACCCACCTGACGCCTTCGGGGTCGAGTCCGTTGAGCGGCTCGTCGAAGATCAGCACCGGTGGATCGCCGAGCAGCGCGGACGCGATGCCGAGCCGTTGCTTCATGCCCAAGGAGAAGCCGCCGATCCTGCGCCGGGCCGCCTTCACCAGGCCGACCTCCCGCAGCACCTCCTCCACCCGGCGCCGCGGAATGCGGTTGCCGGCGGCCAAGGCGGACAGATGCGCCATCGCGGTGCGTCCGCCGTGCACGTCGTGGGCGTCCAGGAGGGAGCCCACCTGGCGCAGGCCGCGGGGACGCTCGCGGAAGGGGCGGCCACCGACGGTGACCGTGCCGCTGGACGGCTCGTGCAGGCCGAGGATCATGCGCAGCGTGGTGCTCTTTCCCGCGCCGTTCGGCCCGAGGAAACCCGTCACCCGGCCGGGGTGCACGGTGAAGGTCAGGTCTTTGACGGCCGTCGTGCCGCCGTACCGCTTCGTGAGCCCGTTGACTTCGATCATGGGACAACAGTGCCGACGAGCGACGCGTCCCGTCGTCCAACCGTCGATGACAATGACCGGGTCCAGGTGTCGTCCCCGGGCTTACATCCACAGGTCGATGTGGGGGCTCGTCACAGGGGATTACCATCGCAGCATGTCCGCCTCACCGCCCTTGCCGCTGCTCAAGCGCCTACCGCCAGGCCTGTGGACGGCGCTGGTGTGGGTCACGATGGCGGTGTGGCCGATCGTCGAGTTCGTCATCATGCCGCGGCGACCGGGCTATTCGCTCAGCTACCCCCGGGACGGTCTGGACTCGCCGACGGCCTGGGTGCCGCTCCTCCTCTCCTTCGTTCTGGTGCTGGCCGGCTGCGCGCTGCTGCACCGCAGGACCGCGGTGGCGTACGGGCTGGTGGTCGTCGGCACGATCGTCTCGACGGCGGCCTGGCGCCAGGACGAGATCCCGCCCCTGCAGTTCCTCGGCGTGGACGTCGCCCTCTGCTACGTCGCGACGGTGCTGCCCCGGCGGAGCTCGCTCACCGCGGCCGCGGGAACGCTCGGCATGCTCGGCGGCTATCTCGTTCTCCGCTCGGTCACCGGGGACGACTCCGGCACGGCGGCCGAGCCGTTCCTGGCGCTCACCGTCGTCATCGCCTGGCTCATCGGCAACTCGATGGCCCAGTCCCGTGCCCACACCGAAGAACTGCACGCCCGGGCCGCCGCCCAGGCCGTCGTCGCCGAGCGGCTGCGCATCGCCCGCGAGATGCACGACACGGTCGCCCACAGCATCGGTGTCATCGCGCTCCAGGCCGGCGCCGCGGCCCGGGTCGTGGAGACCCAGCCGGTCAGGGCGCGCGAGGCGATGATCGAGGTGGAGAAGGCGGGACGGGAGACGCTGGCAGGACTGCGCCGGATGCTCGGCACGCTGCGCCAAGCCGACCGGCAGCACACCGCTCCGGCCGAAGGGTCGACACCGGTGCCGCTGAATCCCGCCGGGCTGGCGGACGTGGAACGGCTCGCCGCGACGACCACGGCCGCCGGAGTACGCGTGGACGTGTGCTGGCTGGGCAGTCCGCGCTCCCTCTCCTGCGACGTCGACCTCGCCGCTTTCCGGATCATCCAGGAATCGGTGACCAACACCGTGCGGCACTCGGGCGCCGACTCCTGCCGGGTGAGCGTCGACTACCGCGAAGACGAACTCGCCATCGAGGTCCGTGACCGGGGGAGAGGCGGAGACACCGGCACGGACACCGGATACGGGCTCGCTGGCATGCGCGAGCGTGTCGCACTCCTGCACGGCGATTTCACCGCCGGACCATGCCCCGACGGCGGCTTCGCGGTGATGGCCAGATTGCCGGCCCCCGAAGCCGCGTCCACCGCAAGGGAAACGACCCCCACCAAAGCGGCAGGAGCATCCCCCGCGAGAACAGGCGCAGAGATGGCTCCAGCCCGCACCGAGGCAAGAGCCCCCGAAGGGACGAGGGCGGCACGCGTGGGGGCAGGAACAGTCCCCGAAGGGACGAAGGAAGCACTCGCAGGGACAGGAGCAGCCCTCAAAGGGGCAGGGACGGCCCCCGAAGGGTCGAGGGCGGCACGCCTGGGGACAGGAACAGCCCCCGAAGGGCCGAGGGAAGCGCTCGCAGGGACAGGGACGACCCCCGAAGAAGCGAGAGAAGCACTCGTAGGGACAGGGACGGCCTCCGAAGGGGCGAGTGCGGTGCTCGCAGGAACAGGAGAGGTCCCGGAAGGGGCGAGGGCGGTACGTGTAGGGACGGGAACAGTCCCCGAAAGGGTGGAGGCAGCGCGCGTGGAGGCGGAAGCTTCGGAGAGAGGGACGGGAGTGGCGGGTGCAGCGGTGGATGAGGAGGTCGGACCCAGGTGATCATTCGTGTCGTGCTCGCCGATGATCAGCCTCTGGTCCGGGCCGCTCTGCAGATGGTCATCACCGACGCCGCGGACGTGGTGGTCGTGGGTGAGGCCGCGGACGGCGCGGAAGCGGTCCGGCTGGTCGAGGAGCTCGCTCCCGACGTCGTGGTGATGGACATCCGGATGCCCGGCATGGACGGCATCGAGGCGACCCGGCTGATCACCGCGGCCACCGCCTCCACCCACGTCGTCGTCCTGACGACCTTCGACGATGACGAGTACGTCTACGCGGCGCTGCACGCGGGCGCGTCCGGATTCCTCGTCAAGGACATGGCCCTGGACGACATCCTCGCCGCCGTGCGCACCGTCGCCGCAGGCGACGCGCTGATCGCCCCGAGCGTCACCCGCAGGCTCATCAGGGAGTTCGTCAGCCGTCCCTCGACCACCACGCCCTCCCGCCCGGCGAAGCCCCTCACCGGTATCACCGACCGGGAGAGGGAGGTGCTGACCCTGGTCGGCGGCGGCCTGTCCAACGCCGAGATCGCCGACCGCCTCTGCATCAGCGTCGCCACCGCCAAGACCTACCTCAACCGGCTGCTCACCAAGCTCGACGCCCGCGACCGCATCCAGCTCGTCATCCTCGCCTACGACGCCGGCCTGGTGGTCCCCGCCCCCTGACCGGCACAGCGACCACCCCGCTCCTCAGCCGCCAGCGGGACACGGCAGAAACGGGCCGTCGCCCATACGGCAGAACCCCTCGCCGGGGTCCTTGGAGCGAGGGGGTTCTGCCGTATGGGCGACGCCGGTCCGCGGTGGGCACGGTTCAGATGTCGACCACCTTGTAGGTGAGCTTGTACTCGGCGTCGTCGCCGCGCAGGGTGTAGGTCTTCTCGGGGGTGGCGGCGGTGGGGATCTCGGAGAAGCCGAGGAAGTCGTCCGCGGTGTCGGGGTCGTACTCCCACAGCTCGATGACCGAGTCGGAGGAGACCGGCATCAGCGGGACCGGCTTCTCCTGCCAGCCCAGGTCCTTGGTCAGGTCCCAGGTCGTGCCGATGACGCCCTCGTTGTCGGGGGTCCAGCCCCAGATCCTGGTGCCGGTCTCCTTCCACTTCAGGTAGGGCTCGTCGCCGTGGCGCTCGTTCTGAGCGACGCATTCCAGCTTGGTGAACTTCACGTACAGTGCCATGTCGACTACATTCCCTGGGTAACTGTACGTTAACGGCTGGTCACGTAGATTGTCAGGATCTCACCTGGCCGTCACATGCAGGCCATGCGGGCGTTATGGCTTCCTATCTGCCGGGTTCTCCACTCCCGCGCGCATCCCGAGCGCCAGGAGCGTGACGGGACATCGTGTCGAGGGACCCATAGGCGACGCGGACGCTGGTGCGCCGCAGGCAGGAGCGGGAACGGGAGTCGTTTCGACGGGCTCCGGCCAGGACCCACCCGATCGGAATACCGCTGCCGTCCACGAGCACGGATCCCTTGAGGCCTGACCTGCCGCGGTCGACAGGGTTGACAGGATCGCGGCCGTGTTCTCTCCTTCGCACGGTGCCTTGGCACTGCATCCGTCGACCACAAGGTGGCGCCGGTCGAGGCCGATGGCCTGGTCGTATGCCTCCAGCGCGAGGCGGTGGAGGCATACGAAGGCACCTGCGCTGATCCATTCGTCGCGCCGGGCGCGCATCGTCGTGCCTGAGCAGGACTCGTCCGTGTGCTGCTGGTGGGTGCCGCCATCGTGCAAAGGAGAGAACGCGGGCCGCAACCCTGTCAACCCTGTCGACCGAGGACGAGGCGGGCCGAAAGCTCGTCGAAGACGATCCGGTCCGGAATGCGGGACCTGTGGCAGCCCAGCGGGCGTACGACGGTTCGTTCAGGTGGGAGCACCTGGAAGTGCTCCCACGGAGGGTCGGCGATGAAGGTGGGGAGTACGGGCACGTGATCGATGGCGGAGCGAGGGGACAGGGGCGCGCCGCCACGCCGCTGCCGGACGGCTGGTGCGTGGCGGCGCGGTCTCCTACTCGGCCGGCGCCTGCACCTCGGTGGCCGGGGAGCGGCTGATGACCACGGCCCCGACGGCCAGCCCGCCGATCGCGAGCACCGCTGCGATCAGGAACGGGTCACCCGCGTGCACGGCGGGAGAGAACCCGATGCCCACGTGGACCGCTACACCGCCGGCCCCGCCGAGCTGGTCGGCTGCCCGCTGGACTCCGGAGGCGATCCCGGCGTCCTCATCGGTCGTTCCGCCGACCGCGATGTACTGCAGCCCGACCAGCCCGAAGCCCATCCCGGCGGCGATCAGCAGCATCGCCGGAAGCAGCCACGCCGCCCCGGCGTCCAGGGCCGCCACGAACGCGATCACCGTCATCGCGCCCGCAGCGGCTCCGAGACCTGCCAGCACGCACGTGCGTGCTCCCCAGCCGCCCAGCAGCCGGGGCACGAGAACCGAGGCCGCGATCAGCGCGACGGCCAACGGCAGCATCGTGAGTCCGGCCCCCAGCGGACCGATTCCGAGACGATCCTGCAGGTAGAACGTGAACAGCAGGAACGAGGTCGACAACGACCCGCTGAGCAGCATCGTCGTCAGGTTCGCCCGCACCCGGGCACGGTCGGCGAAGAAGGCCGGCGGCACCAGCGGGGCGGGGGACCTCGACTCGACCCGCACGAACCCGGCGGCGGCCAGCACCGCACCGGCCAGCGCCGCCAGGCTCACCCACGCGCTCGTCCCGGGTTCACCGGCCTCGACCGCGGCGTAGGCGAACAGCAGCGGGCACGCGGTCAGCAGGAGCGCGCCCGGCAGGTCCGGCCGAGCCCGTTCACGGGAAGCGGGCCGGTCGGCCTGGACGAGCACGAGCGCGGCCACGAGCACGACCAGGGTGAAGGGCACCGAGATCAGGAAGATCCAGCGCCAGCCCAGGTGGGCGGTGATGACTCCTGAGAGGGCGAACCCGAGCACCAGCCCGCAGCTGGCGACCGCGGCCCACACGCTCAGGGCCCGCGACCGGCGTGGGCCCTCGGGGAACATCAGCACTATGGTGGCCATCGCGGCGGGCAGCGCGATGGCCTCGCCGGCCCCCTGGGCAAGGCGCGCGACCACCAGGACCGGGAACGAGGGGGCCAGGCCCGCCAGCAGCGACGCCGCGGCGAACAAGGCCGTGCCGACCAGCAGCGTGCGACTTCGGCCCAGCAGGTCGCCGAGGCTGCCGCCGAGCATCAGCAGCCCGCCGCCGGTGATGGTGTAGCCGACCACCACCCAGGTCAGCGAGTGGCCGTCGACGCCGAGATCAGCGCCGATCGAGGGCAGCGCGATGTTGACCACGGTCACGTCGACCGCGATGAGGAACTGCAGCATGGACATCGCGCACAACACGAGCCGCGCGCGTGTGGGAGACGGGCCTTGCCCGCGGGAAGAGGAAGTGCCTGAAAGCACCGGATGCTCCGTCGCTCTGAAGAGTTTCCGAGCAGCACGAATGCCGCTCCGGACTGATCACGAAGCGGCTGGACGTTCCAGGTGGGTGATGCTGTGAGTCGAACGTCCCGCCGCTAGCGGAACGTCCTGGTCACTGCCGCGCAAGCGGCCGAGCACGATGCGGCTGACATGTTGTTCAGCCTAGCAGCGGCCGCTATTACCCCGCCGGTGCGTCAGGAGCACCTGTCCACGCGACCTCTTGGCGCCGACTCCTGCACCGAGCCTCCTCGCGGTTCTCACGGGGCATGGCCTGGATCGCAGGTGTTCCGGGTCCGGAGGGGACGGACACGCGTCACATGGGCGAGCCGGGGGGCGGGGATGTGTGCTCCTCTCGGATGGCGTAGTCGGCGAGGGAGGGTTCGAGGGAGCCGAAGGCGGTCCGGGCGTGTTCGGTGAGGGTGCGGGAGATGTCGTCGTTGTCGTGGCCCTGGACGGTGCGGTGCAGGGTCTCCTCGAAGAGCAGGCGGTGGACGGCGGCCAGTTGGGCTGCGGCGACGCGGGGAGTGATGTCGTCGGGATCGGCGTCGGTCTCCTCGGCTAGGACGGCGGCCAGCGCCTTCTCGCGGTCGTCGTGGAATTCGCGCAGGCGGGCCGTCAGGGCGGGGCTTTCAACGATCATCCGGGCGAACTCCGGGCCGGAGAAGCCGATGACGGGGTCCTGGTCGGCCACGGCCGACAGGTAGGCGCGGTGCAGCGCGGCCAGTGCCGACTCTCCCGGGCCGCGTTCCCGCACGGTCTGGGCGGGGAGCCGCACGAAGACGTCGTGCATGTCGAGGGCGAGGTCCTCCTTGCGGGGGAAGTAGTTGGTGACGGTCATCTTGGCGACCTGCGCGGCCACCGCGACCTCGGCGATCGTCACGTGGTCGAAGCCCCGCTCCAGGAAGAGCCGGGTGGCCTGGTGCGAGATGGTCTCTCTCGTCTGCCGCTTCTTCAGCTCCCGCAGGCCCATCGGTCGTGTGCTCATGCCACGAGTATATCTAGGTTCGTCCTAAAAATAAGTTTGACATATGGATGGGTCGGACATAAATTTAGGACCGTCAGTCTTCCGGAGAAGGGACCTCCCTCTTGACCGTTGCCGCTCACACCGCCACCGACACCCGCGCCGCCGACCCGGTGCGCGATTACCTCAGGGAGATCGGTCGCACCCCGCTGCTGACCGCCGAGCAGGAAGTGGAGCTGGGAGAGCGCATCGAAGCAGGCGTCCGGGCCCGGCACCGTCTCGACGCGGAGGAGCTCACCGCCGCCGAGCGGAGCGAGTTGGAGGAGATCGCGGCGGACGGTGAGCGCGCCAGGGACCACATGATCCGGGCGAACCTCCGGCTGGTCGTCTCGATCGCCAAGCGCTACGCCGTGGGCGAGGGCCTGCCCCTGCTGGACCTCGTCCAGGAGGGCACCATCGGGATGATGCGCGCGGTGGAGAAGTTCGACCACCGGCGCGGGTTCAAGTTCTCCACCTACGCCACCTGGTGGATCAAGCAGGCCATCGGCCGCGCCCTGGCCGACCAGAGCCGGACGATCCGGCTTCCCGCGCATCTCGTCGAGGTCCTCAACCGGGTGTCCCGCACGCGTCGCTCCCTGCTGAGCGAGCAGGGCAGGGAGCCGACCCCCGCCGAGATCGCCGCCGTGCTCGACCTGCCCGTCGAGAAGGTCGAGCAGGTGCTGCGGCATGATGTGCCGCCGGCCTCGCTGCACACCCCGCTGGCCGAGGACGGCGGCGCCGAGCTGGGCGACCTCGTCCCCGACGAGGCCCCGGGCCCCGCCGACGAGGTGGCCGCGTCCCTGCTGCGCCACTACCTGGACACCGCGCTGGCCACCCTGACCGAACGGGAGGCGGCCGTGATCTCCCAGCGCTTCGGGCTGGACGACGACCGCCCCAAGACCCTCGACGAGATCGGCCGCGGCTATGGCCTGACCCGCGAACGCATCCGCCAGATCGAACGCCAGGGCATGCGCAAGCTCCGTCACCCCGACCGCACCCGCGCCCTGGCCGACCTTCTGACCTGAACCCCGGAAGATCCGTGGACGCCGAAGACCCGTAGGCACCGGAGAGGCCACCGCCGCATGGCGTGCGTTCCGATGGTGATCGCCGCGCGACACCCGCAGCGGTGGCCTCTCCGACCTCTCGGCCAAGCCGCGGAGACGTGCGCTACCGCTTCGTCATCGATGCGAACTCGTTCTCCTCCTGGACGGCTGTCAGGGCGGGCCTGTAGTGGTCGATGAAGAGGAGGCTCACCAGCTCGCCACGTGAGGAGACCCCCGTCTTCTCGAAGATCGCCTTGATGTGGTCGCGCACCGTGTGCGGCGAGAGGAACAGCAGATGCGCGATCTTCTCGGTCGACAGGCCTCGGGCCACGCACCGCGTCACCTCCACCTCCCGCTCCGACAGCTCGTAGGCGTCGGCCACCAGCGGCATCACGTCCGAAGCCTTCGCCGGTTCGAGGACCACGGCGGTCCCGCCCGGCGAGCCGTCCGCCTGCCGCATACAGGTGGCATGGCACACCATCCAGTGCCCACCGCGGGTGCGCAACCGGATCCGGGCGGTGCCACGGTCCCGCTCGTGTGCGGCCGCGCGCGCCTTCGCCGAGATGCCGTGCACCCATGCCGGCAGCCGCACGCCCAGCCCGGTGGATTCGGACGGCCCGTCCGACGGCTCGCTCAGATAACGCCGGGCCTCGTCGTTGACCGAGAGCAGCCTCCCCGACGGGTCGAACAGCAGCAGTCCCGGCCCATCCGGCAGGCCCGGGCCGCCCGGCAGACCCGGACCGTCCGACGCTCCCAGGGCGTACGGCACGCGACCGGTCGGCCGCGGTTCCGCGTACGAACGCAGCCGCCTGGCGAGCGGAGTCACCAGGGAGCCGACGAACGCCGTGTCCGCGGCGTCGAACGCCGTGCGGCCCCGGGCCCGGAACAGGCTCACGGTGCCCTGCTGACGCCCGCCCACCCTGAGCACCACGCGAAGCTCGTCGTGCAGTCCGCGCGGAAGCATGAAGTCCTGGTAGACGGCGCTGCATCCGGGCCGCCCGCCGGTCGACTCCCGTAGCCCGGCCACCGGGACCGGCGACTGCGCGAGCTCGCTGTACAGATTCACGCTCTCCGCAAAGAGCTCCAGCTCCCAGTAGGCGGCGCAGCTGATCTCGTTGATGTTCTCCGTGTGAACGGGGGCCGTCATGATGCCGGTCTCCGGGTCCGTCACCCGCCACACCGCGGCGTCGAACGGCAGGATCCGGTGCAGCTGGGCGGAAGCGGCGGCGAACATTCCCAGCGCGTCCGGCGCGCGCTCCACTCGAGCCAGCAGCTCACTGCGCCCGGGACCGGCGGCGAGCGCGGACTGCGGCATGGCGGACCTCCGGGACGCGTAACGGGACTCACGATGGCCAACCGGCCGAGCACGCAAAGGTATTCCGCCGGGCTCGGCCGGCACTCCCCCCAATTGAGGGATGGGAGCGCCGGTCCCCGCTCCGCAGACTGGCTCCGCGTCACCTGGACCACGAGGAAGGCCCTGACATGTCCCTTTCACACTCCGATCTCGCCGACCGGATCGGCGGTGCGGTGCTCACCCCCGACGAGGACGGCTGGGATGCGGAGCTCGCCCCGTTCAACGCGATCGGCGTCCACCGGCCCGCCCTGGTCGTCGCCGTCGAGAACGCCGACGACGTCCGGGAGGCGGTGCGGTACGCGGCCCGGCACCGCCTGCCCGTCGCCGTACAGGCCACCGGACACGGCGTGGCGGCGACCGCCGACGGAGGGATGCTGATCAGCACCCGGCGGATGAACGCGGTCGCCGTGGACCCGGTCGCCCACGTCGCCCGCGCCGAAGCGGGCACCCGGTGGCACCAGGTCATCGAAGCCGCCGCCCGCCACGGCCTCGCCCCGCTCAACGGCTCCTCCCCGCTGGTCGGCGTCGTCGGCTACACCCTCGGCGGCGGCCTCGGACCGCTCGCCCGCCGCTACGGTTACGCCGCCGACCGCGTCACCCGCATCCACGTCGTCACGGCCGAGGGGGAGCCACGTACGGCCACCCGGCACCAGAACTCCGACCTGTTCTGGGCGCTGCGCGGCGGTAAGGGCAACTTCGGTGTCGTCACCGCCATCGAATTCGGCCTGGTCCCCGTCACCACGCTCTACGGCGGCGGACTGTTCTTCGCGGCCGACGCGGCGCGGCCGGTGCTGGACGCCTGGCGTCATTGGACGACGGACCTGCCGGAGGAGCTGACCTCCTCGCTGGCGCTGTTGCGTCTGCCCGACGCCCCGTCCGTCCCCGAACCCCTGCGCGGCCGGCTCACCGTCCACATCCGCATCGCCTTCCTCGGTTCGTCCGAGCACGGGGAAAAGCTGCTGGCGCCGCTGCGCGCCGTCGCACCCACCGTCCTCGACACCGTGCGGGAGATGCCCTACACCGCCGTCAGCGAGATCCACATGGACCCGGTGGATCCGTTCTCCTACCACGAGCGGTCCATCCTGCTGCGCGCTCTCGACGAGGCAGCCGTGCAGCGGCTCCTGGAGGTCGCCGGGCCCGGCACCGGCTGCCCGGCCTTCATGGTCGAGCTGCGTCACCTCGGCGGTGCCGTCGGACGCCCGTCGCCCGTGCCGAACGCCGTCGGCAACCGCGACGCCGCCTTCACGCTGACCACCGTCTCCCCGCCGGCCGGTCCGTCCGACCCGGTGAAGGCCGTCCTGTCCGCCCTGGAGCCGTGGGGGACCGGACGCTCCTACGTCAACTTCCTGGCCGGACCCGACGAGGCGGGCGACGTCCGGCGCCTGTACGAGCCCGAGACGTACGAGCGGCTCACCCGGATCAAGCAGCGGTACGACCCGGACAACCGCTTCCGCTTCACCCACAACATCGTCCCCGGCTGCGCAGACAGCGTCTGACCGGGCCAGAACGGAGATCATCATGACCACCGAGAACCCGTCGGTCCGGGCGAGTACGACGGCGCCGCCCGCCGCCGCGCCGCCCACGACCGCAACGCCCGCCGCCGCGCCGGGTGTCCGCTCCACTGGCCTGCGCCTGGGCGCCCTGTTCGGCCCCGTCATCTTCGGCGTGACCGCCGCCGGTGTGGCCCTGCCCGAGGTCGCCCGCGCACTGGAGGCGAGCCCCTCGGCCGTGGCCTGGGTCCTCACCGCCCACGCCCTCGCACTCGGCATCGGCACCGCGCTGGCCGGGCGGGCCGCCGACGCCCGTGGCATCCGGTTCGTCCTCCTGACCGGCGGGCTCTTGCTGGCCGCCGGAGCCGTGGTCTGCCTCACCGCCCCGCACATCGGCGTCCTGGTGGCGGGCCGGTTCCTGCTCGCCGCGGGCTCCGGCGCCATGTCGTCCGTCGCGCTCGCCCTCGCCGCGTCGTCCCCACCCGACCGGCGGCCCGGGATCCTCGCGATCTTCGGTGCCGTGATGTCGGTCTTCTCGGCCGGTGCGACACTCGCCGGCGGAGTGGTCACCGAGTGGCTCACCTGGCGGCTGACGCTCGTCCTTCCGGCGTTGTCGCTGCTCGCGCTACCGCTGGTGCTGCGTCAGACCGCCGCACGCCCGGGCTCGGGCCGTTCCCTCGACCTGGGGGGCGCGCTGCTGCTCACCGCGACGGCGGCGTCATTCCTGATCCTCATCCAGTCCTCCGCGCTGTCCCTGTCCGTCGGTACGGTGACCGTCACCGCCGTGTTGCTGGTACTCGCCGGAGCGGGCCTGGTCGTGCGTACGGTGCGGGTGCCCGAGAGCTTCGTACCGCGCTCCATTGTCGGTGACTCCATGTTCGTACGGGCGGCTCTCACCGGTGCGGGCGTGTACGCGGGACTGTTCGGCGCGATGTACGCGGTGCCGCAGCTGTTGGTGCGTGAGCACGACTGGAGCGTGCTCTCCATCGGCCTGTGGCTGCTGCCCGGCGCCGTCCTCGGTGCAGCGCTCTCCCGGTATGCCGCCAGCAGGAGGGACGGCAGGGCGGGCGTGCTGCTCATGGTGACCGCGCTCGCCTGTGCCGTTCTGCTCGCTTCGGTGCCGTTCGCAGACGGTGCCCCGGTACTGGTCATAGCCGGTGCCTCGACCGGGTTCGCGGCATTCGCGGTCACCCAGCTGGTGACCACCGAGCTTCTCTCGGCGAGCATCGCGCCGCAGCAGCGCGGCGGCGCGGTGTCCCTGCTGAACCTGACGTTCTTCGTCGGCGGCGGCGTCGGCTCCGCAGCCGCGGGCGCCCTCGCGAAGTCCATGGAGCTCACCGGCGTGGTCGGCGTCCTCGCGGTCTTCCCGCTGCTGGGCGCGGTGTTCGCGCTGACCCTTCCCGGTCCCGGGCGACCGCGCGGGAACTGATTCCCTGACCGCTGATGGAGCCGTCGTCGGAGTGCGGGGCTCCGAAGCGCGCCCCGTTGGCAGGCCCGGCCCGGCTGACGGAGGACCCGTCGGCCGGGCCGGGGCCCTGACAGGTCTCAGGGCTGAGGATCCGCCTTCCAGGACCGGAGCTTGCGGGGGTTGCGGACCGCCCAGATGCGTTTGACGCGCTCGTTCTCGACCTGGAACGCCGCCACGGTGACGGTGGCGCCGTCCTGCTGGACGACGAGACCGGGCATTCCGTTGACCGTGCGCTCCAGGATCGTCAGGCCGTGCAGCCTGCCGGAGAGGCGGAGCAGGGCGCGGACGATCCGCTCGGCGCCCTCGATCGGATGGAGGGCGGTGCTGACGAGCCCGCCTCCGTCGGCGATCGCGGTGGCGCCGGGGTCGAGGAGGCCGATGAGGGCGTCGATGTCTCCGGCCTCCCATGCCCGTTTGAAGTCCCTGACGATGCCCGCCTGCGCCGAGGCCGCGGCTGCGGGGACCTCGGCGGCGCGGATGCGGCGGCGGGCCGAGGACGCCAGTTGGCGGCACGCCGCCGGGGTGCGGCCGACGATCTCGGCCACCTCGGCGAAGGGGTAGCGGAAGACGTCGTGCAGGATGAACGCGACGCGCTCGGCCGGGGTCATCGCGTCGAGCACGACGAGGAAGGCCATGTTGACCGACTCGTCGAGGGTGACGCGGTCGGCCGGGTCGGCGGTGGCCCCGCCGGTCCACTCCGCGGGTTCGGGCAGCGGTTCGGGGATCCACTCGCCCACGTAGGTCTCCCGCCGGACGCGCGCCGAGGAGAGCACGTTGAGGCACAGGCGGCCGGCGACCTTGTTCAGCCAGGCGCCCGGCGAGTCGATGGCCTCCTGCTGCCGCGGGGACAGGGTGTACCAGCGGGCGTAGGTCTCCTGGACGATGTCCTCGGCGTCGGTCAGGGAACCGAGGAGCCGGTACGCGAGGTTGATCAGCCCGCGCCGTTCGCCCATGATCGCGCTCAGGGCCGGATCGCGCCCGCCGTCTCGCGGCGCGGATCGTGCGGATCGCTCGGACCGGTCGGTCATGGTCGGCTCCCTCTGTCGTGTCCTTCCTCCTTGTTCGACAGGACAGCGCCGCGAAAGGTGAGGTCGCGGCGCACCGCCTCACTTTTTGGTCCGGTGCTTTGTCGGATGAACGAGACACCGTTCAGAACGCGAAGGAACCCGCACCATGATCGCTCACCCGTCCCACAAGGTCGTCGTCATCGGCGGCGGTTACGCCGGATCGATCGCGGCCAACCGCCTGCGTAAGCGCGACGACGTCGAGATCACCCTGGTCAACCCCCGCCCGGCGTTCGTCGACCGCATCCGGCTGCACCAGTTCGCGGCCGGTACCGGCGAGGCCACGCTGGACTACGGCGAGCTGCTGGGCGAGGGCGTCGACCTGGTCGTCGACAGCGCCACGCGCATCGACGCCTTCGCCCGCACCGTCCGACTGGCCTCGGGCCGCACGCTGGACTACGACTACCTCGTCTACGCGGTCGGCAGCACCGGAGCGGTACCGGAGTCGGTGCCGGGAGCGGCGGAGTTCGCCGTCTCCATCGCCGAGCTGGAGTCCGCGCAGCGGCTGCGCGCCCGGCTGGACGAGCTGCGGCCCGACGCCCCGGTCACCGTGGTCGGCGGCGGGCTGACCGGCGTCGAGACCGCGGCCGAACTGGCCGAGCGGGGACGGAAGGTCACGCTGGTGTGCGGCGGGACCCTGGCGCCCTCGCTGAGCGGGTCGGCCCGCCGTTCCATGGCCGCATGGCTGTCCCGGCACGAGGTCACCGTGTTGCAGGGCGACACGGTCACCGAGGTCCGGCCGGACGCGGTCGTCTTCGCCGACGGTACGGTGCGCGCGAGCGCGCTGGTCGTCTGGGCCGCCGGCTTCGGTGCGCCGGAGCTGGCGTCGGCGAGCGGACTGCGCACCGACGAACTCGGGCGGCTGATCACCGATGAGACGCTGACCAGCATCGACGACGACCGCGTCGTCGCGGCCGGTGACGCCGCCGCGCCGTCGGGCCGGCCACTGCGGATGAGCTGCCAGATCGCTGCGCCGCTGGGCGCGCAGGCCGCCGAAACCGTGCTGAGCCGTATCGAGGGGGCGGCGCCCGCGGCGATCGACGTGGCCTTCGTCGGGTCGTGCATCAGCCTCGGCCGGAACGCCGGTGTGCGGCAGTTCTCCCGCAGGGACGACACCCCGCTGAACGTCTACTTCAGCGGTCGGCTCGGCGCGGCGTACAAGGAGATGACCTGCAGGTTCGGGGTGTCGAAGATCCGCCGCGAGGCCCGGAAGCCGGGCTCCATGCCCTGGCTGAAGGGCGGCCGCCCCGGGTCGGCGGCCTCCGGTACGCGGGCGGTCACGTCCTCGTGACCGGACGGGTGCGGCGAGTCGGCGGAGGCTCCGGGCCTCCGCCGGACGCGGCACGTCCGTTCAGCGGTGTGGTCAGGCCGGACCTTGTTCGCCGGGGGCGCGGTCGTAGGTGAGGATGAGCGTTCCGCTGTCCAGCGCCGTGTGGTCGGTGAGCTGCCAGACGTGGGGCTCGAAGACGGCTTCGCGGCCGAACAGGGGGATGCCGATGCCCATGGTCAGGGGTGCCAGCTTGACGATGAGCCGGTCGATCTCCGGATAGAGGGCGCCCGCCAGCGCGCCTCCGCCGACCAGCCAGATGTCCTTGCCGTCCTGCTTCTTGAGCTCGCGCACGGTGGTGACGGGGTCGTCGGCGACGAGTTCGACGGCCGGAGCCGGGCACTCGGTCAGAGTGCGGGAGAACACCAGATGGCGCAGGTGGGGATAGGCGTCGGCGATGCCCGCCTTGAGGCCGATCTCGTAGGAGTTGCGCCCTTCCAGGATGGTGTCGAAACGGGTGCCGGGGTCGGTGACGCCCAGGGCCTGCCGTGCCGGTCCGGGCAGGGTCTCGGGGTAGACGGCGATGATGTGCCGCGCGTAGTCGTCGGGGATCGGCCAGAAGCCGTCGGGACCGCTGGGGTCGGCGCCGTCGGGACCGGCGATGAAGCCGTCCACGCTGGAGGCGATGTAGTACACGAGCTTGCGCATGGACGTCCTCGTTCCGTCGCTGACCAAGGTGCTCTGCCGTCATCCTAACGGCACGGCTCGTGCCGTGTCGAAATTGGTCATCCGGTCAGCTGGCGGGTGACCAGGGAGGCGAACTCCGCGGCCGGGGGGCTGAGGGTCTGCCATCGGCGGGCGGCCCAGCCGACGGTGAGCGGGGTGAGGTCGGGGATGGGGACGGTGCGCAGGGGGGTTCCGGAGTGGGGGAGCAGGAGGGGGAGGGCGGGGAGGACGGCGTGGCCGACGTCCAGTTCGGCCAAGAGGACGGCGGTGTCCCAGTCGGCGGTGCACACCGGGGCGGGCGGGCGGACGCCGAGGCGGACGAAGTCCTCTTCCAGGCGGCGACGGGAGGCGGAGTTGTCGGGGTGGGCGATGTAGCGGATCCCGGCGAGCGCGGCGGGGTCGATGGACGCCCGTTCGGCCAGCGGGTCGTCGGCGTGCACGACCAGCACCCAGGGCAGGTCGAGGACCGGGCGCTGCTCGATGCCCGGCAGCGGCTCGTCGAAGGTGATCCAGGCCAGGTCGGCCCAGCCGTTGTGGAGCAGCTCGATACAGCGGCGGGTCGAGTGCGCCGAGCGGAACTCCAGCGTCATCTCCGGATGACGGCTGCGGAACAACGGGATCGTGCCGGCCATGAAGTGCCGGACCGTGACGCCGCCCGTGGTGATCCGCACCGCGCCGCTACGGCCGTCGCGCAGCTCGCCCAGGTGGCGGAGCGCGGCGTCAAGGGAGGTGATCCCGCCCTGGGCCGCTTCGTAGAGCACCTGCCCGGCCCTGGTCGGGACGACGCCACGCGCGTGCCGCTCCACCAGCGCCGTTCCGGTCTCCCGTTCCAGCCGTTTCACGTGCTGGCTGACCGCCGACTGCGTGCACGCCAGGTCGCGGGCGACCGCGCTGAGACTCCCCGCCTCGCACACGGCCACGAACACCCGCAGATCGTCCAGTGTCACGAGCCCCAAGCTATCCCTAAGGGCAACGCAAGAAAACCCAAGGATTGACTGGGGTACAGGGCTAGGGACACGATGAGGACCGGCGAGCCCCACGACATGGCGGCAACCCGCCCCACCGCTCCGCCGGGTTCCTCGACGGCCCGGGCCGTACGGGTGCGTCCCGGCGAAGCGGTGGGCGGGTGTCGACCACCGGACCGGTGTCAGACGCGCGTCATCGTGGAGGCGTAGCCGCCCCCGCCGGGGTAGACCCACGCGCCGGTGGCGGTGGTTCCGTCGGGGCTGAAGGTCCCCTCGTAGTAGGCGGGGCTTCCCTTGGCACCGGCCCAGATGGTCAGCGTGTCGCCGGTCAGCTCGTAGACGTAGTCGAGGGTGCTGCCGTCGGAGCCGTAGAAGCGGGAGACGACGTCGGTGCCGGGCGGCTCGCCGAAGGGCTTGAGGCAGCCGATCACCTCCAGTCCGGTGACGGTCTCCCCGTCCTGGACGAGGTCGATGTGCTGGAGCAGGAAGAACCCGCCGGGCATCCACTCGTAGCGCACGGTTCCCTCGGCGCCGCCGGAGATCCGCCAGGTCCCCGTGAGGCGGTCCAGCGCCCGCAGGGCCTCGCTCGGTCCGCCCGCGGTCCGGTCGTCGTTGTTGTTGTTGGCGGTCATGCCGTCCTCCTGTGTCGTCTTCGTTCTTGCACCAGGTACCTCGGTGCCGCCGCGCCCGTCTCGACACCTCGATCATGTGGCATGGATCACTTCCCAAGAGTGTCCGAAGCCGGACTTCCGCTCCGAGGTATCCGGCGTACGACCACTCAGGAGGAGACATGCGCACCGCCACCACCCACCGCACCCGGCACCTGCTGACGGCAGGGGCGCTCGCCGGACCGGTGTTCTTCGCCGCGGCCGCGGCCCAAGCGGTCACCCGGGACGGTTTCGACATCACCCGGCACCCCATCAGCCTGCTGGCCACCGGCGACCTGGGCTGGATCCAGATCGCCGCGTTCACGCTCGCGGGCCTGGGCGGGCTGGCCCTGGCCGCCGGGATCGCGCGCACCATCACGGAGGGAACGGGACGGCGGGCGCTGACGCCGCTGGTCGCGGTCTTCGGCCTCGGGATGATCGCGGCCGGGGTGTTCCCGATGGACCCGGAGAACGGGTTCCCGGCTGGTACACCCGACGGGCCGGTCGCGGAGATGTCCTGGCACGGCATCGCGCATTCGGCCTCGGCCGTCGTCTCCTTCACCGCGCTGGCCGTCGCGGCGATCGTCCTGGCCGTGCGGGAGGCGCGGCAGCGCCGGGTGCCGGGTGCGGTGCTGAGCGGGGCGGCGGCGCTGGTGCTGCTGATGCCGATGTCCACCGAGCACATGAGCATCCAGATCGCGGTGAACGGGCTGGTCGCCTTCACCTGGACGACCGTGCTGGCGCTGCGGCTGGCGCGCACGGCCTGAATACGCTGACCCGGACGGAAACGACGAGGGAAGATGCCATGAAGTACCTGCTGCTCGGTTACACGCCCGCGGCGGCGTGGGATGCCGCGACCGCGGACGCGCCCACGCCTGAGGCGCTGGCCGCGTTCGCCGCCTACCAGGAGTTCGAGCGGGAGCTGCGCGAGACCGGCGAGCTCGTGTCGACCGAGGGACTGGGCCATCCGGCGGTCAGCACGACCGTGCGGCCCGTGCCGGACGGTGTCGTGGCCACCGACGGGCCGTTCGCCGAGCTGAAGGAGGTGCTGGCGAGCTTCGCGGTGATCGATGTGTCGGGGCACGAGCGCGCGGTGCAGATCGCCTCGCGGATCGTCGCGGCGCTCGGCGAACCGGTGGAGATCCGGCCGATCATGGGTGCGGAGTTCACCGCGTGACCGTCCGTACGGTCCGGGCCGGTACGGCGTGAGCGCGCGGATCGAGCACCTGCTGCGCGCCGAGGCGCCGCAGGTGCTCGGCGCGCTGGTGCGGCGTTTCGGGCGCTTCGACGTGGCCGAGGACGCGGTGCAGGAGGCGCTGCTGGCGGCCGGCCGGACCTGGGAGGCGGACGGGGTGCCCGCCGATCCGCGGAGCTGGCTGATCCGGGTCGGCTACCGCCGCATGGTCGACCTGCTGCGTTCGGACCAGGCGCGGCACCGCCGCGAGCTGGAGGCGGGCGTCACCGATCTGGCGATGGCCGACCCCTCGCGCGGCACCGGTCCGGTTTCGGCGGTGGACGACAGCCTCACCCTGCTGCTGTTGTGCTGCCATCCGGCGCTGAGCCCGTCCGACCAGGTGGCGTTGACCCTGCGGGCGGTGGGAGGCCTGACCACCGCGGAGATCGCACACGCCCACGGCACCACCGAAGCGACGATGGGCACCCGCATCAGCCGCGCCAAGCAGCGGCTCGTACGCGCCGGAGCCCGCTTCACCCCGCCGGAGGAGGCCGACCTGCCGCGGCGGACGGCGGTGGTGATGAAGGTCCTGTACCTCATCTTCAACGAGGGCTACACCGCGTCGGCGGGAGCCGCGCTGACCCGCGTCGACCTGACGGCCGAGGCGATCCGGCTCGCCCGCATGCTGCACGCCGCCCGTCCCGAGGACGCCGAGGCGTCCGGTCTTCTGGCGCTGATGCTCCTCACCGAGGCGCGCCGCCCGGCGCGCACCGGCCGCGACGAGGCGCTGGTGCCGCTGCACGCCCAGGACCGCGCCCGCTGGGACCAGGCGCTGGCCGACGAGGGCGTGGCGCTGATCGACGCGGTGTGGCCGCGCCGCGAGCACGGCCCGTACCAGATCCAGGCGGCGATCGCGGCGGTACACACGTCCGCTGGAGAGCCCGAGCGGACGGACTGGCCGCAGATCGCCGTGCTGTACCTGTGGCTGGAGCGCCTCACCCCGACCGCCCCGGTGCGGCTGAGCCGGGTGGTCGCCGTCGCACACGCCTACGGCCCCGCCCGCGGGCTGGCCCTGCTGGACGATCTGAACCACCGGCACGGCCTGGAGACCGACCCCCTCGTCCGGCACCGCGCCCGCGCCGTGCGCGCCCACCTGCTGCGCCTGACCGGCGCGACGTCCGACGCGGCCTCCCTCTACCGCGAGGCGGCCGACCTCACCGCCAACGAGGTCGAACGCCGCTACCTCCTGGAAGAGGCGGCCCGCCTCACCTGACGCGCTCGCCACGGACGTAGGTCAGGGTGCGGGCGTAGGGGACGAAGCCGAGGCTCTCGTAGAGCGGGTAGGCACCCGGGTGGGCGGGGTCTCCCTGGAGGGGATAGACGATGGCCTGGATGGCACCGGCTTCGCGGAGGGCGTGGAGGGCTGCCAGGCAGACGGCGCGGGCCAGGCCCCGGCGGCGGTGGCGGGGCGCGGTGCCGACCGGTTCCAGTTCGCCGGTGCGGTGGTGGTCGTCGAGCCAGATGAGGCAGGACGCGGCGAAGTCGCCGTCGGGGGTTTCGACGATCCAGTCGAGGTCGGACCGGTAGGGCCAGGTGTCCATGACCGAGCGGTAGCTGTCGGCGGTGACGCGGGAAGGGTGCCAGGCCTCCTGGTGGACGGCCGCGCGACGCGGGGCGTCCTCCGGGCCGTGGACGGGACGGGCCGTGAAGCCTGCCGGGAGCACAGGGTCGGGGAGCCCTGTGAGGTCGTGTCGCATGTAGCGGTAGCCGGGCGCGGTGTCGTCGCGGGTGTAGCCGTGGTGTTCCAGCGCGGTGATGAGGTGTTCCTCGTGTTCGAGGACGGAGATGGTGAGCGGCCCTTCGCCGGCCGTGTCGTGGAACCAGCGCAGGACTTCGTCGGCGGCCTCCGGCCGGGCCGGGTCGACGAGCAGGCTGAGGGAGTCGGCGGTCTGCGCCCAGCCCCAGGCGATGACCTCGCCGTCGTCCTCCCACAGGGCCGTCGGCCATTCGTGTTCCCTGCCCAGGTGCTGGCGCCGTCCCCAGGCGAGGTCGCCGATGTGGCAGTGGCTGGCGGGCGACCAGATCCGCCGGGCGAGTTCCTGCATCGACCGGAGGTCTTCGGGGTGCCGGTAGGAGCGCATGGCCTCATGCTCCCGTCCGTTCGAGGCGCGGGGAAGCGATTCATCCGGTGCCGGGGGTGGCGGGAGTGGGGGAGTTCCGGGTGGACGTGCTGGCCGGGAGGGGGTGCGGGGTGGCGTGACCTCCCCGTTATCTGAGTTTCCCTATCGACTTGATAGGTTTTGGGCGTGACCAGCGCATACGACCTCAGTGACGGACGGCGGTTGCGGGCCGACCGGGCCCGGCAGGTGGCGGACGTGCTCCGCTGCCAGATCGGGCGCGGCGCGTTCGAGAGCGGCGTGCTGCCCAGGGAGGAGCGGCTCGTGGCCGAGTTCGGCACGACCCGCAACGCCGTCCGCGACGCCCTGGACCTCCTGCGCGCGGAAGGGCTCATCGAGCGGCTGCCGGGCGTCGGGACGGTCGTCACGGCCACGGGCAAGGTGCCGCACGGGCTGCACCGGCTCCTCGGGCTGGGGGAGACCCTCCACGAGCACGGTGAGATCGTCAACGAGGTGCGGGCGTCGGGGCTCATCACGCCGCCGCCCGCGATCACCTCGCGGCTGGAGCTGCCCGATGACTCGCCCGTGGTCTACCTCGAGCGGCTGCGGCGCCTGAACGGGGTGCCTCTCAGCCTCGACCAGACCTACCTCGAACCGGAGCTGGGCCGCGCCCTGCTGAAGGAGGACCTCGTCCACGAGGACGTCTTCGTGCTGATCGAACGGCTGAAGGGGCCGCTCGGCCGGGCCGAGCTGTCCGTCGAGGCCGTCAACGCCGACCCGCACTCCGCCGCCGTCCTGGAAGCGCCTCGCGGCACCGCGACGCTCCTGGTCGAGCGGCTCACCCACCTCGCCGACGGCCGGCCGGTCGACCTGGAGTTCATCCGCTTCCGCGGCGACCGGCTCACCCTGCGCGGCACTCTCCACAGGAGCCTGTAGATGCCTCTCGTCCCCCACCGGCAGGACGTGCCGGTCACCGTCGACGCCGCCCTGTGCATCGAGGGCTGCACCCTCTGCATCGACGTCTGCCCCCTGGACTCCCTGGCCCTGGACCCCGAGACCGGCAAGGCCCACATGTACGTGGACGAGTGCTGGTACTGCGGCCCGTGCGCCGACCGCTGCCCCACGGGCGCCGTCACCGTGAACATCCCCTACCTGCTGCGATAGAAGGCCCCAGCGATGAAGAGATCCGCGCTCGCCCTCCTCCTCGTGCCCGTCCTGGCCGCCTCGGCCTGCACCGTCGCCGGGGAGGCGGCCGAGGGACGCACGAAGGTCGTCGTCGGCTACCAGTCCAAGACCATCAACACCGTGACCGCCGGGACGCTGCTGCGCTCGCTGGGCTACTTCGAGAAGAACCTCGGGGACGGGTACCAGGTCGTCTGGCAGGACTACGAGTCCGGCGCGCCCATCACCGCCGAGATGCTCGCCGGGAAGATCGACATCGGTTCGATGGGCGACTATCCGCTGCTCATCAACGGCTCCCGCGCCCAGGCCCAGGGCGACGAGGCGCGCACCGAGCTCGTCGCCGTCACCGGTTACAACCTGCGCGGCGCCCTCAACGGCGTCGTCGTCGCCCCGGATTCCAAGGCCCGCACCCTGCGCGACCTCAAGGGCCGGAACGTCTCGGCCAGCGTCGGCTCCGCCGGGCACGGCACCCTCGTGCAGGCGCTGGACAAGCTCGGCCTGGACGCCGCCGAGGACATCACGACCGAGAACCAGCAGCCCTCGGTCGGCGCGTCGGCGCTGCAGTCCGGGAGCGTCGCCGCGCTCGCCCAGTTCGTCGCCTGGCCGGGCCAGCTCGTCCAGGCCGGGCAGGCGCGCCTGCTGTACGACGGCGGCTCCCTGAACGTGCCGACCTTCCACGGCACCGTCGTCCGCCAGAAGTTCGCCAAGGAAGGCGGCGACGTGCTCGAGGCTTTCCTCAAGGCGCAGATCCAGGCCACGACCTACCTGCACGAGCACCCGCTCGAGGCCGCCGAGTCCGTCGCGAAGGAGACGGGACTGGCCCCCGAGACCGTCTACCTCTACAACGGCCCCAACGGCATCTCCACCTTCGACGTGACGATCAAGCCGGCCCAGCGCAAGGCGTTCGAGCAGGACGTCCCGTTCCTGAAGTCGATCGGCGTCCTGGACAAGCCCCTGGACGTCCCGTCGTTCTTCAACGACACCTACCTCCGCGCCGCCTACGGCCCGGACTACGAAGCCGACACCGCCAAGACGACCAACGGAGCGGCCCTGCCCGGCGACCCCGCCAAGGCCGGCGAGCTGTGGCTGGACGGCGAGCAGAGCACCCGGCCCGCCGCCGACCCGAACGCCCTGCTGAAGGCGGTCCGCGAAGCGCAGGACTCCGGCAAGAAGATCCGCGCCGCCTACGTGCCCGACGCGCTCACCGGCACCCGCTGGTTCGCCGACCACAGCGTCTGGCTCCGCGACGGCGACACCTTCCTGCCGTTCGCCACCCAGGAGAACGCCGACGCCTACGCCTCCTCCCACTCCGGCACCGCGCCCGTCTCCTACCCGGAGGCGGTGAAGGCGGCGTGAGGCTCCTGCTGCGCGCCGGCTCCCCGCTCGCGGCGCTCGGCCTGTGGTACCTGCTGACCGAGCACGACGTGGTGTTCCTGCTGCGCTTCGACCGCTTCCCCGGCCCCGGCGACGTGCTGGCGGAGTTCGGCCGCCAGCTCACCACCGGCGTCTACTACCAGGACCTGGCCCAGAGCCTGGTGCGCATCCTCACCGGGTTCGTGCTCGCCGCCGTCCTCGGCGGCCTGCTCGGCACGCTCGTGGCCCGTTCCCGCCGGGCCGGCGACCTGCTGCTGCCCCTGTTCGAACTGGCCCGCCCCGTCCCGGCGATCGCGCTGGTGCCGATCGCGATCCTGCTCTTCCCGCAGAGCGAGCAGGGCATCGTGTTCATCACCTTCGCCGCCGCCTTCTTCCCGATCATGGTCTCGACCCGGCACGCGGTGCGCGCCCTGCCCCCCGTCTGGGAGGACGCGGTGCGCACCCTGGGAGGCGGCCGGATCCGGGTGCTGTCGGGCGTGCTGCTGCCCGGGATCCTGCCGGGCGTCTTCGGCGGCCTGTCGGTCGGCATGGGCGTCGCCTGGATCTGCCTCATCTCCGCCGAGATGATCTCCGGCCGGTTCGGCGTCGGCTACCGCACCTGGGCGTCCTACACGATCGTCGACTACCCCGGAGTGCTCGTCGGGATCATCACGATCGGGCTCCTGGGCTTCCTGACCTCCGGCGCGGTGGAGCTGCTCGGCCGCCGCGCCACCCGATGGCTCCCCGCGGAGGCGCGCACATGAGCGGACTCTCCTTCCAGATCAAGGACCTCGCCCTCGCCTACGCCGGCAGGCCCGTCCTGACCGGCCTGGACCTGGACGTCGCGGCGGGCGAGATCCTCGCCGTCGCGGGTTCGTCCGGCTGCGGCAAGTCCACCCTGCTGCGCTCCCTGGCCGGGCTGCTGCCCGTCGCCGCGGGCGAGCTGCTCGCCGACGGCGAGCCGATCCGCAGCACCTCCGCCGACCGGGCGCTGATGTTCCAGGAGGACGCGCTGCTGCCCTGGCGCAGCACCCGCGCGAACGTCGCCCTGCCGCTGGCGATCCGGCGGATGCCGCGGGCCGAGCGCAACGCCCGCGCCGCCGACTGGCTGGCCCGCGTCGGCCTGGCCGGGCTGGAGCGGCGGCTGCCGCGCGACCTGTCCGGCGGGCAGCGCCAGCGCGTCCAGCTCGCCCGGACCCTGGCCGGACGGCCGCGCGCCGTCCTCATGGACGAGCCGTTCGGCGCCCTGGACGCCCAGACCCGCCACGAGATGCAGCGGCTGCTCACCGAGGTGTGGAACGCCAGCACCACCGTCGTGTTCGTCACGCACGACGTGGACGAGGCGCTCCTGCTCGGCGACCGCGTCGCCGTCCTGGGCGGCGGCGGGCTCGCCGACCTCGTCGAGGTGCCCCGCCCCCGCACGTCCGTCGACCCCGCGCTGCGCGCCCGCGTCCTGGCCGCGCTCGGCGCACAGACCCTGGAGACCACCTGATGCAGATCCCCGCACTGTCGGAACGCAGCGAACTGACCTGCGACGTCCTCGTCGTCGGCGGCGGCACCGCCGGGACGATGGCGGCCATCACCGCCGCCGAGCACGGCGCGCGGGTCCTGCTGCTGGAGAAGGCGCACGTACGGCACTCCGGAGCGCTGGCCATGGGCATGGACGGCGTCAACAACGCCGTCATCCTCGGCATCGCCACCCCCGAGGACTACGTCACGGAGATCACCCGCGCCAACGACGGCATCGTCGACCAGCGGACCGTCTGGCAGACGGCCACCCGCGGGTACGCCATGGTCAAACGGCTGGAGGGCTACGGCGTCAAGTTCGAGAAGGACGAGCACGGCGAGTACGCGGTGCGGCGCGTGCACCGGTCGGGCTCCTACGTGCTGCCGATGCCCGAGGGCAAGGACGTCAAGAAGGTCCTGTACCGGGTGCTGCGCCGCAAGAACATCCGCGAGCGGGTGCGGATCGAGAACCGGGTGATGCCGGTGCGCGTCCTGACGTCCGGCGGACGCGCGGTCGGCGCGGTGGGCTTCAACACCCGCACCGGGGAGTTCGTCGTGGTGCGCGCGGGAGCCGTCGTCCTGGCGACGGGCCCGTGCGGACGACTCGGCCTGCCCGCCTCCGGCTACCTGTACGGCACGTACGAGAACCCCGCCAACGCCGGCGACGGGTACGCGATGGCCTACCACGCCGGAGCCGAGCTCAGCGGGCTGGAGTGCTTCCAGATCAACCCGCTCATCAAGGACTACAACGGCCCCGCCTGCGCCTACGTCGCCAACCCGTTCGGCGGCTACCAGGTCAACAACGGCGGCGAGCGATTCGTCGACTGCGACTACTGGTCGGGGCAGATGATGGCCGAGGTCAAACGGGAGATCGACTCGGCGCGCGGCCCGATCTACCTCAAGACCACCCACCTGCCGGACGAGACGCTCTCCCAGCTGGAGGGCATCCTGCACACCACCGAACGGCCCACCCGCGGCACCTTCCACGCCAACCGCGGCCACGACTACCGCACCCACGACATCGAGATGCACATCTCCGAGATCGGACTGTGCGGCGGGCACTCGGCGTCCGGGGTGTGGGTCGACGACCACGCCCGCACCACCGTGCCCGGCCTGTACGCGGCGGGCGACCTGGCGTGCGTGCCGCACAACTACATGATCGGCGCGTTCGTGTTCGGCGAGCTGGCGGGGGAGAACGCCGCCGCGACGTTCCGGCACGGCGAGCCGGACGAAGCGCAGATCGCCGCCGCCCACGAGCTGATCTACCGCCCGCTGCGCAACCCCGACGGGCCGCCGCAGCCGCAGGTGGAGTACAAGCTGCGCCGTTTCGTCAACGACTACGTGGCGCCGCCCAAGACCGGTGCGAAGCTGGAACTGGCGCTGGAGGCGTTCGTCCGGATGTCGGGTGAGATCGCCGCGATGGGCGCGCGCACCCCGCACGAGCTGATGCGCTGCGCCGAGGTCACTTTCATCCGCGACTGCGCCGAGCTGGCCGCCCGTGCCTCGCTGGTGCGCACCGAGAGCCGCTGGGGGCTCTACCACGAACGGGCCGACCTGCCAGGACGTGATGACGCTTCTTGGTTCTCGCACCTGAACGTTCGGCGGCGCGAGGACGGGCACATGGAATTCGTGAAGATCCCGGTGCACCCCTACCAGGTGGAAGTGGACGAGTTCAGCGTGCCGGAAGGCGGCGAACGGACGGTGCTGGAGACGGCGCCTCCGATGGAATATGCGGTTTCGTCCCCGACCGCCGCGAGCAGAGGCGGCGTGTCCGCGGCGGCCCGCTCGCCCCGGATTCTGGAGCTGCTGCAACTGGCCGAATCCGCTCCGGGCACCGCGGACATCGCCCCCTACCTGGCCGATCCCGACCCGAAGGTGCGGCGTGCGGCCGTCGCCACGCTCACCGAAGTCGTCCCCGAAGGCTTCGCCACGGTGCTGGCCGGTGCCCTCGGTGACGCGCACGCCTCGGTACGGCACGCCGCGGCCACCGCGCTGCGCGAACTCGTCGAGGTCATTCCGCCGAGCACCGAGCTCGCCGAGGCGTTGACCAGGCACCACTCCGACCCGGTGGTGCGCGCCGCCACCCTGGACGTGCTGCGCGCCCTGCGTCTGGGCGACACCGCTCTCTTCGGCGGCGCTCTGCAGGACGACGACCACCGCGTCCGCCTCCAGGCCGTCCGGGGGTTGGTCTCCCTGGACGACGTCGCGGCCGTCTCACAGGCGGCCTCCGACACCTCCCGCGAGGTGCGGATCACCGTCACCGCGGGCCTGGGTCACCTGGCCCGTCCCGAAGCTGCTCCCGTCCTCACGGCTCTGGCCGCCGACCCGGACCCGTTGGTGCGCGCCGCCGCCTTCAAGGCCTTCGCCTCCCTGGACGGCGCTCCCGCCCTGGCCGTCCCCGCCCTGTCGGACCCGTCCTGGGAGGTCCGCGCAGGCGCGGCCACGGCCCTCGCCGCCGCGGGTCCCGCCGCGACCGAAGCGCTCATCGGCGCCTTGGAAGACACCCACCTGGACGTGCGCAAGGCGGCCGTCATCGCTCTGGCCGCCCACGCCCCCACCCCGGGACGGGAGGAAGCCCTGGTCAGAGCCCTGAAGGACGCCGATGCCGACGTCCGCGCCTACGCCCGCCACGCCCTCGCCGAGGCATGAGCGCCTTGGCAGGGGGTAGCTCCCGAAAAGGGAGTTAAGGGGGACTCATGGCTGTCGATGCGGCGACGCTGACCTTCGTGGGGAACGCCACGGCGATCATCAAGTACGGGCCTTTCACGCTGCTCACCGACCCGAACTTCATTCGCAAAGGGCAGCGTGCCTATCTGGGGTACGGGCTGACCAGCAAACGGCTGAAGGATCCCGCCGTACTGGTGGACGATCTACCCGAACTGGATGGAGTGATCCTGTCCCATCTGCACGGTGACCACTGGGACGGGGTGGCCGAGCGGCGCCTGGACCGCCGGTTGCCCATCCTGACCACGCCGGCCGCCTCGCGCGCCCTGCGCAGGAAGGGTTTCCGGTACGCCGAGGGGCTGCGCACCTGGAATTCGGAGATCCTCACCAAGCAGGACCACCAGATCCGCGTCACCGCCATGCCCGGACGGCACGCGCCGGGGCCGCTGCGCCGGATGCTGCCGCCGGTCATGGGCTCCATGCTGGAGTTCGGCCCCCGGGGCGGCGAGCCGGAGCTGCGCGTGTACATCAGCGGCGACACGCTCCTGTACGACGGGCTCGCCGAGATCCGGCGGCGCTACCCGGACATCGACGTGGGCATCGTCCACCTGGGCGGGACCCGGCTGCTGCGAGTGATCCCCGCGACCATGGACGGCCGCCAGGGCGCGCTCTGGCTGGAGACGATGGACTGCGCCACCGTGGTGCCCGTCCACTACGACGACTACACCGTGTTCCGCTCCCCGCTGTCGGACTTCGAGCGGGAGCTCGGCCGCCGGGGGCTGCACGACCGGCTGCGGCGGGTCGAGCGGGGCGGCACCCGGCCGCTCTCCCGGCGGCAGCGGGTCGGCCGGGCGCACCGCTGAGCGCGCGGCCGGGGTGTCCGGTCCGGAAAATGGGGCAAGAGGGGAAAAAGGGACAAACAGCTACCACGGGGGTGGAGATGCAGATCGGGTACAAGCTCATGGCCGAGGGGTTCGGGCCCAAGGAGCTGGTACGGCAGGCGATCCGGGCCGAGGAGGCCGGATTCGACTTCGTGGAGATCAGCGATCACTACCACCCCTGGCTGGACGAGCAGGGGCACTCGCCGTTCGCCTGGTCGGTGCTGGGCGCCATCGCCGCCAGGACCGACCGCATCCGGCTGGCCACCGGGGTGACCTGCCCGACCGTCCGCTACCACCCGGCGATCATCGCGCAGGCCGCGGCGACGCTGGCGCTGCTGTCCGACGGGCGCTTCACGCTGGGGATCGGCTCGGGGGAGCGGCTGAACGAGCACGTCGTCGGCCCCGGCTTCCCGCACTCGGTGCAGGGCCGCCAGGACATGATGCGCGAGGCCCTGGAGATCATCCGGCTGCTCTGGAAGGGCGGATACCGCTCCTACCAGGGCGAGCACCTCCAGCTCGAGGACGCCCGGGTGTTCGACCTGCCCGACGAGCCCCCGCCGATCGCGGTGGCCGCGGGCGGGGCGCAGGCCGCGAGGCTCGCCGCCGAGCTCGGCGACGGGATCTTCTCCACCGAGCCCAAGAAGAAGATCGTCAAGGAGTACCACGAGGCGGGCGGCGACGGCCCGCTCTACGCCGAGGTCCCCATGGCCTGGGCTCCCGACGAGCACACCGCGGCCCAGGCGGCCTGGGAGACCTCACGGTGGGCGCTGACCGGCTGGAAGGTGATGAGCGAGCTGCCCAATCCCGCCAACTTCGACGCCGCCAGCACCACCGTGCGCGAGGAGGACATCCTGGAGAAGTTCGCCTGCGGACCCGACCCGTCCCGCTACGTCGAGGTCGCCCAGCCCTTCGTCGACGCGGGCTTCGACCACCTGGTGATGCAGAACGCCGGGCCCGATCCCGACGGCTTCATGGACTTCTACCGCAGCGAGCTCGACTCCCGCCTGCGCGACCTCGTCCCGGCCTGAGTCAGGCGTCCTCCTCGGGCACGGCCCGCAGGAAGCGGCGCAGGATGAGGTGGAGGACGGGGAGCTGCTCGGCGGGCTTGAACGCCGGGTCGCCGGCCGCGGCGGTGTAGAGCGAGCCGATCAGGGTCTGGACCCAGGTGGCGGTGCCGCGCGGGTCCAGACCGGGGTCGATCCGGCCCGCGGCCGCCGCCTTCGCCAGCAGGGCCGTGAGCGCGGCGAGCTCCTGCTCGTTGTCGCGCTCCAGCGCCGCCTCGACCTCGGGATCGCGGTAGGCCTGGACCATCGCCTCCATCACCAGCGGCGGGACGAGCGGTTCCGCCGCCGGTGCGGCGAGGAGGTTGACGACCTCCAGCAGCGCACGCCACGGATCGTCGCCGGCCTGCGCCCGGGCCAGCGCCTCCCGCTTCTCCTCCCCGTCCTCCTCGAACACGGCCAGGAAGACGGCCTTCTTGTTGGGGAAGTAGTGGAACAGGTTGCCCGTGCTCGTGCCCGCCGCCCTGCAGATCTCGGCGGTCGTGGTGCGCTCGAAGCCCTTGGCGGCGAACAGCTCGGCCGCGGCGTGCACGATCTGCCGCCGTCGTGCCTGGTGCCTGGCCGGGTCGACCGTTCTCATCGTGTCCTTCCGGGGGGTGTTCCTGCGAAGCGGGCACCAGCCTACCGGCACCCGGGCTATTAATAGACCGAGCGCTCGGTTTATGATGTGGTCCTCCCCGGTTCGAGAGGAAGACCATGCCCGCCCCCAGACCCCCGCTGCGCCGCAGGATCATCCCCGCGGTGGGCCTGCTGCTCCTGGCCCCCGTCTGCGCCGAGTACCTCATCGGCTACCTCGACCTCATGGGCAGGCCCCTGGAGCTGCTGACCGGCCTGCTCTACCTCGCCCCGCTCTACGGCACGGTCGCGGTGCTGATCCGCGAGGCGGCCCGGCGGACCGGACGCGGCTGGCCGACGATCCTGCTGCTGGGCGCGGCCTTCGGCCTGATCCAGGCCGGCCTCGTCGACCAGAGCCTGTTCAACCCCCGCTTCATCGACGAGCCCTTCTGGGACGAAGAGCGGCTGCCCACTCTCCTCACCGGTCCCGGCATCAGCGTCGGCCACGCGCTGGGCTTCATCACGGGCCACGTGATCTGGAGCTATGCCGCACCGATCGCCGTGGTCGAGTCCTGCGCCCCGCGCCTCGCGGACCGGCCATGGCTGGGCCGGATCGGCCTGGGAGTGGTCACCGCGCTGTACGCCCTGGCGGTCTTGGTGTTCTTCCACGAGCACACCAAGGCGTTCATGGCGACGCCCGCCCAGCTCGGCACCACCGCGGTGCTCGCGCTCGCGTTGATCGTGGCGGCCTTCACCATCCCGCGCGGCCGCATCCCGCGCGGCCGCGCGAGGCGTCCCGGACGGGTACCGCCCCCGTGGCTGGTCGGCGTCACCGGCGTGCTCCTGCTGACCACCCACCACCTCCTGCCCGCGCACTGGACGGGAACCGCCCTGAAGGCACTGACGCTGGTCGTCTTCGGAGGCCTGCTGCTGCGTTGGTCCCGCCTCGCGGGGTGGGGACGCGCCCACGTTCTGGCCGCGGGCGGTTCCGCCCTGGTCGCCAACGCGGCGCTCTCCTTCGTGGTCGACCCGATAG
The DNA here is from genome assembly GCF_039525175.1 of Actinocorallia libanotica. Classification (NCBI taxonomy): domain Bacteria; kingdom Bacillati; phylum Actinomycetota; class Actinomycetes; order Streptosporangiales; family Thermomonosporaceae; genus Actinocorallia; species Actinocorallia libanotica. Next base: position 271,186 of record NZ_BAAAHH010000004.1, read on the forward strand.
GGGAGGTGTCCTATCCCGTCAAGTACGCGGCCAACACCGCGATCCTCCTGATCGTGCTGATCCTGCTCGCCTGGGCCCGGCGGCAGTCGGCGAACCGTTCCGCGACGGCCCGCCGGCCCGCATCGCCGAGGCCGAAAGACGACACCGGCTCGGCGAAGCCGAAGGACTCAAAGGTCAGCAGCTGGTGAGCCGGTCTGCTCCGGCTACGGACCGGCGGCCGCGGCCTGGAGCCTGTTCTTCTCGGTCCGGTACACCAGGTAGGCGCCCCGGAAGCCCGCGAGGCCGATCACGATCATGACGGCGACGACCGGCCACTGCCATGGCTCGGGCACGTGCAGGGCGAGGAACCAGACCTTGGCGGGCGAACCGCTGAGCTTGATGCCCAACGGCACCAGGCCCTGCGGGAACACTCCGAGGATGCCCACGGCCATGGCGGACCACATGAGGGTCTGATGCCTGCCCGACATCGTCGTGAACGGAGACGGGCCGGCGTCCTCGCCCGTTTCCTCGGTGGTGGACGTCGCCTTGCCCGACCGCATCAGGTGCAGCAGCTCGGGACCCTTGTCCCTCAGCGTCCTGGCCGCCACCGAGCCGAGCTTCACATGGCAGAACACGCCGGTGAGCAGGGCTACTGGGACGCCCGCCCACAGCAGGGCGGGCAGATCCAGTGCGTGGCCCGCCCAGGCGACCCCGAGCGCGGGGCACATCGCGAGGGCGACCAGGAAGAACATCAGGAACGACTGGCCGGTGACGTCACCATGGTCCATCGGCGAGTTCTTGCTCTTGTGCGGGTCGGGGCCGGGCACCAGGGCGACGACGGAGACCCACACCAGCAGACCGGAACCGCCGCCGAGCGCGGCGAGGGTGCCGGCCAGCGCCCACGGCACCAAGGAGGCGTCGCCGTGCAGCAGGCATCCGAGGATCGTCAGCACCAGCGTCAGCGGGCCGAAGACGGTCAGCCAGGCCAGCTGGCGGGCGCGGACGTCGGCCTTCTCCTTGCCCGGTACCGTCAGGGTCAGCCAGAGCGCCGTACCGTCCTGCCCGTAGGCGTTGGCGCAGGTCGCGGCGGCCATCAGCGCGCTGGCCGCGCCGACGAACGGGAACCCGGCGGTGAAGCCGAAGATCAGCGGGAACAGCGCGGTGATGATGGAGAAGGCCGGGCCCATCACGATGCCCTGGGTGCGCACCGGATCGCGCCACCAGGTACGCAGTTCCTTGAGGTAGACCGCCCCCTGGTCGCCGCGGAACAGCGGACCCCGCCGGGCGGCCTTGTGCGCGGAGGAGCCGCGGACCACCGGGCGGGCGATGCGCTGCGGTCCGAGCAGGGCGCTCCATGCCAGGAACAGCGCGACCACTGCGGCGCCCAGGGCGACCAACGGTCCCACGGTCCACGGCCAGTCGCCGCGGGAGGCCGCCTCGACGGCGAGCAGGCCCCAACTGGACGGCAGTGCCCGCACCACCGTGGAGAACGCGGGCGGGAAGCCGTACTCCAGCAGCAGGGAGACCCCGATGATCAGGATCCAGGAGAACGAGGACAGCGAGACCATCGCGGCGGTGACGGTCGCGGTGACGACCCCTCCGAGGCGGGATTTGGCCAGCATGCGGAACAGCAGCGTGACCACTCGGGAGAGCAGCACCACTAGCAGCAGGAGCAGTACCACCGCGGGCACCGACACCAAGACGGCCGCCCAGCTCAGCCGTGCGGCGAAGACGATCAGCGCACAGAACGCCAGCAGCGTGATGGCGGTGGTGGCGGCGACCAGGGCGGCGGCGAGCAGGCCCATGGCCAGGGTGCGGCGCGGGATCGGCTGGCGGTGGAAGTGCTCCCCGTTGAGCGCCGGCTCGCCCGCGAAGATCGGGCCGACCATCCAGCCGAGCGCCCACAGCGCGAAGGTCACCGCGAGCAGATCCATCAGCAGCCGCGGGTGGGAGAAGTCGAGGCACGCCACGACGAGAGTGGTGACGGCGAGGCAGATCCCGGCGGTCCAGCCCAGGCCGCTGAGGGCCATCTTGGCGTCAGTCGTGCTGTGGCGCAGCACGGCCAGCTTCATCCGGATCAGGACGCCAACCACGACAGTCCCTCCCCGCCGCCGATCGTGACGCCGACCAGGTCGACGAAGGTCTCCTCCAGCGAGCGGCCGCCGCGGACCTCGTCGAGAGGGCCCTGCGCGACGACGCGTCCCCGGGCCATCACCCCGACGGTGTCGCAGAGCTCCTCGACGAGCGCCATGACGTGGCTGGAGATCAGCACCGAGCCGCCGCCTTCCACGAACCTCTTGAGGATCCTCTTGATGGTCGCGGCGGAGACCGGGTCGACGGCCTCCAAAGGCTCGTCGAGCACCAGGACCTCGGGGGCGTGCAGCAGCGTGGTCGCCAGGCCGATCTTCTTGCGCATACCGGTGGAGTAGTCCACGACCAGGGTGCGTTCGGCGGAGCCGTCGAGTTCCATGACGGCGAGCAGTTCGTCCGCCCGGCCGTCGACCTCCTCGGCGCTCAGGCCGTGCAACTGTCCGAGGTAGGTGAGGAGCTCACGGCCGGTGAGCCGTTCCGGCATGGCCAGCCCGTCGGGCAGGACGCCCATCAGGCGGCGCGCCCGCAGCGGCTCCCCCCACACGTCGATCCCGTGGACCAGGGCGCGTCCCTCGTCCGGCCTGAGCAGCCCGACGGCCATGGACAGCGCGGTGGTCTTGCCCGCGCCGTTCGGCCCGACCAGGCCGTAGAAGGATCCTTGCGGGACGTTGAGGTCGACGTGGTCGACGGCGATCTTCTCGCCGAACCTCTTGGTGAGGCCGGCGATCTGGAGTGCGGGCGTCATGGTGTCTTTCTGGTCGCAACGGTGAAGATGGATGAAGGCTGCCGACTCAGATCCGGGGGCCGAGGAAGCAGCCGCCGGAGGCGTCGATGACCTGACCGGTCACCCAGCGGCCCGCCTCGGAGGCCAGGAAGGCCACCACATCGGCGATGTCGGCGGGCTGCCCGGCCCGGGGGACGGCGTTGCCGCTGCCCACCATCTGCTGGACTTCGGGATCGTCGAGCATCCACGGGTTCATGTCGGTGACCGTCGGCCCGGGCGCCACGGCGTTGACCGTGATGCTCCGCCCACCGACCATCTGGGCCAGGGAGCTGCTGAGCACCTCGATGGCGGCCTTGCTCATCGCGTACGGCTGCTTGGGCATCGCGATCCTGGTCGCCGCCGCGGACAGGTTGACGATGCGGCCACCGTCGTTCAGCAGTGGCAGGGCCCGCTGGATGATGAACAGCGGCGCCTTGGTGTTGACCGCGATCAACCGGTCGAACGCCTCCGGAGTGATCGTCTCGATCGAGTCGGCGGTGACGGCGGCGTTGTTGACCAGGACGTCCAGCCGCACTCGGCCGGTCTGCGCGAGCAGACCCGCCTCCAGGACGGCGAACAGGGTGTCCACGTCCCCGGGCACGCCCAGCTCGGCGCGGATCGAAAAGGCACGGCCGCCGTCCTTCTCGATCAGCCGCACGGTCTCCCGGGCGGCCGCCTCGTTGCTGCCGTAGTGCACGGCCACGAGCATCCCGTCGGCCGCCAGTCGCCGCGCGATCGCCCGGCCGATCCCGCGCGAGGCCCCGGTCACCAGCGCCGTTCTGCCCGTCAAAGGCGTCATCCCGTCACTCCAGAAGTGGTCTCGCTCTTCCGGCAACTAGGATCAATGCCGTCTACAAGCCCGAACAACGGCAAAGTGCGCAAGGCCGTATTAACCTCTGAGTTAACGCGAGAGAGAGTCGTGGAACTTCGCGACATCGAGATCTTCCTGACCTTGGCCGAAGAGCTGCATTTCGGCCGGACCGCCGAACGGCTGCGCGTGACCCCCGCCCGCATCACCCAGGCCGTCAAGAAGCAGGAACGCCAGATCGGCGCCCTGCTGTTCGAGCGCACCAACCGCACCGTCCGGCTGACACCGCTCGGCCGGCAGCTCCGCGACGACCTCTGGCCCGTCTACACCGGGCTGCAGGACGGCGTGCGCCGCGCCAGGCTCGCCGCCCAGGGCGTCACCGCCGTGCTGCGCGTCGGCACGCTCTCCCTCAACGTCCAGGACCTGCGCCCCTACTGGGACACCTTCCGCGCCCGGCATCCGCAGTGGAAGCTGCGGATCCAGCAGTCCTCCTTCGTCGATCCGTTCGCCGGTTTGCGCCGTGGCGACCTCGACATCCTGATCTGCTGGCTGCCGGTCGAAGAACCCGACCTGACGGTGGGACCGGTCCTGTTCGCCGAGCCGCGGGTGCTGGCCGTGGCCGCAGACCACGAACTCACCCGGCACACCTCGGTGTCGTTGGAGATGCTCGCCGACTTCCAGCACGCGAGATCCTCGGTGTGGCCGGACTACTGGGCCGACGGCTACATCCCGTCCCACACCCGCAAGGGCCGTCCCATCGAACGCGGCCCCGTGGTGGGCAACGCCGAGGAGGTCCTCACCCTGGCCAGCATCGGGGAAATCGTCAACCTCTTCCCCTTCCACATGAGGCGCTACTGGAGCCGACCCGACATCGCCTACCTGCCCGTCCGGGACATCGACGTCCTGCCGTACGCCCTGGTGTGGCGTACCGAAACCGAGAACGACCCCATCCGGGCCTTCGCCCGGGTCGCCGCCGACATCGGCATCCTCCCCACCTGAGCCGCATCATCGGCTGGAGTGAAGGCGCCTGCGGCGCACCGGCATGTGCAAGGCGGGCGGTATAATAGGTGCAGCAGCGACAATCTGTTCGCTTACGGAGACGAAAGAGGTGAGTTGATGTCTGTCGTGGAGACGACCTCTGTGCGCGGCGCCCGGACCATCCTCACCTCCCGGGCCTCGGCCTGACCTTCGCCTGCCTTCCTCCCCGTCGGGAGTAGTTCCGGCACGCCTTCCGTCCGGCGAGGCCCCCTTTCAAGGGTCTCCACGTTGTTTCATCAACGCACTTCACACCGACCTCCTTTTTCTTCTCCTGCGAGCGTCCTGACGCTGGCCGACTACGGCTGGGACGCCGAACGCGAATGTTCCTTCGCCCCGTCGCGGGCCGCCGGTCTGGTTCCGGGCCGCGTGGCGCGGGCAGAGCGCGGCTTGCGCGACGTCGTCGCCGAGACCGGGCCCGTCCGCGCGGTGGTCGTCCCCGCCACCGGTGACCGGGCGGCGTGGCGGGAGCTGCTGCCGCTGCCCCACGGTGGGGTCCTGCTGGACACCCCGGGCCTGCGCGGCGTTGGCCTGCACGATGCCGAGGAGGGCCTCGACCGGACCTTCGCGGAGATCACCGAGCTGGCGCGCGACTGCCGCTTCCCGGACTGCGCCCACGCCACCGAACCGGACTGCGCCGTCCTGGCAGCCGTCGACGACGGCCGTCTCACCTGGCGGCGCCTCGACAGGTACCACCGGCTTCAGCGCGAGAACACCTGTGCCGCCTCCCGCACCGGCGCGCGGCTGCGTGCGGAGCTGGAGCGGCCGGAGAAGCAGGGTGCGCGCCTGCGCCGCGCCCTCAAGCAGTCCCCGAACTTCAAGGCATGACGGAAAGGAATCTGGTCATGGACCTTCCCCGCATCTTCACCATCCGCGAGAGCGGCCACCGCATCCACAACCCGCTGACCGCGGCCAAGTTCGCGACCCTGGGCGAATCGCTCCGCCTCGCCCCCGGGACGCGGGTGCTCGACCTGGCCAGCGGCTCGGGCGAGATGCTGTGCACCTGGGCACGCGACCTGGGCTTCACGGGCCTCGGAGTCGACATCAGCACGCTCTTCACCGAGCAGGCACAAGCCCGCGCCGTCGAGCTCGGCGTCGCCGACCGGGTCGAGTTCGTCCACGGCGACGCCGCCGGCCACGTCGCGGACGAGCCGGTCGACCTGGCCTGCTGCGTCGGCGCCACGTGGATCGGGAACGGCGTCGCCGGGACCGTCGAGCTGCTCGACCGCAGCCTCCGCCCCGGCGGCATGATGCTGATCGGCGAGCCGTACTGGCGGCGGACCCCTCCGGACGAGGAGACCGCCAAGGCATGCCACGCCACCGGCGTGGCCGACTTCCTGCCCTTGCACGGCCTGATCGAGCAGTTCGGCGGCCTCGGGTACGACGTCGTGGAGATGATGCTGGCCGACCAGGACAGCTGGGACCGCTACACCGCGGCCCAGTGGCTCAGCATGCGCCGCTGGCTCGACCAGAACCCCGACGACGAAATGGCCCTCGAGGTACGGGAGGAACTCACCAACGAGCCCGCCCGCTACACGCGCTACATGCGTGAGTACCTCGGCTGGGGAGTCTTCGCCCTCATGAAGCGCTGACGCTCCCGTCCCATGCGGGCCCGGGCACCATACCGTCCGGGCCCGCATGGGGCACGTCGTCACGGCGAGTGGATGATCGTGCACCAGGGCGCGGCCTATGAGCGTGCGTGGTGTGGGCGGGCGCCGTTGAGGAAAAGTTCAACGATTTGTTCTGCTTTGTCGTCTGAGGTGAGGTCCGCGGCACGTGCGAGGTGAAGGAAGGCGTTCATGAGGAACTCCGGGTCTCCCGTGACGCGGCCTTCCTGGACCGCCTCGGTGAAGAGGCCGACGACGGGGGTGAGGAGGGCTTCGACATAGAGGTGGGAGATGCGCTCCTTGGTGGCGGGGCTCACGAGGTCAAGGGCGTCGTAGATGCGCTGCTCGAACGAGATCGAGGTTCCCGCGTGCTCTGCGGCGGCCCGGACGAGCGCCGTGAGCCGTTCCTCGAAGGTCGTTGCGGTGGCGAGCGCGTCGGTGATCCGGGCGTGCGAGGTGTCGATGAACCGGATCGCCACCGCGGTGTAGAGGTCTTCCTTGCCTCCGGGGAAGTGGTGGTAGATCGACGGTTTCTGGATTCCGGCGGTGCGTGCGACGCCGACGAGGGAGATGCCGGGGTAGCCGACCGCGGAGAGCTGGTCGCTGAACGCGTCCATGAGCTGCGCGCGGGTGTCGGTGGTGGTCATCGGTTCCTCCGGGCGTGGTCGAGCGCGAGGCCGCAGCAGGCGAACCCCGCCGCGACCAGCGTGGTCAGAATAAGCGCGGCGACGGGACCGGCGGTGAGGGCGCTGCCGCTCTCGATCTGCCGGGCGGCCTCGATGATGTACGTGAGGGGGTTCACCGTGGCGATCGCCCGCATCCAGCCGGAGAGCTCGTCGACGGGGGCGAACACGCCGGTGAAGAACGACAGCCCGAAGAAGCCCAGCGTGACGAGGCCGGTGCTCGATGACGAGGAGGTTCGGACGGCGACGGCGACGCTGCACAGGGCGACCGAGACGCCGAGGATCAGCATGACCGCGAGCATCCCCAGGGTCCCCGTCCACGCGTTCGGCCGGTATCCGGCGATCATCGCTCCGCCGATGGTGAGGAGGGCCTGCACCGTGACGGCGACGAGGGTGGCCAGAACCGTGCCGGTGAGGAACGGGGTGACCGTGCCGTGCGCCATCCGGAGCCGGTCGAGGTAGCCGCTGGTGAGGTCGTTCGAGGTCAGCGTTCCCGCGGCGCCGGCACCGGTCGCGACGCCGGTGAGCAGGATCAGCGGCAGGAGGAAGGCGATGAAGGCCTGGCCGTCGAGATAGCCGGTGCCGACGTTACTGAGCTGCCCTGAGTAGATCAGCAGGAAGAACAGCGACTGGGCGAGCGGACTGATCCAAAGGGCGGGCGAGCGGAAGACGGTGCGCAGGGCTCGCTCTGTGGCCGCGGTGGTCACCGCAAGGGTTCCTGCGCGACGGGTGCTTGCGGTGGAGGCAGCGGCGGCGGTCATGCCGGCTCCTTCTCGAGAGGGGTCGTCGGTGTGGCGAGGGCGGCGAAGACGTCATCGAGCGACGGGCCGGTCAGACGCAGCTCCTCGACGGACGACGCGGCGGCGCCGATGTCGTCCAGCGCCGCACGGAGGACGGCGGGATCACCGGGGAGTGCGAGGCGGACCGTGGTCGGCTGGTCGGGCTCCGCAACGAATCCGGCCCCAGCGGCATCGAGGAGGTCGTGGGTCGACTCGGGGGTGTCCAAGGTCAGTGTCAGGATGCGTGCACCGACTCGGCTCTTGAGCGCGTCAGGCGAGTCGTGCGCGACGACCCCGCCCTCGCGCAGGACGACGATGTCGGTGGCCAGCACCTCCGCCTCGTGCAGGTCCTGGGTGGATATCAGGAGCGTGCGCGGCCCTCCTTCGGAGCTCAGCCGTTTGAGTTCCGCCCAGAACCCGATCCGGGCGAGCGGGTCGAGGCCTGTGGTGGGCTCGTCGAGCACGATGAGCGACGGCTTCCCCACCAAGGCGACCGCGAGATCGACCTTCCGGCGGGTCCCGCCCGACAGTTTCGCGATCCGCGTGTCCTGGCGCTCCCCGAGCCCGAACAGCTCCACCAGCTCGCCTGACCGGCGACGCGCGGCCCGCTTACCGAGCCCCAGGACGACGCCCTGGAATTCCAGCACCTCCAGCGGGGTCGCCAGCGGATCGAGCGCGTTGGACTGGGGGGCCAGCCCGATCAGACGCCGGGCCGCCCGGGCGTCGGCCACGACATCGTGCCCCTCCACCACGACCGACCCCGCCGTCGGGGTGCGCAGCGTCGAGACGATCTCCAGCAAGGTGGACTTCCCGGCGCCGTTGGGACCCAGGACGACCGTGCGGCCGCCCCGCCGGATCTCGAGGGAGACATCGTCAAGGACCGTTCGCTCGCCGTAACGCTTCGTGAGGCCCGCCACGCAGACCGAGATGTCATTGACCATCCCCGGAGTCTACCTACCGGTAGGTCGGCTACCAAACCCGGCGGATTCCCGAACCGCCACCCAAGGCTGTCAGTAGACTGTCATCAAAAATTCGAGGAACCAGGGTGGGTCGCATGCCGCAGGAAGCGCGGACGTCGCGTGCCGAACGGACCGTCCGGACACGGCAGGGGCTGATCGACGCCGCGCTGCGGCTGTTCGCGGAGCGGGGGTACGAGGCCACGACCACGGAGGAGATCGCGGAGGCGGCCGGGGTCTCGCCGCGGACGTTCTTTCGGTATTTCCCCACCAAGGAGTCGGTGCTGCTGGGCGGTGAGTCGGACTTCGTCCGCTCCTTCGCCGGCGTCTACCTCGCCCAGCCCGAGAGCATGACGGAACTGGAGGCGATGCGCGCCTCGTTCGCCGTGCTCGCGCCGGGCCTGCACCGGCTGCGGGGCGAGATCAAGCTGTACCGCCGGGCGGTCGCCTCCTCCTTCACCCTGCGCGGCAGGGAGAGCGCGGGCCACGCCGAGAACGCCGGGGCGCTGGCGGAGGCGATCGCCCGGCGCCGCGGCCTCGCCGCCCCGGACGCCGCCTGCGACCTGCTGGGCGCCCTGGGGCTGACGGTCCTCGACCACGCCCTCACCCGCTGGCTGGACGGCCCGGCGCAGACGCCCTTCAGCCGGGTGATCGACGACTCCTTCGCCGTCCTCCAGGAGCTGGCCCGTCCGGCCGCCCCCTGAAGGTGGCCGAAGCCGGTCTCCGCCGTTGCTCGTGACAGTCGACTGTCATAAGTTTCCTTGCGGCACCCGCGTCGAAAGGAAGAACCATGGCGGAACGCGACCTCCTGCTCGTCTTCTCCAACCCGAAGCCCGGCCAGGACGAGGCCTACAACGACTGGTACGACCAGATCCACCTCGCGGAGATCCTCGCCGTCCCGGGTGTGGCCTCCGGTCGGCGCTACGAGTTCCACCGCGTCGAGACCCCCGGCACCGAGGAGCGGCCCGCGCACCGCCATCTCGCGCTCTACGAACTCGACCGCGACCCCCGGGAGGTCATGGCGGAGTGCGCCCGTCGCACCGCGTCCGGCGAGATCGGCATGCACGAGTCCCTCGACGCGGGTGCGATGTCCGTCGCCGTCTGGCGTGCCCGCGGCCCGCTCCAGGAGGGCACCTGACCGCTGGCCCTTCGCCGAAGGCGCCTTCTTTCCGAGCCGCCACGGAGCTCTTTCCGGCGGCGGAAACGCCCTCCGGGATACGGATCTCGCGGGTGCGGCCGTTATGGACCGGCGAAGCGATCGCGACCCCTGAAAAGCCTCCCGGGGGCGCCCGGCAAAGAATTACGGTTGTAGTAGTTCTTTGACGGCAAGGGAGAAAGTGTCGTGATCTTCAAACGGCCGATGGGCGCCTTCGGCATGGGCGGCCCCTCGGTGGAGACCGTGCTGCACGCCTCGTCCACGTGCCCCGGCGAGTATCTGACCGGCGAGGTGCACGTCCTCGGCGGCGACCACGACGTGCACGTCCACGGGGTCGTGCTCGGTCTGGCGACCCGGGTGGAGCACGAGTACGAGGAGTACGAGGGCGAGGGCGTCCGGGAGTTCCACCGGACCGCCCTCACGGGCCCGTTCCTTCTGGGGGCGGGGCTGAGGCACACCGTCCCGTTCCGGCTCGCGGTCCCGTGGGAGCTGCCGATCACCGAGGTGTACGGCACGCACCTGACCGGCATGGTGATGGGTGTGCGCACCGAGCTCGAGGTCGCGGGAGCGGTCGGGAGCGGCGACCTCGACCCGATCGCCGTCCGGCCGCTGCCCGCCCAGCAGCGGGTCCTGGACGCCTTCACCGCCCTGGGGTTCCAGTTCAAGAGCGCCGACCTGGAGGAGGGCGGCATCGCGGGCGTCCACCAGGAGCTGCCGTTCTACCAGGAGATCGAGTTCCATCCGCCGGGCGAGTACCACGGCCGGATCAACGAGGTCGAGCTCACCTTCCTCGCCGACCCCTCGGGCCTGACCGTGATCCTGGAGGCGGACACGCAGGACGGGTTCTTCGCCGAGGGGGAGGACGTGATCGGCCGGTTCCACGCCTCCCACCACGAGGCGCCGCACCAGCCGTGGGAGGCGTGGCTGTCCGGCTGGCTCCAGGCGATCGCCGGGCACGCGCACGGCGGCCACGCATCGCATGGCGGGCACGTGTCGCATGGCGAACACGTGTCGTACGGCGGGCACGTGCCGGGCGGGTACGGCCACCACGAAAGCCACGGCCATCACGAAAGCCACGGCCACCATGAGAGCCACGGTTACCGGGAGGACCACGGCCATCACGAGGAGCAGCGCGGCGGGCCGGGCTGGGGCGCGGTCGCCGCGGCCGGGGCCGCCGGGCTGGTCGGCGGCGTCGCCGCGGGGATGCTGGTCGACGAGATCTTCGACGGGGACGACGAGGAGGATGAGGAAGAGGAGCGGGAGGAGGCCATCGAAGAGGCCGTCGAGGAGGCGCGGTTCCAGGCGGAGCTGGACGCGGCCGTCGACCACGCCTACGCCGAGGCGTACGAGGACGCCTACGAGGAGGCCTCCTGGGACGAGGAGGAGTGAACGCCCTGCGCGGCGGCCATTAGCTACTACACTTGTAGTAGAAACCCCGCGGGGCGGACGGCCCCGGCCGTCCGCCCGCACGAGATGAGGAGGCGACGGTCATGACCGTCTCGATGGTCAAGGGCCAGCGGATCTCGCTGGAGAAGCCCGGCGGCGGCGAGCTGAGCCAGGTCCGCATGGGTCTGGGCTGGGACGCGGTGACGAAGAAGGGCTTCTTCGGCTCCCGGCAGCAGGACATCGACCTGGACGCCTCCGCCGTGGTGTTCGCCGACGGCCGGATCACCGACGTGGTCTACTTCGGCCAGCTCACCAGCCAGGACGGCTCGGTCCGGCACACCGGGGACAACCGGACCGGCGCCGGGGACGGCGACGACGAGTCGATCATCGTCGACCTCGGCCGGCTCCCCGTGCACGCCACCTCGGTGGTGTTCACCGTGAGCTCCTTCCAGGGCCAGACGTTCGACGAGGTCGAGAACGCCTTCTGCCGCCTGGTCGACGAGTCCACCGGTCTCGAGCTCGCCCGCTACACCCTCACCGGAGGAGGGGCGCACACGGCGATGATCATGGCCCGGGTCTACCGCAACGGACCCGGATGGAAGATGAACGCCATCGGCGAGCCCACCCAGGGGCGTACGTTCCAGGACATGCTCCAGGGAATCACCGCCCACGCCTGACGGCCGCGGACGACCAGAACGGTGCGCGTGGCCGGACACCCACGCGCACCCGCACCGACAGCGGCCCGAACGACCCCGTTCCGCACGGATCAGGAGCGGAACGCCTCGGTGAACCGGGGTCTCGGCCCGTCAGGGGACGACGGCCTCAGGTCCATGGCGCACGGATGGTCGATCAGGGTACGAAATTCGTGTTGATCACGAGCGGCGCCCTGGTGGAGGGTGGGACCGTTGCGACGCCGACCGATCCGCGAAGGGCTTTTCGTTGTCTCCCGACCCGACCGCCGTTCACCCGCTGCCGGTCCATCGTCATGCCCGGCGTGCGGATCGGCGACGGGGCCGTCATTGCGGCCGGCGCGGTCGGCGCGGCGGACGTGCCGCCCTACACGGTCGTGGGCGGCAACCCGGGCGCGGACGATCCGGCGGCGCTTCGACGACGCCGACGTGGACCGGCTGCGCCGTGCCGCCTGGTGGGACCGGCCCGCCGCCCTGGTCACCGGGCACGCCCGCACCATCATGGCCGGAACCCCGGCCGACATCGAACGCATCGCCGTCCGGCACCGTCGCGAGGAGGACCGTTGAACATCCAGGAATACGTCGTAGCCGATCGCGGTGACGGTCCGTATGCGCTCACCGCGGGACCGGACGGCGCGTTGTGGTTCACGCTCGTCCACAGCGGCGGTATCGGCCGGCTCGTCCCCGGGGAGGAGCCCGCCACCCACCGGCTCGACCCGGCGTGCGGTCCGACGATCATCACGACCGGGCCGGACGGGGCGCTGTGGTTCACCGAATACCAGGCGCACCGGATCGGCCGGATCACCACCGACGGCACGGTCTCGGAGTTCGCACCGCCCACCCCCGACTGCGGCCCGTTCGGCATCGCCGCCGGGCCGGACGGGGCGCTGTGGTTCACCCAGACCGCCGCCGACCGGATCGGCCGGATCACCACCGATGGACGGGTGACGGAGTTCGCGCTGCCCGTCGCCGGCGCGTTCCCCTCCGCGATCACCGCCGGCGCGGACGGCGGGATGTGGTTCACCCTGAACCAGGCCAACGCGATCGGGCGGATCGGCATGGACGGAGCGATCGCCCTTCACCCCCTGCCCACCGAGGCCGCCGCGCCGGTGGGCATCTGCGCCGGGCAGGACGGCTCCCTGTGGTTCGTCGAGATCGCCGCCGGGCAGGTCGGCCGGATCACCACCGATGGACGGGTGACCGAGTTCGCGCTGCCCGACCGGGCCGCCCGGCCGCACGCCATCACACCCGGTCCCGACGGTGAGCAGTGGTTCACCGAGTGGGGCGGCAACCGCGTCGGCTCCATCACCGTCGACGGCGTGATCCAGGTGCACGACCTGCCCACCGCCGGCTCGGAACCCCACGGCATCGCCCTCGGCCCGGACGGCGCCCTGTGGGCGGCGCTGGAAACCGGTGCCCTCGCCCGCATCACCCGCTGAACAGGAAAGGTCAGGCGTACCCGGCGATTCAGGCGCCGCTCGTCGGCGGGGGCTTGGCGAAGGCGCCGGCGGCCGCGGCGAGAGCGGCGGTTCTGGCCGCGTGACGGGGCAAAAGCCGATCATGAGGCGTGCGGAGGAGCACGAGGTGGTGGTAGAGCGGCGCGGTGGCGGCGATGAGCAGGCGCCGGGCGTCGGTGTGCGGGGGGAGTTCGCCGCGTAGGGCGGCGCGGGCGACGACGATCTCGCAGCGGGTGTAGCGGTCCTCCCAGAGGCGCTGCTGGGCTCGGGCGGCCTGCTCGGAGCGGAAAGAGGCGGCGATCAGGGCCGCCATGATCGGCGGCCGGGCGGTCATGGCGTCCTGGATCTCCTGGTTCAGTGCCGCCAGGTCGTCCTCGAGCGAGCCGGTGTCCGGGGGCCGCCAGTCGTCGTCGCTCGCCGCGTCCAGGACGTCGGCGAGCAGGCCGCCGACATCTCCCCAGCGCCGGTACACCGTCGCGCGGTGCACACCGGCGCGGGTCGCGACGGCGTCCATGGTGAGCCCGTCGTAACCGTGCTCGCCGAGTTCCGCGAGGACCGCGTCGTGGACCTGCGCGCGGGTGCGGGCGGTGCGGCCGCCGGGACGGCGCCGGGGCGGTGTCGGGGGGTTCATCGCTGATATCCGGTTGTTCGGTGGGCCGATGATGTGGCACCATCTTAATGCATCAGTTGTCGCACTAATGGAGTGGCCCATGCTCTTCCGAAGCGTTCACCCGGTCCCGCGGCCCTCGGCCGTCCCGTCCTCGAATGCTTCGGAGTGTCCGCATGCCCGTACAGATCACCGCGCTCGGCGTCGTCAAGTCCTTCAACGGCAGGGTCGTCCTTGACTCCGTGACCTGCTCGCTCGCCGCGGGCGAGCGCACCGGGATCATCGGTGAGAACGGTTCCGGCAAGTCCACCCTGCTGCGCCTGCTCGCCGGGCGGGAGCGCCCCGACCAGGGCGAGGTCGTCGTCCAGGCCGACGGCGGCGTCGGCTACCTGGCGCAGGACGAGCGGCTGGACCCGCAGGCGACCGTCCAGCAGGTCATCGATCGCGCTCTGAGCGATCTGCGCGCCGTCGAGCGGCGCATGCGCCGCCTGGAGGCCGCGATGGCCGAAGGTGACGAATCGGGAATGGCCGAATACGGCGACCTGATGACGGTCTTCGAGCTGCGCGGCGGCTACGACGCCGACGCCCGCGTGGAGCGTGCGCTGCACGGGCTCGGCCTGGGGCTGGTGGACCGCGACCGCACCGTGGGCGGCCTGTCCGGCGGCGAACAGGTCAGGTTGCGGCTGGCGTCCCTCCTGGCGGCCGCGCCGGAGGTGCTGCTGCTGGACGAGCCGACCAACCACCTCGACGAGAGCGCCATGAACTGGCTGGAGGAGCACCTGCGCACGCGGCGGGGCACCACGGTGGCGGTCTCCCACGACCGGATCTTCCTCGAACGCGTCGCCACCAGCCTGCTGGAGGTGGACGCCGACCGGCGCAGCGTCGTCCGGTACGGCAACGGCTACGCCGGATACCTCGCCGAGAAGGCGGCCGCCCGGCAGCGCTGGGCCGAGGCGCACGAACAGTGGCAGGCCGACGTCGACCGGCTCCGCGAGGCCGCCGCGACCACCGCCCGCCGGGTGGCTCCCGGCCGCGCGATGAAGGACGGCAACAAGATGGCCTACGACCGGGCGGGCGGACGGGTGCAGCAGTCCCTGGCCAGCCGGGTGCGCAACGCCGAGGAGCGGCTGCGCCGCCTGCTCGCCGACCCGGTGTCGGCCCCGCCGGAGCCACTGCACTTCACCCCCGTGCTGCGGACCGGCCGCTCGCGGGGCGCCGTGCTCGAGGCCGCCGGGGTCACCGTCACCGACCGGCTGAGCCGCACGAGCCTCACCGTCGAGGCGGGCGAACACCTGCTGGTCACGGGGCCGAACGGCACGGGCAAGAGCACCCTGCTCCAGGTCCTGGCCGGACGGCTCGCCCCCGACGGCGGCGGCGTCACCCGCCGCGGCCGGATCGGCTACCTCCCGCAGGAGCCGCAGCCCGGGAAGCCGGACGAGACCGTACTGGCCGCCTTCGCCCGCGGCCGGTCAGGGGATCCCGCCGCGTACACCGAGCAGCTGCTGTCCTTCGGCCTGTTCGACCGCGAGCGGCTCACGGTGCCGGTCGGCCGGCTGTCCACCGGCCAGCGGCAGCGCCTCGCCCTGGCGCGCCTGCTCAGCGAGCCATGGGACGTCCTGCTGCTCGACGAGCCCACCAACCACGTGTCGCCCGTCCTCGCCGAGGAGCTGGAAGCCGCCCTGGCCGGATACGGCGGCGCCGTCGTCATCGTCAGCCACGACCGCCGGCTGCGCCGCCGCTGGCAGGGCTCCCACCTGGCGCTGCAGGCCGCTCCGGCGTCCGTCGAGTCCTGACGCCCGCCGAATCCCCACCGTCTTTCCGAGAGAAAGGAAGTCCTCCATGACGCCTCCCGTCCCCGCCGACCCGACCGCGGTGCACCCCATGCCCGAGCAGCCGCGGGTCGTGCTGCTGAAGCCCTTGATCACCTCGCCGCTGATCGAGGTCGGAGAGTTCTCCTACTACGACGACCCGGACGACCCGACCGCCTTCGAGACCCGCAACGTGCTGTACCACTACGGGCCGGAGAAGCTGGTCATCGGGAAGTTCTGCGCGCTGGGCGAAGGGGTGCGGTTCATCATGAACGGCGCCAACCACCGCATGGACGGCCCTTCGACGTTCCCCTTCCCGATCATGGGCGGCTCCTGGGCCGAGCACTTCGACCTCATCACCGGCCTGCCCGCACGGGGCGACACCGTGGTGGGCAACGACGTGTGGTTCGGCTACCGGTCCATGGTGATGCCCGGTGTGCGCATCGGCCACGGCGCGGTCATCGCCTCCGGTTCCGTCGTCGTCGACGACGTCCCCGACTACGGCATCGTCGGCGGCAATCCGGCCGGGCTCATCCGCCGCCGCCACAGCGACGCCGACGTCGACCGCCTCCTGGCCCTGGCCTGGTGGGACTGGCCCCTCCAGCACCTCACCGAGCACATCCGCACGATCATGTCCGGCAGCGTCGACGATCTGGAGAAAGCGGCGCCTCGCAGGGGGTGAGGGGTTCTTCGGCGGTGAGGTCCAGGACGCCGCCTCGGGTGAATGCCCACAGCACGAGCCCGAGGCAGCTGAACGAGGCGCCCAGCGCGCATACGGCACCCCAGCCGGCCGCCGTGTAGAGGGCGGTCGCGGCTATGGCGCCGGTGGCGCTGCCGATCGAGTAGAAGACCATGTATCCGCCGATCAGCCGGCTGCCCGCGTCCGGGTGCAGCGCGTAGATCAGTGTCTGGTTGGTGACATGGACCGCCTGCACGGCGAGGTCGAGGAGGATCACCCCGATGACCAGGGACCAGAGCGAGTCGCGGGTGAAGGACAGAGGCAGCCACGAGATGGCGAGCAGGGTCAGGGCGATGCCGGTGGTCCGCTGAGAGAGCCCCCGGTCGTTCAGGCGGCCCGCCACGGTCGCCGCCAGGGCGCCGACGGCACCGATCAGTCCCAGCGCTCCGATCATGCTGTGGGACAGGAAGTGCGGGGCCTCGCTGAGCGGCAGCGCGACGCTGCTCCACAGGGTGCTGAAGGCGGCGAAGATCAGCAGGCCGAACAGGGCACGGAGCCGCAGCAGCCGTTCCCGCGCGAACAGGGTGATCGTGGAGCGCAGGAGCCGTCCGTAGCGCAGGGTCGTCGGCGGGGCGTCGCCGCGGCGGGGCAGCACCCTGTACAGGACCAGGGCGAGCAGAGCGGTGAGCGACGCCGAGGCGAGGTAGACGGAGCGCCAGCCCGCGAGGTCGGCCAGGAGGCCGGATACGGTGCGGGCGAGCAGGATCCCGATGACCACGCCGCTGGTGACCAGGCCGACGACCCGTCCGCGCTCCGCAGGAGGGGCCAGTGATGCCGCGAAGGCCACCAGCGTCTGCGTGACGACCGCGAGGAGTCCCATCGCGGCCATGCCCGCGAGCAGGACCGCCGCCGTACGGGCGGTGGCCACCACGGCCAGCGCCGCCACCAGGAGCAGCAGCTGGGCCGCGACGAGCCGTCTGCGGTCGGCCACATCGCCCAGCGGTACGAGGAAGAAGAGCCCCAGCCCGTATCCGACGTGCGTGAGAGTGACCACGCCGCCGACGAGTGCCGGGCTCATGGCGAGGTCGTGGCCCATGGTCACCAGGAGCGGCTGGGCGAAGTAGACGTTGGCCACCGCGGCCCCGCAGGCGACGGCGAACAACATGACGATTCCTCGGGACAGGACGAACATCGGCACCCCACCGCCTATCTGGTTTCAACTTGCTACCAAAGGCGACGCTAGCCATTCTGGTAGCATGTTGCAACCGATGTGGGACGGGGGAAGCCATGGTGACCAGAACGCGCTTCGACGACAGCACCTGTCCCGTCGCCCGGTCGGTGGACGCGATCGGCGACTGGTGGTCCCTGCTGATCGTGCGGGACGCCTTCGACGGAAGCCGGCGCTTCGGAGAGTTCCAGCGCAGCCTCGGCGTGGCGAAGAACATCCTCACCGCGCGCCTGCGCGCCCTGGTCGCCGGCGGCGTCCTCGAATCCGTTCCCGCCTCGGACGGCAGCGCCTACCGCGAGTACGTGCTGACCCCGAAAGGCGAGGCGCTCTTCCCCGTCATCGTGGCACTGCGGCAGTGGGGCGAGCAGAACTTCTTCGCCCCCGACGAACCGCACTCGCAGTTGGTCGACCGCCGGCAGGGACATCCCCTCCGCACACTGGAAGTGCTGTCCGCGGACGGACGACGGCTGAACCCCGAAGACACCACCGTCCACAAGGTCTCCGCCCCGTGATCTCAGTACCTCCAGATGTGGAACGCCGGGCCGTCGCAGGGGAGGGTGGTCAGGCCGTCGGAGGCGGGGAGCAGCGGGTGCGCGCCGCCGTAGACGGGTTGCGCTTCGGTGCCGAGCCGGATCCGGACGGGTGTGTGGGCGGCGCGGGCCGCCATGACGAGGAGCCGGTCGCCGGCGCGTTCGCGGGTGAAGACGATGCCGTCCTCGCTCACGTGCAGCCAGCGCAGGCCGCCCTGGCGGAGCGCCTTCTCCTTTTTCCGCAGGGCGCCCAGCGTCCGGTGGACGTCCAGGGTCCGGGTGTCCCAGGTGTCGGGTCGGGACCATGGCATGGGACGGCGGGCGTCCTCGCCCCAGGAGCCTTCCAGGCCGAACTCGTCTCCCGCGTAGACCATCGGGGTGCCGGGGAGGGTGAACAGCAGTCCCACCGCGACCTCGGTGAGCGAGCCGTCTCCGCAGACCGTGCGGATGCGGGCGGTGTCGTGGGAGCTGAGGATCGACCAGGAGTGGGTGAAGGAGCGCCAGGAGGTCTGGGCGGAGAACGCGCGCATGGTCGCCACGGCGTCGGTGCCGGACAGCCGGGGCACCTGGGCGGGGACGCCGAGGAAGTCGAGCCGGGTCTGCGGGCCGCGCAGCCAGGACCAGACGGGGCGGGTGAATCCGGCGTAGTTCATGGTGCCGTGCCAGCCGTCGGCGTCGAGGTCGCGGGTGGAGTCGTGGGCGTGCTCGGCGACCAGCAGGCCGTCGCGGCGTTCTTCGGCGACGGCGCGGCGGATCCGCGCGGCGACCTCCCGGGTGAGGTCGGCCGCACCCCGCCGTCCCGTCATGTTGGCGACGTCGATCCGCCAGCCGTCCAGGCCGAACCTCAGCCAGCGGCGCACGATCGCCTCGGGGCCGTCGATCATGTCGTGGATCAGCCCGTCGTCGGCCCAGTCGAGCTTCGGCAGGCTCGGTACGCCCATCCAGGTCTCGTAGCCGGGCTCCTCGTCGTGGAAGCGGAAACGGCCGCGCTCCGGCGCCTCCTTGTCGCCGAGTGCGGCGGTGAACCAGGGGTGGTCGTCGCCGCAGTGGTTGGTGGTGAGGTCGCCGAGGACGCGCCAGCCGCGGGCGTGCGCGGCGTCGATGAGCGCCCGGTAGGCGGCGTCTCCGCCGAGCAGCGGGTCGATGCGGTCGAACGACGAGGAGTTGTAGCGGTGGTTGGACCGCGCGGGGAACACCGGGGTCAGCCACAGCGTGTCGACGCCCAGCGAGGCGATGTGGTCGAGGCGTTCGGTGACGCCGGGCAGGTCTCCGCCGAACAGCTGCCGGGGCGCCAGCGGACCGCGTCCCTGCACGGGCTCGTCCCAGGCGGTGGGAACGGCCCAGTCGGGTACCGCGCCGGGCGGCGACGAGGACGCGAACCGGTCGGGGAAGATCTCGTAGACCGTGGCGTCGGCGGCCCAGCCGGGCGGCGGTGCGTAGGTGTTGAGGCGGAAGTCGGTGGCGTCGGGCACGTCGTGCGAGCACAGTCCGGCGGCGGTCAGCCACCTGTATCCGGCCGGACCGGTCAGCAGGAACCGGTAGGGGGTGATGGGGTTGCGGGCGGTGACGTCGGCCCGCCACCAGATCTCGTCCTCGGTCTCCCGGTCGATGACGGCGGCGTCGAAGTGCGGCTCGCCGTCGCGGACGCTGCGCACGTGGACGCCGTCGCGCTGGGTGCGCGGGGTGCGGAGGAAGACCGTGACGGTCTCGCCCGGCTCGGGCGCGAGCGTGCTGACGTGGTCGAGGGAGCCGTCGTGGTGGAACCCTTGATCGAACATGGCGGACATGGTCATCCCTTCACCGAGCCCGCGGTGAGCCCGTGGACGATGTAGCGCTGGAGGAACTGGAAGACGGCGACGGTCGGGATCGCGGTGAGCAGCGTGCCGACCGCGAACATGCCGAAGGTCGAGTTGCGTTCGCCCGCGATGAGGCCGTAGAGCCCGACGGCGAGCGTGCGGGAGTCGTCGCCGGTCAGGAAGACGCTGGCGATGAGGAACTCGTTGATCGTCGCGATGAACACGAGCAGGGCGCTGATCGCCAGGATCGGCGCGGACAGCGGCAGGATCACCCGCAGGAACGCCTGGTGGTGGGAGGCGCCGTCGATGAGCATCGCCTCGTCGAGCTCCCGGGGGATGGAGTCGAAGAAGCTCTTGATCAGCCAGGTGTTCACGCCGACCTGCCCGCCGACGTACAGCAGGACCACGCCCCAGACGCTGTTGAGGCCGAACGCGGGCCAATGGTCGCTGACCGTGCTGAAGATGACGTAGAGCGGCACGATCGCCAGGAACTGCGGGAACGCCTGGATCACCAGGAGCGCCACCAGCCCGGTCCGCCGCCCCCGGAACCGGAACCTGCTGAAGGCGTAGGCGCTCAGCGCCGAGACCGTCACCGACGTCAGCGCCGTCAGGGCCGAGATGGTGATGGAGTTGCCGTACCAGGTCCAGAACGAGGTCGTGGTGAACAGCCGGCGCGCGTTGCCGGTGCCCGCGCCCGCCGGGATCAGGGTCGTGGAGCTCAGCGTCCCGAGCGGGTTGAGCGCGGCGGACACCACGAACAGGATCGGCAGCAGCGCGAACAGGGTGACGAGCAGCGCGGTCAGGTGCCGCAGCGCCAGGCCGCCTCTCACCGGTCCACCTCCTTGAAGGCGCGGGTGCGGCGGAAGCTCACGATCGAGAGCACCGCCACGATCAGGTAGACGTAGATCGACATCGCGGCGGCCAGCCCGTACTGCGCGCCCTGCTGCCCGAAGGCCATGCGGTAGGTGTAGGTGATGAGCAGGTCGGTGGCGCCGACCGCCGGGTCGTCGGCCGGGAAGGGTCCGCCTGAGGTGATCAGGAAGATCCCGTTGAAGTTGTTGAAGTTGAAGGCCAGTGACGACACCAGGAGCGGGGCGAGGCTCAGCAGCAGGAGCGGCAGCGTGACGTGCCGGAACCGCTGCCAGGGTCCGGCCCCGTCGACCTGGGCCGCCTCCTGGACGTCGGACGGGATCGCCTGCAGCGCTCCGGTCGCCACCAGGAACATGTAGGGGAACCCGAGCCACAGCTGGGCCAGGAGCACCGACGCCCGCGCGGTGGAGGGCGTGCCGAGCCAGTCGACGCGGGTGTCGAGCAGCCAGTTGATCAGCCCGAAGTCGGTGTTGAACATGTCACGCCAGACCAGCAGCATCGCGAAGGCCGGCATGGCGTAGGGCAGGATGATGAGCGTCCGGTACAGGCGGACCGCCCGCATCGCCGGGTGGTGCAGCGCCAGGGCGACGGCGATGCCCAGCGCCGCGGTGAGGACGACGACCCCGACGGCGAAGAAGACGTTCCATCCGAAGACGCCCAGGACGTCGCCGCGAACGCGGGGGTCGGTGAGCGCGGAGGTGAGGTTGTCCGTCCCGACGGTGACCTTCCAGCCCTGGGGCAGCGCCGTGCCGTCGGCGGCCGTGAACCTGCCCTGCTCCGGGTCGGCCCGGTAGACGACGCCGTCGCCCTCGACGCAGTCGCAGGACTTCTCGTACCGGAGCGCCGCGGTGCCCTGGTAGGCGCGGCTCAGGCCCTGGCTGCGGATGGCGCCGCCCGGTACGGGCACGGTCAGCTCGGTGATCTCGCCGGTCCGCGCGGCGGCCTGCGCGACGGTGAGGACCTCATGGCCTTCGGCGGCCGCCACCCGGCCGTCGGGCCCCAGCGTGACGTCGGAGGGGGCGAGCTTGCGCAGGCCCGTGCCGTCGCCCGCGTACAGCAGGCCGCGGGCGGGGTCGGCGAGCAGGAAGACGAGTTCGCCGTCGCGTTCGGCGACGGTGAGCCGGAACTCGGCGGACCCCGGGGTGCGCTGGACGGAGGCGGTCTCGATCGCGGTGATCGCGTCCTGCTTGCCGCCCAGGTGGCCGTCCCCGAAGTTGGTGACCGCCAGCGACATCGTGTAGACGACCGGGAAGATCTGGAAGGCCAGGATCAGGAACGTGGTGGGGATCAGGTACTTCGCGGCGGGCCGGCGCGGCGACAGGTAGACGAACAGGGCGGCCGCGGTCGCCACGGCGACGACCGCGAGGCCCGTCCAGGAGCGGGCGGCGGCCAGCGGGCTCGCCGCCAGGATGCCGATCCCGCCGAGCAGGCCCGCCACCAGCAGTCGGGCGAGGACGCCGGAGACCGAGGTCGGCCAGCCGCGGCGCGGGCGGCCGGGGTCCTTCCGGGGAGGCTCGTGTCCCGGCCGGGAGGGAGCGGTCTCCCTCCCGGCCGTCAGGTGCCGGGTCATGACTTCAGTTGCTCGGCGATGGCCTCGCCCGCGGCCTCGACCGCGGGCGCCACGGGCTCTCCCTTGACGACCGCGTGGATGAGCGTGTTGAACGGCCCCCAGACCGCGACCATCTGCGGGATGGAGGGCAGGGGGTCGCCCGCCTCGGCCGCGGCCTGGAACTGCGCCAGGTCGGGGTCCTCGGGCAGCTCCTCCTGGATGAGGCTCTTGAGGGCCGGGGTGCGCGGCTCCGCCTCGTACAGGGTCCGTGCCACCTCGGGCGAGGCGAGGGTGTTCGTCACGAACTCCTGGGCGAGCGTCTTGCTCTTGCCCTTGCTGGCGACGAAGAAGGACTGCACGCCGACGAAGGACCGCGCGGGTTCGCCCTTCTCGAAGCCCGGTACGGGGGAGAGCGCGTACTTGACGCCGGCCTTGCGCACGTCGGTGAGCCGCCAGGAGCCGTCGATGAGGAAGGCCGTCTCGCCCGCGGCGAACGCCGCGGTGGCGTTGTCGGAGGTGAAGGAGCGCTTGAGCGCGCCCTGGCCCTTCTCCCCGAACTCGGCGATGCGCTCGAACGCCTTCACCGAGGCCGGGGCGCCGACGCCGAGTTCGCCGGGGTCGGGGTAGCCCTCTTCGGTGGTGGCGAAGAGGGCGCCGCCGCCCGAGGTGAACAGCGGGTACATGTGGTAGGTGTCGCCGGACTGCCCGTCCTGCTGGCTGACCGGGTAGCCCGCGATCTCCTTGACCTTGCCCGCGGCCTTGAGCTCGCGGCCGGTGTCGACCAGGTCGTCGAAGCTCTCGGGCGCCTCGGGGACGAGGTCGGTGTTGCGGTAGACGACCAGGCTCTCCACCGCGTAGGGGACGCCGTACACCTGCCCCTGGTAGGTCACCGCCTTGCGCGCGATGTCCACGTATCCCGACATCTGCTCCGGCGGGAGCTGGACCGGGTCGATCAGGCCGTTCTGGACCAGGTTGCCGATCCAGTCGTGCGCGCCGACCATGACGTCCGGGCCCTGTCCCGCCTGGGAGGCGGTGGTGAAGGTCTGCTGCTGGTTCTGCGCGATGCCGACGACCTCGGCCTTGACGCCGTTCTTCGCGGCCCAGTCCTCGGCCAGCGGCTTGAGCACCTCGGCCCGTTTCTGGTCGGCCCAGATCACCAGCTTGGACTGCGAACCGGGGGAGTCCTCGGGCTCCTCGGCGCCGCCGCAGGCGGTCAGGAGGAGGCCGAAGGCGAGCGCTCCGGCGAGGAGGGGAAGGGGTCTGCGCACGGTGTTTCTCCAGGTGGCGCGGTGGGGGTGGGTGTCACGGCGGCCGTGTGGGGCGAAATTAACAACCCGTTCACCCGATTGGAAGACGTTTCATGGATTTGCGGCAAAGTTTCAGAGAGTTTGCAATGCGGGTGCAAACCCCTCCACAATCCCGTCATGGCATCGCGACTCGAAGACATCGCCAGACAGGCCGGGGTGAGCAAGGCGACGGTCTCTCGCGTCCTCAACGAGCAGCCGGGAGTCAGCCCCGCCACGCGCAGGACCGTGATGACCGCGCTCGCCGTCCTGGGCTACGACCGGCCGAGCCGGCTGCGGCCGCGCAGCAGCGGCCTCATCGGACTGATCGTCGCGGAACTGCAGAACCCCGTGTTCCCGGCCTTCGCCCAGGTGATCGAGACCGCCCTCTCCCGGCACGGGTACACCGCGGTGCTGTGCACCCAGACGCCCGAGGGCGCGGGTGAGGACGAGTACGTGGGCATGCTCCTGGACCGGGGCGTGTCCGGCATCATCTTCGTCTCCGGCCTGCACGCCGACCTCACGATCGACCGCACCCGCTACGAAGACCTGAAACGCCAGAAGCTCCCCATGGTCTTCGTCAACGGCCATCTGCCCGGACTCGGGATCACCACCCTGTCCTGCGACGACGTCGCCTCCGGCCGTATCGCGACCGGCCACCTCGCCGGCCTCGGCCACCGGCGCATCGGTTTCATCAGCGGCCCGATGCGCTACTCGACGGTCCAGCGGCGCCTGGCCGGCTACCGCGCGACGATGCGCGAACTCCTGGGCTCCTCACCCGACGACCTGATCGAGCTCGCCCCGTTCGACGTGGAGGGCGGACACACCGCCGCAGCGGCCCTCCTCTCCCAGGGCGCGACCGCCCTGGTGTGCGGCAGCGACATGATGGCCCTCGGCGCCATCCGCGCCGCCCGCCGCCTGGGCCTGCGCGTCCCCGAAGACGTCTCCGTCGTCGGCGCCGACGACTCCCCCCTCATGACCTTCACCGACCCCCCGCTCACCACGGTCCGCCAACCCGCCCAGAACATCGGAAGAGCCGCCGTGCGCACCATCACCGACGAGATCAAGGGCCTCGTCTCCAAACCCGCCGAATACCTCTTCGAACCAGAACTCGTGGTCCGCTCCTCCACCCGCCTCCGCCCCCATGGAACCGAGCCGCCGCCACCCGTCCGGTGAAAGCGGCTCGCGTCTCCCGCGATGCCCGTCAGGTGCCGGGGTCCTCTGGCGGCAGGTAGGGGCTGAAGTGGTCGGCGACGAGGTGGGCGATGGCCGCGGCGTCTTGGGATCCGTCCACTTCGATCACGCGGATGCCCAGGCGGCGGGCGGAGCGGGCGGCGTCTTCGGCGACGAGGCGGTCGCGTTCCAGTCGGTTGCGCTGGGCTCGTTCGGGGTCGCTGACGGCGTCGCCGACGGCGGCGGCTCGGGGGAGTTCGCGGAGTTGGCGGTCGCGGAAGGCCGGGGTGGGCACCATGACGACCATCCGCCGGGGGGAGTCGATGAGGGGGGCGACCAGCTCGGGGCGGAATCCCCAGCCTTCGGCGATGATGGGGCGTCCGGAGACGAGGCAGCGCAGGTCGTCCAAGGCCCATTCGAACCGGATCGGGAAGCCGGCCAGCGTTTCGGCCGCCATGTCCCGGGGGGCGGTGTGCACCCAGGTCTGGTCGGGGTCCGGGTCGGCGGGAGACTGACCGAGCCTGACGCGGCGGGCGATCCGGCGGTCGTTGTGGCCGCGGGCATCGTGGTGGTCGTAGTGGTAGGCGGTCATTCCGTAACGCAGGGCCAGCAGCCGGGCGACGGTGGACTTGCCGGCCCATTGCCCGCCGCCGATCCACAGGACCCGGCTCAGTGTGCCGAATGGATCCCATACTTGCTTTTCGGTGTCGTTCCCGGTCACAGGTCTCCCCAGGTGCGGCGGCCGACTTCTGCCGTGCGGGTCATTCCCCTTCGGAGGATACGGCTCGTGGCGGCCCCGAGTGAAAGAGAAGAGCCCGGGGCCGCCACGGCGTTCCGTGTGAGGCTCAGCGGAGCTCGCGGAAGAAGGCGCGGATGTCGTCGACCAGGGTGCCGGGGGCTTCCATGGACAGGAAGTGGCCGCCCTCGGTGAGCTCGGTCCAGCGGACGATGGCGTGGTCGCGTTCGGCCCAGGGACGGATGGTGACGTCGCGGGCGGAGACGAGGACGCCGGTGGGGACCGTGCCGCGCCGGGGCGTCCAGGACGCGGTGTCGTCCTGGCTCTCGGTACCGGTCCAGGAGGCGGCGGACATCTCCTCGTAGTAGACCTGGGCGGATGAGGCCGCGGTGCCGGTGAACCAGTAGAGGGAGACGGCGGTCAGGATGCGGTCGCGGGAGATCGCCGCTTCCGGAAGCGCCTCTTCGGGGTAGGTGAGCTCCTTGAACTTCTCCACCATCCAGGCGAGCTGGCCGATGGGGGAGTCGTGCAGGGCGTAGCCCACCGTCTGGGGGCGCTTGGAGTTGCACTGCAGGTAACCGTCGTTGAAGTTCTGCATCCGCTCCCAGCGCTCCCGCTCGGCCTCTGAGAGTCCGTCCATCTCGCCTTCCTCTCCCGCCGGGAAGGCGATCAGGGCGTTGAGGTGGATGCCCAGGACCTGCCCGGACGCGTGGGAGCCCAGGTGCGGCGCCACCCAGGAGCCGGTGTCGTAGCCCTGGACGCCGTAGCGGTCGTAGCCCAGGCGGGACATCAGCACGGCCAGGACCTCGGCCATCCGGGCGGGGCTCATGCCGGGGCCCGCCAGCGGCGTGGAGAACCCGAAACCGGGCAGGGACGGGATCACCAGGTGGAAGGCGTCGGAGGGATCGCCGCCGTGGGCGCGCGGGTCCGACAGGGGGCCGATGACGTCGAGGAAGTCGGCGAACGTGCCCGGCCAGCCGTGCAGGAGCAGCAGCGGCGCGGCGTCCGGTTCGGGGGAGCGGACGTGGAGGAAGTGGAGGTTCTGCCCCTCGACGTACGTCGTGTACTGGGGGTGGGCGTTGAGCTCGGCCTCGCGGGCCCGCCAGTCGTAGCGGGCGCGCCAGTGCTCGGCGAGCTCCTTGAGGTGGCCCAGGGGCACGCCCCGGTCCCAGCCGACGCCCGGCAGCTCGTCCGGCCAGCGGGCGCCGGCCAGCCGTGCCGCCAGGTCGTCGAGCCGGTCGCGCGGAATATCGATGCGGAAAGGACGGATGTCCTGTGTCGTGTTCGCCATGCCGGAAACATAGAGAGCGCTTAGGGCAGAACCAGTCCTAAGCGGAACGCAATCTGAAGGGCATGACGAAGACCTCGACCCGGCTTCTGGAACTGCTGTCGTTGCTGCAGACCCCGCGCGAGTGGTCCGGCACCGAATTGGCCGAACGCCTGGGCGTCACCACCCGCACCGTCCGCCGCGACATCGAGCGGCTGCGCGAGCTCGGCTACCCGGTGCACGCCACGCGGGGCACCGCCGGGTACCGGCTGGGCGCGGGCGCGTCGCTGCCTCCGCTGCTCCTGGACGACGAGGAGGCGGTCGCCGTGGCCGTCGGGCTGCGCACGGCCGCGGGCGGCTCCGTCGCGGGGATCGAGGAGACGTCGGTGCGGGCCCTCGCCAAGCTGGAGCAGGTCCTCCCGCCGCGGCTCCGCCACCGCGTGCGGACCCTGCACACCTCGACCGTCCGGGTCGGTCCCGCCGGACCCGTCGTCGGCCCCGACGTCCTGATGGCCGTCGCCGAGGCGTGCCGCCGCCGGGAACGGCTGCGCTTCGACTACACCGGCGCCCGCGGAGACACGGCGGTCCGCGCGGCCGAGCCGCACGGCCTCGTCAGTTTCGGCCGCCACTGGTACCTGGTGGCCTGGGACGTCGACCGCGAGGACTGGCGCGTCTTCCGCGTGGACCGGCTCACCCCGCGCACGCCCACCGGTCCGCGTTTCGCTCCGAAGCCTCCTCCGGACGGCGACTTCGCGACCTACCTGGCCCACCGGCTGTCCGCGCGCACCTGGCCCTTCCAGGCCGTTGTCACCCTGCACGAACCGGCCGAGGCGCTGGCCGAACGCGTCTGGCCCGGCATGGGCGTCCTGGAGGCGGTGGACGAGCGCAGCTGCCTCCTGCACGTCGGCGCCGAGGCCCCGGCGGACCTGGTGTGGATGATCACTTCGATCGACGCCGACTTCACCCTCGTCAGCGGCCCCGCGGAGCTCGCCGACGCCCTGCGCGCCCAGGCGGCCCGCTGCCTGGGCGCGCTGGATCCGGTCAGAGGCCGGCGGTGATGCGGGTGAACTGCCAGGGTTCCTGGTCGACGCCGCTGCAGGTGGAGGTGACGTCGCCGGGGCAGGGGCGGTCGCGGTTGACCGACCAGAAGGCCAGGCGGCCCAGGCCGCGGGCGGAGGACCAGTCGCGGACGGCCTTCCAGGTGGCGGGGGTGGTCGTCTCCTGCTGGTCGGATTTGCCGTTCATGCCAGAGATGCCCATTCGGGCGTAGGCGGTCCGGTCGTCCCAGCCCCAGGTCGAGGTCAGGGCGTTCTTGAGGCCTTCGGCGGCGGCGACGGTGTCGGCGTACAGGTCGGCGCCGTTGAAGTTGAACGGCATGATCGTGTAGTTGTCGATGTCGGTGCCGAACGCCTTGGCCTGGCGGATGAGGCGCAGTCCCCACTGGTCGGGGCCGTTCTTGCCGGTGCTGATCGTGACGATGACCCGGACGCCGGGGTTGCGCCGCTTCACGGTCTTCAGCGCGCGCAGGATGCGGTCCTGGACGGCGGCGTTCTGCAGTTCGTCGGTGTTCTCGATGTCGAAGTCGACCGCGGCGGGGCCGTGCGCGTCGATGACCTTCTGCACGGCGTCGGCGTAGGCCTGCGGGCTGGTGCAGGCGGGACCGAGCTTGCGGCCGGACCAGCCGCCGAAGGAGATCTGGACGCCGCCGCCCGCCGCCTTGATCCGCGCGATCGCCTGCGCGTCGGCGCCGCCGCGAAGCGGGCGGCTTCCGTCCCAGGCGGGGTTGCAGCCGCCGTCGGAGAGCACGAAGGCCATCGTGAACGACCTGATGCCGGTCGCGTCCATCACCGTCTTCACGTCCGGCGGATTTCCCCAGCCCAGGTGGAGGTACGCCGTGGCCATCGGGTTCCCCGACGGCGCCGAGGGGGTGCAGCCGCGGGTCTTCACCTGGACGGTCCTGCGCCGGGACTCGCCCTTGGCGCTGAACGCCACGACCTCCAGCCGGTACGTCCGGCACGCCTTCAGGCCCTCGACCCGCAGCTCGTTGCCCTTGCCCCCGGCCAGGAGCCTGGTTCCGTCGTACACGCGGTAGCCGGTGACGTCGTCCGAGGCGTCCCACTTCAGCGACACGCTGGAGGTGTTCGCCGTCGTCACGGGCACGGCGGGCGGCTTCAGCCCCGCGTTCTTCTCGGTGTGCTGCGGCGGCGGCGCGGACTGGTCCAGGTTCGTCGCGGACTCGTTCGGCTCCGGTGTCCGCGAGACGGCCGTCGGGACCTCGTTCTTCCCGCCGTCCTCCCGGCCGTCCGCCGTCAGCGCCACGACGGCGCCCGCGCCGATCCCTCCGGCCACGATCCCGGCGACGACTCCGATGCCCAGTTCAACGCGCCTCATGAGCCTCCTCGGCCGGGATGGAGAACGGCCACACCAGCGTAAGGCACGCGTTCTCCGGTACTAAGGGATCAGAAGCCGGCGGTGATGCGGGTGAACTGCCAGGGTTCCTGGCGGACGCCGCTGCAGGTGGCCCGCACGTCGCCGGGGCAGGGGCGGTCGCGGTTGACCGACCAGAAGGCCAGGCGGCCCAGGCCGCGGGCGGAGGACCAGTCGCGGATGGCCTTCCAGGTGGCCGGAGTGGTGACCTCTTTGTCGTCGGAGTGACCGTTCATACCGGAGATGCCCATATGACGGTAAGCGGTGCGGTCGTTCCAGCCGCGGACGGAGACCAGTGCGCGCTTCAGGCCCTGGGCGGCGCGGATGGTGTCGGCCCGCGTGTTGGAGCCGTTGAAGTTGAACGGCATGATCGTGTAGTTGTCGACGCCCACGCCGAACGCCTTGGCCTGCCGGATGAGGCGCAGGCCCCACCGGTCGGGGCCCTTCTTGCCGGTGCTCATCGTGACGATGATCCGCAGGCGGGGGTTCTTGCGTTCCACGATCTTCAGGCCGCGCAGGATGCGGTCCTGGACGACGGCGTTCTTCAGCTCGTCGTTCTCCATGTCGAAGTCGACGGCGACCGGGCGGTACGCCTTGATGACCTTCTGCACCGCGGCGGCGTACGCCTGCGGGCTGGTGCAGGCGGTGCCGAGCTTGCGGCCGGACCAGCCGCCGAAGGAGATCTGGACGCTGCCGCCCGCCGCCTTGATCTGCGCGATGGTCCGCGCGTCGGCGCCGCCCTTGAGCGGACGCCGGCCGTCCCAGGCGGGGTTGCAGCCGCCGTCGGAGAGCACGAAGGCCATCGTGAAGGACTTGAGCCCCGTGGCCTTCATCACCTTCTGCATCTTCGGGGGGCGTCCCCAACCCAGGTGCAGGTAGGCCGTCGCGGTGCTGTTCCCGCCGGAGGCGCCCTGCTTCAACGGCTCCGAGGCCGTCGTGGGCGCGGCCAGGACCGCGGGTTTCTCCGTGTCCGGCTCCGAGCCGTCCGTCAGGAGGACGCCTGCGCCGACGCCCACCGCCACGACACCGGCGGTGATCCCGACACCCAGTCCTGCGCGCCTCATGCGACTCCTCAGCCGTGAACCGAAACGCGCATAAGCGTAAAGCACTACCCATCAGGAGCAATGCCAAAACCGGCGTTAAACCGTGACGAAGATCAATATGTTACGAAGATCCGGAGAACACCACGGCGGAGACCGGCATCGCCGGGTTCTGACGGCCCATCAGGGACAGGGTGAACCCGTGCCCCGGCACCCTTCCGCACAGCTCTCCCGGCTCGACCGCCACGCCCAGCGCCGCCAGGTCCGCCACGACGTCGGCGTAGGGGCGGTCCAGCAGGGGCACGTCGCGGAACCTCGCCGTGCCCTTGGCCCCCACGTAGCTGATGACCAGCCTCTTCAGCCGCTCGTCCTCGTCGAACGTCAGGATCAGGCCGTGGTCGAAGTACCAGTCCTGGGCCGCCCCGCCGTAGCCCGGGACGCTCTGCAGCGCCGGCCCCAGCCGTGCGCGCAGCTCCCACCGGTCCTGCCCGAGCCGCACCGCCCGCGTGCCCTCCCCGGACACCAGGTCGTGCTCGGTGATCGCCGGGACGCCCGGCTCCCGGGACATCCTGATCACGCCCTCCGCGGGGCTGCGGAGGAAGACACCGACCGACTCCACGCCCAGGGAGTCGTCCTCCACGTCCACCGCCGTGAGGTTGAACCCGGCCTCGGGCACCTCGCAGCCCGCCTCGCCGTCGACCACCCGGTGACCGCGCGCCCGCAGGTCCGCCACGACCTTGCCGTAGGGGCGCCCGGTCAGCAGGACGTCGTCGTAGTGGGCCGGGGCGGCGTCGTGGATCTCCAGGTAGTAGAGGCGGTCGGTGTCGTCGTAGCACAGGATCAGGTCGCCCTCGAGGTAGTGGTCGCACACCCCGGTGTCCCAGAAGGCCTTGCGGAACGTCCGGATCTCGCCCACCGCGTCGCCCAGCGCCCGGGTGAGCCGCCGGTCGATCTCGCGCCGGGTCATGCCGAGCAGGAGCGGCTTGGCGAGCAGCCCGCCTATGCCCTGGAAGGGCAAGATCCCCCACCCGAAAAGACTCATCCGGAAATGATGGCAGATCGTGCTTGCGTCCATGGGTGGGCTTGAGGGGAGGATCGGGGGTTTCGACGAGGCCGAAGGAGGCTCGATGTCGGTGAGCGGTTGGGGCGGAGCCCACTGGTCGGACCATGTGGCGCGGCACGCCTACACGCGTCCGGAAGCCGTCGCGTTGCGTTTCGAGGGGGCCTCCACGACCTGGGCGGAGCTGGATCGGCGGATCCGCGCCCTGGCGGGCGGGCTGCACGCGCGGGGCGTGCGGCGGGGCGACCGGGTCGCGGTGCTGATGACCAACCGGCCGGAGTTCGTGGAGACCGTCGTCGCGGCGAACCTGCTGGGCGCGATCGCCGTCCCGGTGAACTTCCGCCTGTCGGCGGCCGAGGCCGCCTACATCGTCGCCGACAGCGGCGCCCGCGTGCTGGTCGCCGACGGCGGCCTGGCCCCGCTCACGGCGGCGGTGCGCGCGAGCGGCGACTCCGGGCTCGCCTGCCTGGTGGCGGGGGAGCCCGTCGACGGCGCCGAACGCTACGAGGACGTGCTGGCCGAGGCGGCCGAGCCGCCGGCCGTGCCGGTCGACGAGCGGGACACAGCTTTGATCATGTACACCTCGGGCACCACGGGGCGGCCCAAGGGCGCGATGCTCTCGCACCTGAACCTGCTGATGCAGTCCTTCACCCTCATCCGGGCGTGGCGGCTGTTCGGCGACGACGAGGTCAACCTGTGCGCGTCGCCGCTGTTCCACATCGGCGCGATCGGCTCGGTGGCGCCGATGCTGATGGTCGGCGCCACCACCGTGATCCTGCCGAGCGGCCGGTTCGACGCCGCCGCGGTCCTGGAGCTGATCGAGTCCGAGCAGGTCACCAGCGCCTTCCTCGTCCCGGCGCAGTGGCAGCTGCTGTGCGCGGAGCCGTCGGCCCCGCGGCGGGCCGGCTCGCTGCGGACCATCAGCTGGGGCGCGGCGCCCGCGACGGTGACGCTGCTGGAGCGCATGGCCGAGGTGTTCCCGCACGCGGCGAACGTCGCGGTGTTCGGGCAGACCGAGATGTCCCCGGTCACCTGCGCGCTGGAGGCCGGCGACGCGCTGCGCAAGATCGGCTCGGTGGGCAGGCCGGTCGCGACGGTCGCGGCGCGGATCGTGGACGCCGGCATGAAGGACGTCGCGCCCGGCGAGGTCGGTGAGATCGTCTACCGGGGCCCGTCCACGATGGCGGGGTACTGGAACGACCCGCAGGCCACGGCCGAGGCGTTCGAAGGCGGCTGGTTCCACTCCGGCGACCTGGTGCGGGCCGACGAGGAGGGCTTCCTCTACGTCGTCGACCGCAAGAAGGACATGATCATCTCGGGCGGGGAGAACATCTACTGCGCCGAGGTGGAGAACGCCCTGGCCGCGCACCCCGCCGTCGCCGAGGTGGCGGTGGTCGGCGTCCCGCACGACAGGTGGGGGGAGACGCCGCTGGCGGTGGTCGTCCCGGCCGCCGGCGCGCAGGCGCCGACCGCGGCGGAGCTGGCCGAGTGGTGCCGGGAGCGGCTGGCCTCCTACAAGAGGCCGACGGCGGTCGTCGCGGTCGCCGAGCTGCCGCGCAACGCCTCGGGCAAGGTGCTCAAGCACGAACTGCGCGCGGCGCACTCCGGCTGAGGCCGCCCGCGTCACCCTGCCCTCGGTGTTCTGCGGAGTGGCTCCCGGATCGGGAGCTTTCGTCCTGGCACACTGAGCGGGTGGACGAGGAACAGATCGGGTTCTATCTGGCGAGGATCGGCGCGGCCAGGCCGGAGGAGCCCGATCTGGCGGGGCTGCGCGTCCTGCAGTACGCCCACCTGCGGGCGGTCCCCTTCGAGAACCTGAGCATCCACCTGGACGAGCCGATCGTCCTGGAAGAGGCATCTCTCTACGAGAAGATCGTCCTGCGGCGCAGGGGCGGCTTCTGCTACGAGTTGAACGGCCTGTTCGCCGCGCTGCTGCGCGCCCTCGGCTACGAGGTGACGCTGCTGGCGGCCCGCGTCCGCGGCTCCGGCGGCGCCCTGGGCATCCCCTACGACCACCTGACCCTGCGCGTCGACCTGGACGAGCCCTGGCTGAGCGACGTCGGCTTCGGCGAGTTCACCGACGCGCCCCTGCGCCTGGACGCCCGCACCCCGCAACACGACCCCGCCGGCGTCTACCGCGTCACCGAGGAGGACGGCTTCCTCGAAGTCCACGACACCGAAGGCTCCTCCCTCCTCATCGATCCCCGCCCCGCCGCCCTCGCCGACTTCAAGGCGGCCTGCTGGTGGCACCGCACCTCGCCCGAATCCCCCTTCACCCGCGGCCTGACCTGCAGCCTGCGCACCCCCGGCGGCCGCGTCACCCTCAGCGGCGCCAAACTCATCACCACCGAGCACGGCGTCCGCAGCGAGAACGTCCTCCCCGACGACGACGCCGTCCTGGCCGCCTACCGCTCCCGCTTCGGCATCGCCCTCGACCGCGTTCCCGTCCTCCGCACCGGCTGAGGCACGACTCCGCGTTCACCCCGAAACGGCGAGTGCCCTGTGTCATGATCTGTTACTGATCGTGGTCATCGCTGGAGGGGGTCGTCATGCGTGGTCGCCTGTTGTGCGCCGCCGCCGTCGTGGGCGCGGCGGGCGCCGTGGCCGTTGGAGGGGTCGCGGCGGGGGCGGCGCCGGTGCAGCCGGGGGTCTACCAGATCGCCACACCCGCCGGGCAGTGCCTGAGCGGGACGGGGGAGGCGGACGTGTCGTTGTGGCTCGGGCCGTGCGAGGGAACGGGCTGGCAGGTGGAGGCCGCCGAGGGCGGTTACGTGATCCGGCACGGGGTCACGGGCAAGTGCCTGGCTCCCTCCCTGCTGCGGATCTACCCCCAGCGGGTGGGCACCCAGGACTGCGGGGCCGGGGAGGAGCGGTGGACGCTCACCCCGCTCGAGACGGCGGACGGGCGGCAGTGGGTGCGCATCACGCGGCCGGACTACTACAACTCCCTGTCGTGGCTCAACGAGAGGGAGCCGGTCTTCCTGCTGCCGCAGAGCCAGACCGGCAACCAGCGCTGGGAGCTCAGAAAGACCTGACCCCGCCCGCGGACCGTCGCGGCGGTCCCCTCCGGTCAGCTATACACTCAGTGTATAAACAGTGTGTAGAGTGTGCCGCATGTCCGTCGGTCTCACCCTTCTCGGCCTGCTGGAATCCGGCCCCCGCCATGGCTACGACCTGAAGCGCTCCTACGACGAGCGGTTCGGCCGCGACCGGGCGCTGCACTACGGCCAGGTCTACTCGACCCTGGCGCGCCTGCTGAAGAACGGCCTCGTGGAGGTGGAGTCCGAACCCGGCGACGGGCCGGAGCGCAAACGGTACGCGATCACCTCGGCCGGCGTCTCCGACGTGGCCGACTGGCTGGACCGGCCCGAGCCTCCCGAGCCGTACCTGCAGAGCACCCTCTACGCCAAGGTCGTCCTGGCACTGCTCACCGGCCGCGACGCCGCCGACCTGCTGGACGTCCAGCGCGCCGAGCACCTGCGGCTGATGCGCGAGCTCACCCGCCGCAAGAGCGAGGGGGACCTGGCCGACCAGCTCATCTGCGACCACGCCCTGTTCCATCTGGAGGCCGACCTGCGCTGGCTGGAGCTCACCGCCGCCCGCCTCGACCCGCTCGCCGCCCAGATCCGTTCCTGATCCCCCCGGGAGAACCCCCTATGGCCCGCCCCGCGCACGAACCGCTCCTGACCGCCCACGACCTGCATCTGAGCTTCGGTTCCACCCGGGCGCTGGACTCCGCCTCGCTGCAGGTGCACGCCGGTGAGATGCTGGCGCTGATGGGGCCGTCCGGTTCCGGCAAGTCCACGCTGCTGCACTGCCTGGCGGGAATCCTCACCCCCGACTCCGGACGGGTGGGCTACGCCGGCCGCGACCTGTCGGCGATGTCGGACGCCGAGCGCAGCGCGCTGCGCCGCACCGAGTTCGGCTTCGTCTTCCAGTTCGGGCAGTTGGTGCCCGAACTGACCTGCCTGGAGAACGTGGCGCTGCCGCTGCGCCTGTCCGGCGCGAGCCGCCGCGAGGCCCAGCGGCACGCCGCCGAGTGGCTGGAGCGCCTCGAGGTCGCCGACGTCGCCGGCAAGCGCCCCGGCCAGGCCTCCGGCGGTCAGGGGCAGCGGGTCGCCGTCGCCCGCGCCCTGGTCACCGGCCCGCGCGTCGTCTTCGCCGACGAGCCGACCGGAGCGCTGGACTCCCTCAACGGGGAGCGCGTGATGCGGCTGCTCACCGCCGCGGCCCGCGACACCGGCACGACGGTCGTACTGGTCACCCACGAGGCGCGCGTCGCGGCGTACTCCGACCGCGAAGCCGTCGTCCGCGACGGCCGCGTCCGCGAACAGGAGCGCGCCCGATGAGCCCCGCTCCGGTACGACGGCGCCCGGCGCCACTGCGGTGGTGCACCGAACTGGCGCTGGGCATGCGCCTGAGCGTGGCGGGCGGCCGCTCCGGCTGGGCACGGCTCGTCATGATCTCCCTCGGGGTGGGACTCGGTGTCGCGATGCTCCTGGGCGCCGCGACGATGCCGGCCCTGACGGCGGCCCGCGACGCCCGCGGCGCCGCCCGCGCCGTGAACATCGGGGAGACCGTGCCCCGCGGCGCCGACACCATGCTGGTCACCCAGATCCGGTCGGAGTACCAGGACCGGCTGATCGACGGGTGGCTGCTGCAGCCGGAAGGCGACCGGGCTCCGCTGCCCCCCGGGGTGGACCGCCGGCTCGCTCCCGGTGAGATGGCGGCCTCACCCGCCCTGGCCCGGCTGATGGCCTCCAGCGAGGGAGAACTGCTGCGGGAACGATGGGGCGGACGGGTGGTCGCCACGATCGGGGAGGCCGGGCTGTCCGGTCCCGGGGAGTACTACTTCTACCTCGGCACGGATCGGCTGACCGAAGGTCCCGCCGAACGGATCCGGTCCTTCGGCTCTCCGGGCTTCCCCGGCTCGCCGCTGCCGCTGGTGCTGCTGCTGCTGGCCATGGTCGGCCTGGTGGCGGTGCTGCTCCCGGTGGGGATCTTCCTGGCCGCCGCGGTGCGCTTCGGCGGCGAGGCCCGCGACCGGCAGCTGGCCGCGCTGCGGCTCGTCGGCGCGGACACGGCCATGACGCGCCGGATCGCGGCGGGGGAGACCCTGGCCGGGGCGCTGCTGGGCGTCGTCGCCGGCGGAGTGTTCTACGGCGCGGCGGGCCTGCTGGCGAGCCGGTTCGCGCCTTCGGACATGAGCTTCTACCTCGCCGACTTCCGGCCGGTTCCGGCGCTCGCGGCGCTGACCGTGGTGCTGGTTCCCGTCGTCGCGGTGCTGGTCGCGGTGGCCGCGCTGCGCCGGGTGGAGGCCGGACCGCTCGGCGTGGTCCGCCGCGGCGGCGACCGGCGCCGCCGGTTGTGGTGGCGGCTCGTCCTGCCCGCGGCGGGCCTGGTCCTGCTGTACCCGCTGCACGCCGGGCTCTCCGGCCTCACGGACCGGGTCGTGTACCAGGCGATGGCGGGGGTGGCGGCGCTGCTGGCCGGTGTCACACTGCTGCTGCCCTGGCTGGTGGAGGCGTTGGTCCGCCGCCTGGGCGGCGGGGGCGTCGCCTGGCAGCTGGCGGTGCGGCGGCTGCAGCTCGACAACGGCACCGCGGTGCGCGCGGTCTCCGGCATCGCCGTCTCGGTCGCCGGGGCCATCGCGCTGCAGGGGCTGCTCGCCGCCGCTCAGACCCAGTACACGATGGACACCGGATACGACACCGACCGGTTCCAGGCGGTCGTGCAGCCCCGAGAGGAGGGGAACGCCCCGGAAGGCGGCTGGAAGGCGGCGCTGGGGAAGACGGCCGGAGTCAACGCGGTCAGTTCCGTAGGCCTGGTGCTGCCCGATCCGTCCGGCGCGCCGGAGTCCATCGAGTTGCAGATCGGCGACTGCGCCGGGCTGCGGCAGTTCGCCGAGTTCGGCGGCTGCACCGACGGGGATGTCTTCGTCATCACCGATCCGGGCACATCCGTGCCCCGCCCCGGCACCGTCTACACCTTCGACGCGCTCTCCGGGTCCGAAGCGGGGACACGGTGGAAGCTGCCCGCCGAGGCCCGTGCCGTCCCCTCCACCGCGGGAGGCCTCCGCGGCAGAACGTCCATCCTGGTCACGCCTTCGGCGCTGCACGGCGTCCGGCTCGACCCCGTCGCCGTCGACTTCTACGTCGCTCTGGACTCCTCCGACCCGTACGCCCTCGAGCGCGTGCGCAACACCGCGGCTCAGACGGATCCGAGCGCCTCCGTCTGGACCGTCCAGGAGCGGGCCGTCGACGCCACCCTGGCCAAAATCAGGAAATGGCTCCTCGTCGGCGCCACCGCCCTGCTGCTGCTCATCGGCGCGAGCATGCTGGTCAACGTCGTCGAGCAGCTCCGCGAACGCCGTAGGCCGCTCGCCGTGCTCGTCGCCTTCGGCACCCCCCGCGCCACCCTGGCCGGCTCCGTCCTCTACCAGGTGGCGATCCCCGTCCTCCTCGGGCTCACCCTGGCCGTCGCCACCGGCACCGGCCTGGCGGCGATCCTCCAGACCGCCGCCGGCACCCCCGTCCACTTCGACTGGCTCGGCATCGGCGCCACCTCCGGCACCGCCGCCCTCGTCATCCTCCTGACCACCGCCGCCAGCCTCCCCCTCCTGTGGCGCCTCACCCATCCCGGCGGCCTCCGCAGCGAGTGACCCGGGGCGGCATCGCTAGGGCGCTGTGCCCTTCGGGGCGGACGGTCGGCGGGGGTCGCGGAGGAAGCGGGCGAACCAGCGGCGGAGGTAGGCGCGGAATTCGTCGGGGGTGCGTGAGGGGCGGCCGTGGTCGATGACGAAGGACTGCAGGAGGCGGAGCATGAGCTCGACGAGTTCGTCGAGGTCGGTGTCGGTGTAGCCGCGCCCGGCCCAGTCGATGGCGAAGCGGGTGAGGACGGTGCGGCCGAAGGCCATCGCGGTGGGTGAGGTGATGCCCTGGGTGAAGGCGTCGGCGCGGCCGCTGGCCAGCAGGATCCCCAGGTACGGTTCGTGCGGCAGCCGGTCGAGGGTGTAGTGGAAGCCCTCGGCCAGGATCTCGGCGTCCTCCTCCAGCGGCGCGACGTGCGCGGCGAGGGCGTCGAGGAAGCCGCCGACGGCCTGCTGGGCGGTGGCCACGAGGAGCTCCTCGTGGCCGGCGAAGTAGAAGTAGACCGTCTGCCGGGTGACGCCCAGCTCCTTGGCGACGTCGGCCAGCCGCGTCCTGGATCCGTACCGGTCGATGCACCGCATCGCCGCGCCGATGATCCTCTCCCTGGCTTCGGCGTCATCGCGCGGCGGGGAGCCCCGCCACCCGTGGGTTCTCACCATCCCGCCGCTCCCGCGGGCGTCTCGACCATGTTCATGCCCACCAGGGTGGCACGGAGCCGGACCGCTCAGCGATCTCCCGCCCCTCTTGACTAGACGACACGACTTCTATGTATGGTCGTCTTGCGACGGTGATCGCCATCCCCCGGCCCCGGCCGTACCAGAACGAAGGGACCCACCCCGATGGGCCGTTTCTCTCTTCCCGACGAAGCCCCTCAGGGTCTCGACTCCCCGGTGACCGCACGCGCGATCAAGGTCATGTCCCGGGTCCAGGTGAAGCTCTTCCAGCTCACCAACGGACGCGTCGGCAGCAAGTGGCGGGTCGGCGCCGGGTTCAAGAAGCCCGTCCCGACCCTTCTCCTGGAGCATCGGGGACGCAAGTCCGGCCGGCTGTTCACCACCCCGCTGCTGTTCCTCGACGACGGGGCGGACCTCGTCATCGTCGCCTCGCAGGGCGGCCTGCCGAAGCACCCGCAGTGGTACCGCAACCTGACCGCGCACCCGGAGACCAGGGTCCGCCTCCGGGGCCGCCGCGATGTCGCCGTCGTGGCGCGTGAGGCGACCGGGCGGGAACGCGCCGACCTGTGGCCCCGGCTGGTCGAGCTCTACGCCGACTTCGCGAAGTATGCGGCCTGGACGGATCGGGAGATCCCCGTCGTCATCCTCACGCCGCGCACCGGCGGCAGCGCGTAGGCGAAATACCGCCGGGCTCCTCCCGTCTCCTACACTCTTCCAAAGATTATTGGAGGAATGGTGGAGCCGGAGTCGAAGGCCGTGCTGTGGGAGGAGTTCGCGCGGGTCGCCAAGGCGTTGGCGTCGCCGTCGCGGCTGGCGCTGCTGGACCTGCTGGCCCAGCGCGAGTACGGGGTGGAGGAGCTGGCGGCCGCGGCCGGGTTGCGGGTGTCGAACACCTCGGCCCAGTTGAAGGCCCTGGCCGCCGCGGGTCTGGTGGTCTCGCGCCGTTCGGGGACGCGGGTGCTGTACCGGGTGGGTGACCCGCGGGTGACGGCGCTGGCCGAGCAGCTCAAGCGGGTCGCGGTCGAGGTGCTGCCCGCGGCCGACGTCGCCGCCCGCGCCCTGCTGGGAGCCGAAGCGCAGCCGGTGGACCGGGCGGAGCTGAAGGCGCGGCTGGCCGACGGCGGCGTGGTCGTGGTGGATGTGCGGCCGTCCGCCGAGTACGCCGCGGGCCATATCGACGGCGCGCTGGGCATCCCCCTGGACGAGCTGGAGGCCCGGCTGGACGAACTCCCCGAGGACGTCGAGGTCGTCGCCTACTGCCGCGGCCGCTTCTGCGTCCTGTCGGTCGACGCGGTGGCCGTCCTGCACGCGCACGGCCGCGCCGCCCGGGTCCTGGACGGCGGCGTCGCCGAGTGGGCGGCCGACGGCCTGCCCGTCGCGGGTGCCGCGTGAGCGCGCCGCAGCCGGTCGTCGTCGACGGCGGGGACAAGGCGTGCGTGCGGCTGCTGCTGGAGCTGCGCGCCCGCCTGGAGGGGCTGTCCGTCGGCACCGTGGTGCACCTGATCGCCACCGATCCCGCCGCGCCCCTGGACCTGCCCGCCTGGTGCCACCTGACCGGCCACACCTACCTCGGCCCGGTCGCCGGCGACGACGGCCGTCCCGTCTACGGGCTGCGGGTCAGCGCCGCCCCCGCCCCGACCCGGCCGGACGCCCCCTGGCACCGCCGGCCGTGATCCCGCGCCCCGCACCGGACCACCCTCCCGCACGTTGAAAGGCCCCTCGCGATGACCACCGCCCCCACCGGCCCCGCCGCGCCCGCGGACGGGCTCCCCGCGCACCCGGCCCAACGGCGGATCCTCGCCGTCCTGGTCGCCGCGCAGATTCTCAGCGGCGCGGGCCTGGCCGCCGGGATCACCGTCGGGGCGCTGCTCGCCCAGGACATGCTGGGCGCCACCGGCCTGGCCGGGTTGCCCAGCGCCCTGTTCACCCTCGGATCGGCCGCCGCCGCGATCACCGTCGGACGCCTGTCGCAGCGCTCCGGCCGCCGCCCCGGCCTGGCCGCCGGATACGCCGCGGGCGCGCTCGGCGCGCTCGGCGTGGTCGCCGCCGCGGCCTGGGACGTCCCGGCGCTGCTGTTCACCGCGCTGTTCGTCTACGGTGCGGGCAGCGCCACCAACCTGCAGGCCCGCTACGCCGGAGCCGACCTCGCCGCCCCGGCCCGCCGGGCGCGGGCCGTCAGCACCGTCCTGGTCGCCACCACCGCCGGCGCCGTCATCGGCCCCAATCTCGTCACCCCCCTCGGCCGCCTCGCCGAGACCCTCGGCATCCCGCCCCTGGCCGGGCCCTTCCTGCTCGCCGCGGCGTCTTACGCCGCCGCGGCCGCCGTCCTGGCCGTGTTCCTTCGACCGGACCCGCTCACCACGGCCCGCGCCCTGGCGGCCGCCCCGAGCACCGCGAACGGCGGCGAGGACGCGCCGAGGCCCGGCGCCCGGCCGCTCCTGCTGCTCGGCGTCCTGATCATGGTGCTGGTGCAGCTCGTCATGGTCGCCGTGATGACCATGACCCCCGTGCACATGGGCCGCCACGGCCACTCCGTCGGCGCCGCGGGCCTCGTCATCGCCGTCCACGTCGGTGCCATGTACCTGCCCTCGCCCCTGTCGGGACTGCTCGTCGACCGGTACGGGCCGCGGCTCACCGCCGCCCTGGCGGGTCTGACCCTGCTGGCCGCCGGGCTCCTGGCGGGGCTCGCGCCCGCCGACTCGCTCCCCCTGCTCGCGCTCGCCCTCGGGCTGCTGGGCCTGGGCTGGAGCTTCGGCCTGATCGCCGGAACCG
Source organism: Actinocorallia libanotica (assembly GCF_039525175.1). Taxonomy (NCBI): domain Bacteria; kingdom Bacillati; phylum Actinomycetota; class Actinomycetes; order Streptosporangiales; family Thermomonosporaceae; genus Actinocorallia; species Actinocorallia libanotica. Next base: position 312,724 of record NZ_BAAAHH010000004.1, read on the forward strand.
CCATCGTCACCGACACCGTCCCGCTGGCCGCCCGCGCCCGCACCCAGGGCCTGGTCGACGTCGCCATCGCCGTCGCCGGAGCAGGCGGCGGGCTCGCCTCCGGCCTGGTGGTGTCCGCCACCGGGTTCCCCGTCCTGGCCGTGGGCGGCGGACTGATCGCCCTGGCGATCATGCCCGCGATCGCCGTCACCTCCCGCGTCCGGCCCCGCCCGCACTGACCCGGAGGGGTTCCTTCGGCCGGCCGACGGGATCTCTCCGAGGGGCCGCGCCCTGTTCGGACCCCGCGGAGCCGTTAGTGCGCGTTGCGCAGTTTGAGGATGTATGTCGCGGTAAGCGCGACAGCTCGGTCTTCGTCATGCGACAACTCCGCGAGGGCGCGTGACGCCGTCTCTCCCGGGATGTCCGCGAGCGCCTGGGTCAGCCGCCGGCGTGCGGCCGATCCGGTCGAGGCCCGGGCCAGGAGGTCGACGAGCCCGGCGGCGATCCGTTCCGCCGACGCCGGATCGCTCGACAGCGTGCTCAGCGCGTCGGCCGCGTCGGTGTCGTTCGCCCCTTCGACGACCATGTCGATGAGCGCCGGGACCGCGTCGGCCACGCCGCGGGCGCCGAGCGCCAGGGCCGCGTGTCCGCGGACCGCGCGGTCGGGGTCCGCGAGGGCGTCCCGCAGCGGCGCGGTCGCCCCGCCGTCCGTCATCTCCACGATGGCCCGGACGGCGCGTTCGCGCACCTCGGCCGCCGGTGCGGCCAGGCCCTCCGCCAGCAGCGCCAGTCCGCCTTCTCCCGATTGCGCCAGAGCCCAGCGCAGGGCTCCGGCGACGTTCGGATCCGGCTCGTTCAGCACCGCCTCGACCAGCGCCTCCACCGGCAGCGGGACCTCTTCGCCCAGGGACAGGGCCGCGCGCTGGCGCCTGCCGGCGTTCTCCGAGCCCAGGTCCTGGAGGATCGCCACGATCTGGAGGACGTCCTCCCAGCCCGCGGGTTCGGCGGCGGCGATCCGGCCGAGCCGGGCGAGCAGCTCCGTCTCGGCCGCGATGCGCTCCCGCGTCCGGCGGACGAGGTCGTCGACGAGCTCCGCGGGCCTGAAGCCGGGATCGTCGAGGGCTCGCTTGACCTCACGCAGCGGCAGCCCCAGGGATCGCAGGCTCTCGATGTGGAAGATCCGCCGGATGTCCTCGCCGGAGTACTCGCGGTAGCCGGCGCCGGTACGTCCCGTCGGCCGCAGAAGACCGAGCGATTCGTAATGCCTGAGCATGCGGGCGCTGACCCCGGACCTTCGCGCCACGTCACCGATCAGCATCGCCCGTCACTCCTCCCGGCCGGTCGCGCCCAGTGCCATGATGCGCTTCGCCTCCTCGACCGCGGCCTCGAATCCGGCGTCCGGGTCGTGCAGCAGCCGTTCCGTGGCGATCGCGTGCGCGCGCACGCGGGGGTCGGGACCGGTCGCCGCGGCGCGCAGGACGGGTACGACCGCCTCGCCGAGGGCGATCAGCGCCCGGCTGAGGCTCAGCCGCGTCTCGCGTCCGCCGCGGCCGAGCTGCGTCGCCAGCACCGCGGCCAGCCCGGGTTCCCCGCCCTCGGGCACGAGCACGACCGCCGCCCGCCAGGCGCTGCGCGCGACCTCGTCGTCGGCGTCGGCCAGCAGCTCCCGGGTGATCGCCGGCCACGCCCGCCGATCACCGATCTTGGACAGCGTGTGCAGCGCCTGGCTCCGCGCCTGCGCGCGCTCGGAGCGGACCTCGGCGAGCAGCGCGGGGACCGTCATCGACGCCGGGTGGCGGGTGAGCGCCCAGGTGAGCATGTCGCGCACGTAGAAGTCGGGTTCGACCGCGCACCGCTCGACGAGCTCGCCGACGAGTTCCGGATCCGGGGCCGTGCCGATCGCCAGCACCGCCTGCAGCCTGACCGACGGGTCGCCGCTCTCCAGCCCTCGGCGAACGCGCTTCGTGTTCGTGCCCTCTTCCGACATGGTCATGGGAACCACCTCCTCGCCGCAGTGAAGACCTTGTCACCGTGTCAAGGTCAAACGGGGGACGACGGCCGTACCTCCGGACGGTGGCGCTTTTCTTTAGAAGATAGTATTCATAGTATAGTTTTGCGGATAGGGTGCCGGGGGTTCGGCGTCGAGCCTGCCCCGGTGGCCCCGTCCGTCGAAGGTTCTCATCCGGGGAGTGGGCAGTGCAGCTCAGGCAGCCGCGACTGGCGGAGATGGTCGCCGCCATCCTGCGGGACCGAATCCTGGGCGGCGAGCTCGCCGACGGGGACGAGCTGCCGGCGCAGGACGAGCTGCTGCGCGAGTTCCAGGTCAGCCGCCCCTCGCTGCGGGAGGCGCTGGGCATCCTGGAGGCCGAGGGGCTGATCACGGTGCAGCGCGGCAACAGGGGCGGGTCGGTGGTGCACGTGCCGACGGCCGCCAACGCCGCCTACATGATCGGCCTGGTCATGCAGTTCCAGCGTACGTCCTACACCGATGTCGGCGAGGCGCTCAAGCGGCTGGAGCCGGTGTGCGTCTCGCTGTGCGCCACCCGGGAGGACCGGGCCGCCGAGGTGCTGCCGCGGCTGCGGCTGATCCACGAGCGGACGCTCGAGGCGGTGGACGACGAGGTGGAGTTCACCCGGGTCACCCGCCAGTTCCACGAGGCGCTGGTCCAGCTGTGCGGCAACCAGACGCTGATCCTCATCACCGGCACCCTGGAGTCCCTGTGGGCCTCCCAGGAGCAGGCGTGGGCGTCGCGCGCGCTGGAGGCCGGCGACTTCCCCGACGTGGCGCGCCGGGAGACGGGCATCCGCGCCCATGAGCGGATCATGCGGCTGATCGAGCAGGGCGAGGCCGAGCAGCTGGAGGTCTTCGCCCGCGCCCACCTGGACAACACCATGCGCTACGGCCTCGTCCCGGGCGAGGCCGTGGTCTCCTCCCAGGCCCTGCGCGGCCGCTGAACGACCCGTACGGGCCCCGGTGCCGGGACCCGTACGGAACGCGCGGATCAGCTGAGGCGCTCGATGACCATGGCCATGCCCTGGCCGCCGCCGACGCACATCGTCTCCAGGCCGAAGGTGCCGTCCTTCTCGCGCAGCCCGTTGAGCAGCGTGCTGGTGATGCGGGCGCCGGTCATGCCGAAGGGGTGGCCCAGGGCGATGGCGCCGCCGTGGACGTTGACCTTGTCGATGTCCAGGCCCAGCTCCCGGTAGGAGGGCACGGCCTGGGCGGCGAACGCCTCGTTGATCTCCACCAGGTCCAGGTCGGCGGCGGTCAGCCCGGCCAGCGCCAGGGCGCGCCTGGAGGCCTCGACGGGGCCGAGGCCCATGATCTCCGGGGAGAGGCCGGACACGCCGGTGGAGACGACCCGGGCGAGCGGCGTGACGCCCAGCTCGGCGGCCTTGGTGTCGCTCATGATCACCAGGGCGGCGGCGCCGTCGTTGAGGGGGCAGCAGTTGCCGGCGGTGACGGTGCCGTCCTCGCTGAAGACCGGCTTGAGCCCGGCCAGGGACTCGGCGCTGGTCGCGGGGCGGGGGCAGTCGTCGGCGGTGACGAGGGTGCCGTCGGCCAGCTCGACGGGGGTGATGTCGCGCTCGTAGAAGCCCGAGGCGATGGCCTGCGCGGCCAGCGTCTGCGAGCGCAGCGCGAACTCGTCCTGCTCGGCGCGCGAGACGCCGCGCAGGGCGGCGACGTTCTCGGCGGTGCGGCCCATGGCGACGTAGACGTCGGGCAGCTCGCCGGCCTGGCGGGGGTCGTCCCACTTGCCGGCCTGCCAGCCGCGGGCGCGGGCCTCGGCGAAGGCCGGGTGGTGCCAGCCGAAGTCGGCGGCGGTGCCGGCGTCGACCGGGGGCCGGTCGCTGGTGCCCTTGGCGTAGTTGCTCACCGACTCGGTGCCGGCGGAGATGACGATGTCGGCCTCGCCGGCCTTGATCGCGTGCAGCGCCATGCGGGTGGTCTGCAGCGAGGAGGAGCAGTAGCGGGTGACGGTGGCGCCGGGCACCTGGTCGTAGCCGAGCAGGACCGAGACGACGCGGGCCATGTTGAAGCCCTGGGGGCCGCCGGGGGATCCGCAGCCCAGCAGCAGGTCGTCGATGTCGTCGGGGGTGATCTGCGGCACCTTGGCCAGCGCCGCGGAGATCATCCGGGCGGCGAGCTCGTCGGCGCGCAGGTCCTTCAGGGAGCCCTTGTAGGCGCGGCCGATGGGGGAACGGGCGGTCGCGACGATGACTGCCTCGGGCATGGTGCTCCTTGCGTAGGGGCCGGTTGCTTGTTTCTTAGAAGATAGCTATCTTCTAAAAGAAAGACGAGTCGCCACAAGGGGGGCACCCTCATCTTGGAGGGGCTCGACCGGAAGGAAGTGGGGAATACCGATGAGCGGGATGCTGAGCGGGAAAGTCGTCCTGGTCACCGCCGCCGCCGGGGCGGGGCTGGGTTACGCCACCGCCCTGAAGTGCGCGCAGGAGGGTGCCCGCCTGGTCATCAGCGACATCCACGAGCGCCGCCTGAACGAGGCGGCCGAGAAGCTGGCCGAGGCCACCGGCGACAAGCCCGTGGCGATCCCCTGCGACGTCAGCGACAGCGCCCAGGTCGACGCCCTGGTCGAGGGCGCGATCGCGCAGGCCGGACGCATCGACGTGCTGGTCAACAACGCCGGCATGGGCGGCGACCAGGCCGTGGTGGACATGACCGACGCCGAATGGGACAAGGTCATCGACATCAGCCTCACCAGCGTCTTCCGCATGACCCGCGCCACGCTGCGCCACATGCTGCCGCGGAAGTCCGGTGTGATCGTCAACCTGGCGTCGGTCTCCGGCTGGCGGGCCCAGGAGCGCCAGGCCCACTACGCCGCCGCCAAGGCCGGCGTCATGGCCTTCACCCGCTGCACGGCGATGGAGGCGGCCCCCGCCGGGATCCGCGTCAACGCCGTGGCGCCCAGCCTGGCCATGCACCCCTTCCTGGAGAAGACCGTCAGCGCCGAGCTGCTGCAGGAGCTGACCTCCAAGGAGGCCTTCGGCCGGGCCGCGACCCCCGAGGAGGTCGCCAACGTGGTGCTCTTCCTGGCCAGCGACCTGTCGTCGTACATGACCGGTGAGGTCGTGTCGGTCAGCAACCAGCACCCGTGAGAGAGGACCCGATGAAGAGCACGGCCGAGGGGAACCGCTGATGGACCTGAATTTCACTCCCGAAGAGGAGAAGTTCCGCGCCGAGGTGCGGGCGTGGCTGGAGGCCAACGTGCCCGCCGAGCCGCTGCCCTCCTTCGACACCGCCGAGGGCTTCGCCGCCCACCAGGAGTGGGAGGCGCGGCTGCACGGCGCGGGCCTGTCGGTGGTGACGTGGCCGGTGGAGTACGGCGGCCGTGAGGCCTCCCTCACCGAGTGGCTGATCTTCGAGGAGGAGTACTACCGGGCGGGCGCGCCGGGCCGAGTCGGCCAGAACGGCATCTACCTGCTGGCGCCCTCCCTGTTCGAGTTCGGCACCCCCGAGCAGAAGGCCCGCTTCCTGCCGCCGATGGCGCGCGGCGAGGAGGTCTGGGCGCAGGGCTGGTCGGAGCCCGAGGCCGGCAGCGACCTGGCCAACGTGCACAGCCGCGCCGAGAAGGTCGACGGCGGCTGGCTGGTCAGCGGCCAGAAGACGTGGAGCTCGCGCGCGGTGCACGGCCACTGGCTGTTCGCGCTGGTGCGCACCGACCCCGACTCGGTCCGCCACCACGGCCTGACCTACTTCCTGCTCCCGCTGGACGCCCCGGGCGTGACGGTCCGCGGCATCCACCAGCTGGACGGCTACGCCGGTTTCGCCGAGGTGTTCCTGGACAAGGTGTTCGTCCCCGACGACCAGGTGCTGGGCGAGGTCGGCCAGGGCTGGAAGGTGGCGATGTCCACCACCGGTTCCGAGCGCGGCCTGACCCTGCGCTCCCCGGGCCGCTTCCTGGCCGCCGCCGACCGCCTGGTCGAGCAGGCGCGCGAGGCGGGGCCGCTGGACGACCGGCTGCGCGAGGACGTCGCCGACGCCTGGATCAAGACGCGCGCCTACCAGTCCTACACCTTCCAGACCCTCACCCGGATCCTGGACGGCGAGAGCATCGGCCCCGAGTCCAGCATCAACAAGATCTTCTGGTCGGAGATGGACCTGCGGCTGCACGAGACGGCGCTGCGGGTGCTGGGGCCGGCGGGCGAGCTGGTCGAGGACGCCCCGGACGCCGTGGCCGGCGGCCGCTGGGCCGACGGCTTCCTGTTCGCGCTGGCGGGACCGATCTACGGCGGCACCAACGAGGTGCAGCGCAACATCATCGCCGAGCGGGTCCTGGGCCTGCCGAGAGAACCGAGGAGCAAGCGATGAGGCTGGGCCTGACCCCCGAGCACAAGCAGTTCGGCGACGCGGTCGCGGGCCTGCTGGAGACCCGCGGCGGAGCCGAGGACCTGTGGGAGCGCCTGGCCGAGCTGGGCGTGCCCGCGGTGCTGGTCGCCGAGGAGTACGAGGGCGCCGGCGGCGACGAGGTCGACCTGGTGGCCGTCCTGGAGCAGGCCGGGCGCGCGGCGCTGGGCGAGCCGGTGGTGGAGGCCGCGGTCGCGGCCCGCCTGCTGGCCGGCATCGGCGGCGAGCTGGCCGCCGAGTGGCTGCCGAAGCTGGCCTCGGGCGAGGCGCTGGTCGTCGCGGCCCCAGGCCCGTACGTGCCGCACGCCGACCGGGCCGGCCTGGTGCTGGTCGGCCAGGACGGCGCCTGGTACGCGGTGCGGCCGGAGCCCGGCTCGCTGACCGTCCAGAAGTCCGTGGACCCGCTGCGCCGCCTGTCGGCGGTGCCGGTGCCCGAGGGCGCCGTCCCGGTGGCCGAGGGCGCGCTGGCGGCCGAGGCCGTCGACCGGGGCGCGGCGCTGACGGCCGTCCAGCTGGTGGGCGTCGCCCGCCGCCTGGTCGACCTGGCGGTGCGCTACGCCGGTGAGCGCAGCCAGTACGGCCGCCCCATCGGCTCCTTCCAGGGTCTGCAGCACCAGATCGCCAACGCCCTGGTGGACGTGGAGTTCGCCCGGCCGGCCGCCTACAAGGCCGCCTACGCGCTGGCCAAGGGCGAGCCCGAGGCCTCCCTGGACGCCTCGGGCGCCAAGGCCCTGGCCTCCGACGCAGCCCTGCACGCCGCGAAGGTCTCCCTGCAGGTCCACGGCGCCATCGGCTACACCATGGAGCTCGACCTGCACCACTGGCTGCGCCGCGCCTGGAGCCTGGCCTCGGCCTGGGGCGACGCCTCCCACCACCGCCGCGCGGTGGCCGCGACGCTGCTCGGCTGACGCCGGAAACCGGAAGAAGGCTCGTTCTTCGCTCCTGTCGGGAGAGCGAGAACGAGCCTTCTTCGATCGGCGGGGGAGGGATCAGAACAGGTTGATCTTCTGGTTGTAGACGCCGGAGCCGGGGCTGCTCTCGCCCTTGACGTTGTAGACCGCGCTGACGGTGGCGGTGCCGGGGCACAGGAAGCTGCTGCCGGACTGCTTGCTGGCGGAGGCGTTGACCAGCTCGATCTGGGCCTCGGCGGTGCTGGTGCTGTTGCGGGCCGTGGCGGTGAGGTTCCCGGCGTAGTAGCAGGTGATGCCGAGGGTGGCCACGACCTTGATCTTGAAGCCGTTGATGGTCGCGGTGCCGCCGTTGATGCCGCCGGTCCACGACAGGTTCTGGGCGGTGACGGTCGCCGCGCAGCCGCTGAAGGTGGCGGAGTTGATGGTCAGCGGGTTGGAGGGGGAGCCGGAGGCGAGGCTGCCGGTCAGGACGGAGCCGGTGCAGTTGCCGGCGGAGGTGGTCATCGTGCCCACCAGGGTCGCCTGGATGTTGCCGTTGAAGGCGGCCGCCGAGGCGGGGCTGGCGAGCGCCAGGACGGTGGCGCCCGCCGCCGAGGCGGCGGCGAGTACGCGGATGGTCTTCATGGGGGCCTTCTCCGTTCTGGAGTGAATCTGGTCACCGTGAACGTAAGAAAAGGCCCAACTCCGGTCAATAGGTGAAACTTCTTCGGATCTGGCCGGAAGACGACGCACGTTCATGTTTGCCGGTGCGCAAAAGCAGGAACGGCGCCCCGCGCCGGGAGAGCCCGGTCGGGACGCCGTCCACGTCGCGGCGCGGTGTGCGGGGTCGCCTCTCGGCGAGTTGCGCAACGCGGCTCCAGCCGGACGGTATTCCGCGAAGGCGATAGGTGAGGCCCGGGGACACCGAGCACACCGGCCACGTCTTCCACAACAGACGCCGCCCGCCCGTTGTTCCCGCCCCTCCCCGCCGGATCCCCGGCCGAGTCGCGCGGGCGGGCGCGGGGGGTGTGGGCTGCGAGAATACGACCATGAAGGACCTCAAGGCGATCGAGTACTGGCTTTCGGACATGGACGGCGTCCTGGTGCACGAGGGGGTGCCGATCCCGGGGGCCGACGCCTTCCTGTCGAAGGTCGTCTCCTCGGGCCGGCGGCTGCTGGTGCTGACGAACAACTCGCTGTACACCCCGCGCGACCTGTCGGCGCGGCTGGCCGCGGCGGGCCTGGACGTGCGGCCGGAGTGGATCTGGACGTCGGCGCTGGCCACCGCGCAGTTCCTGGCCGACCAGCGCCCGCACGGCAGCGCCTACGTCATCGGGGAGGCGGGGCTGACCACCGCGCTGCACGGGGTCGACTACATCCTGAGCGATCTCAACCCCGACTACGTGGTGCTGGGGGAGACGCGCAACTACAGCTTCGACCAGATCACCCGGGCGGTGCGGCTGATCGAGCGGGGCGCCCGGTTCATCTGCACCAACCCCGACCCGGTGGGGCCCTCCCAGGAGGGTTCGCTGCCGGCGTGCGGCGCCGTCGCCGCGATGATCACCCGGGCGACGGGGGTGGCGCCGTACTTCGTGGGCAAGCCCAACCCCCTGATGATGCGCAGCGCCCTGCGCCGGATGGGCGGGCACAGCGAGTCCGCCGCGATGATCGGCGACCGGATGGACACCGACGTGGTCTCGGGCATGGAGGCGGGGATGGAGACGGTCCTGGTGCTGTCGGGGGTGACCCGCCGGCACGAGATCGAACGCTTCCCCTACCGGCCCTCCCGCGTCTTCGACTCGGTGGCGGACCTGGTGGAGATGGTGGAATGATTATTCTCCCCGGTAGTACATTTCACTACAAAGCCACCGGGAGAAAAGTACTTGTTAGTACTTAATAACGGTTCACAAGGAAATGCCGTTCTTGCCCCCCTTGCCTTTCTTATCGCTATAGCCTCCTGGTCCTGAGAGACGAAATCAGGGAAGGGGCGGCGGTGGCGGCGATCGAGGAGGGCCTGGCCGCCGCACTGGACATCCCCGGTGCCCAGGCGGCCACCCTGGTGGACTTCGCCGCCGGGCTGCCCCTGGCGGCGGGGGGGGGGGGGGGCGGCG
>NZ_BAAAHH010000004.1:322080-331326 GCF_039525175.1 Actinocorallia libanotica
GCCCGGGGGGTCCCGCCTTCACCGACGCCGCCGAGGACGCCGAAGGCCTCTCGGAGCTGCTGCGGACCGCTCTGGCCAGCCCCGTGCTGTCCGGCGCCGCCACCGGTGACGACCTGGAGGAGCTCACCGTCACCGGGGCCGCGGGCCACCACCTGCTCATGGTGCTCACCACCCCGCTGGACGCGCGCCTGTGCCTGCACCTGCGCCTGGACCGCGAACGGGGCAACCTCGCCCTGGCCCGGCACCGGCTGCGGGAGATCGCCCGGACCCTGGTGGCCGCATGAGGCGGCTGCGCGAGCACCTGCGCCGCCTGGCCGACGAGCGGGCCACCGGCACCCTGCACCTGGCCGGGCAGGGCGCCCTGCACCTCAGCGAAGGCGCCGTCGTCCACGCCGAGTGCCACCGCACCCCCTCCCTGCGCGACCTGCTGGTCCACTCCGGCCGCCTGAGCGAGTACGGCTGGCAGTGCCTGCGCGCCGGCGGCGCGGCGGGCGACATCGCCGTCCCGGGCCGGCTCAGCCGCGCCGAACTGCAGATGTACCAGCTCATCGCCCTGTTCGACGCCGTGTACTTCCTGGCCCCCTGCCAGGCCGAACCGCGCTTCGCCGCGGGCGGTCCGCACTGGCTGGACGGCCTCAACGCCGCCGGTCCCGCCACCCTGGCCGAGGAGGTGCGCCGCCGCCGCGCCCTGCTGGGTGCGGCCTGGCCCTCCCCGCTGGCCGACGACGCGCCGCTGGAGCCCGTGCGGCGGCTGCACCGCCAGCGGGTGGTCCTCACCGGCCTGCAGGCCGAGCTCCTGCTGAACGCCGACGGCCGCAAGACCCCGTCCGAGCTCGCGCGGGAGCTCGGACGGACCCGCTTCGGCTGCACCCTGGCCGTGCGCGGGCTGGTCGCCTCGGCGCTGGCCCGCGCCCCCGAACCGCAGGAAGGAGTCCGGATGCCGCGCCGCCACCCGGGCGGGGCGCCACGCCGGGCGCTGCCCGTCGCCGCCGGTTCGGCGTCCCGGCCCCGCTGGGCCGAGGCGGATCCGGGGCTGCTGGCCCTGCTCCAGGACGCGCTGCGGGAGCTGGAATGAGCTCCCGCCCGTGGCCTTCGTTTCGATATGACCGGTGAAAGGAGACACTGATGTCCAACATCGAGCAGTCCCTCAAGGAGATGATGGCGATCGACGGCGCGATCGGCGCGGCGATCGTCGACTACGGCAGCGGCATGGCGCTGGGCGTGATGGGCAACACCAAGGCGCTGGACCTGCAGATCGCCGCGGCGGGCAACACCGAGGTGGTGCGGGCCAAGATGCGCACGATCGAGCAGCTGGCGCTGAACGACACCATCGAGGACATCCTCATCACCCTGGCGCGGCAGTACCACATCATCCGGCCGCTGTCGGGGCGCAACGGCCAGGGCCTGTTCATGTACATGGCACTGGACCGGGAGCGGGCCAACCTGGCGCTGGCCCGCCACCACCTCAGGCGCATCGAGGAGAACGCCGAGGTCTGAAGGACCCCCCGCTCAGAAGATGTCCGGGCACCACGCGCGGCGGGAGGCGCGCAGCAGGGTGTCCGCCGCGGCGGCCGCCCCGGGGCGCTCCTCGTCGAGCCGGCCCAGCGCCGCCAGCCGGACGGCCGACTCGTCCCCCAGGTAGAGGCTGCCCAGCGCGGACACCGGGACGGTGAGATCCGCGCCCAGGGGGGTGGGGGCGCAGGAGGCGCCGTCCGGTCCGGCCTCCAGCAGGAACCGCCCCTGCGCGAGGCCGGCCTCGTCCCGCACGTCAAGGACGAGGCGGCCCGCGGCCGGGTAGGCGCGGGCGGTCAGCATCGCCGGGACGTCCAGGGGGCGCAGCCACAGGTGGTCGGTGCAGGCCGTGGTGACCGCGGCCCGGGCATCGCCGACCAGCAGCGGCAGCAGGTCGTCGGGGGCGCGTGAGGGAGCGTGGACGCGGGTCACCCAGTCGACCGAGCACAGGTAGTGCCACAGGGAGCGCTCGGCGGCGGGCGTGGCCGCCAGGAGGTCCCGCACGTGCAGGTCCCCGTCGGCCATGCCGTCCTTCCACGCCTCGACGGCGGTGTAGGCGGCCAGCCCGTCGACACTCCCGTCGGCGGCCAGGTGGAGCACGTAGTACGGCTCCTGCCAGGTGGTGCCCGACGGCCGGTAGTCGCCGGTGAGCTTGCGCCACCAGCCCTCGGGGCGGGTGACGAAGCCGTGGTGCTGCCTGCGGAGGCGCTCGTGCAGCTGCGGGCCCTCCTTGCGGACCCGTTCGGCGTCGACGAGCACCGTGCGCCCCCCGTCCTCGGGGCCGGGGGGCGCGCCGTGGCGCATGGCGCGCAGGGTGTCGACGCGGAAGTCGGTGAGCCAGGCCGCGGGCCCGAACCCGTACCGCCCGTAGATGGGGTACTCGGCGGCGATGAGGGAGGCCATCGGCATCCCGGCGTCCTTGGCCCTGCGCAGATCGGGCTCGATCATGCGGGTGAGCAGCCCGCGCCTGCGGTGCGTGGGCGAGACCGTCACGGCGCTGACCGCGCTGGAGGGCACGAGCGCCCCGCCGGGCGCGGTGACCTCGTGGTCGAAGCTGCGGTAGCTCATCACGCACCGGCCGTCCTCGAAGGCGCCCCAGGTGCGGGCGAAGTCGAGGATCTCATGCATGTACGCCACGTCGTGGGCGCCGGCGGTGGGCGGGCCGAGGTAGCCGATGCTGCGGGCCTCCCACCACCGCGCCACGTCCTGGTCGTCCTGCTCTATCAGGCGGATCTCCACACCCATCGGCTCCCCTTCTCCTCCCGGCGGTGTCCGTCCACGCTACGCCGATCTTGAACGGGGGAGAAAAGGGTTTTCCCCGGCGGGCGGGGTCAGAAGCCGTCCTCCTCGGGGGAGGCGGGCACGTGCAGGAGGCTGAGGAGCTTGCGGCGCAGCGCGCCGAAGCCGGGGGCGTCCACGGCGCGGGGGCGGGGCAGGTCGACGTCGATCTCCTCGGCGATGCGGCCGGCGTCCAGGACCAGGAGGCGGTCGGCCAGCAGCAGCGCCTCGTCGACGTCGTGGGTGACCAGGAGCGCGGCGAAGCCGTGGTGGGCGTGCAGGCGTCCGAAGAGCGCCTGCATCCGCAGCCGGGTCAAGGCGTCGAGCGCGCCGAACGGCTCGTCGAGCAGGAGCAGGTCGGGTTCGCGGACCAGGGCGCGGGCGAAGGCCACCCGCTGGGACTGGCCGCCGGACAGCTCCGCGGGCCAGGCCCGGGCGCGGTCGGCCAGGCCTACCTCGGTCAGGGCGGTGGCCGCCCTGACCGCGGCGTCCTTGCCTCGCACGCCCAGGGCGACGTTGTCGGCGACGCGTTTCCAGGGCAGCAGGCGGTGCTCCTGGAAGACGACCGCCTGGGAGCCCCGGGTGGTGAACTCGCCGGTCGCCTCCTCGTCCAGGCCGGCCAGGATGCGCAGCAGGGTGCTCTTGCCCGAGCCGCTGGCGCCCAGCAGCGCCACCACCTCGCCCTTCGCGATGGCCAGGTCGATCCCGTCGAGCACGGCGGTGCTCCCGAAGACCCGCCGGACTCCGGTCGCGCTCACGATGCGCGCAGTCCGCGCCGCCATGACAGCACTCTCCTTTCCGCGGTGCGCAGCGCCAGGTCCGACAGCAGGCCCAGGAGCGCGTAGACCAGCAGGCCCAGCACGACGACCTCGGTCCGGGCGAAGTCGCGGGCCTCCATCATCATGAAGCCCAGGCCGCTCTCGCCGTTGACCTGCTCGCTGACCACGAGGCTGAGCCAGCCGCTGGCGAAGGCCAGGCGCAGGCCCAGGAACAGGGAGGGGGTGGCGCCGGGCAGGACGACGTGGCGGAGGCGTTCGAAGGGGGTGAGCCCGCAGGTGCGGGCGGCCTCCACGAGGCGTTCGTCGATGTCGCGGATCCCGGCGTAGGTGTTGAGGTAGATCGGGAAGAACGCGCCGAGCGCGACCAGGGAGATCTTCAGGGACTCCCCGATCCCGACCCAGATGATGAGCAGCGGGACCAAGCCGAGGTGGGGCAGCATGCGGGCGGCCTGCACGGTGGGGTCGATGAGGTCGTCGCCCAGGCGCAGCAGCCCGGCGGCGGCGCCCAGCACCAGGGCCAGGACGCCGCCGATGAGCAGGCCGGTCAGGGCGCGCTGCACCGATTCCACCAGGTGCAGGCCCAGGGTGCCGTCCGCCGACAGCCGCCATCCGGCGGTCAGGACGGCGCTGGGCGGGGAGAGCTTGTCGGGCGAGAGGACGCCGGCCCGCGCGGCGCCCTCCCATGCGGCGACCAGGGCGATCGGGGTGAGGAGTCTGCGGATGCGCACGGCGGTCGGCTACTTCAGCAGGTCGGTGAAGCGGTCGTCGATGCGGCTCTTCATGTCGACCTTGCCGGGGATGAGCTCCAGCTCGGTGAACCCGTCGGCGATCTCCTGGATCTCCGCGCCGATGGCGGCGTCGACGGGCGCCAGCGGCCTGGCGCTGCGCTCCAGTGCGCGGGCGGCGACGTCCTCGGTGAGGCCGAGCTCGGGGGCCAGGACCTTGACGCGCTCCTCGGGGTGGGCGATGCCCCAGTCGGTGACCTCGCGGTAGACGCGCACGAACTCGCGGACGAGCTCGGGCTTGTCCTTCAGCGCCCGGGGGGAGGCCAGGAGGTACTCGCGGTTGTTGGCCAGGCCGGTGGCGTCGGCGAGGACCTGCACGCCGGGCCGCTGGGCCAGGGAGAAGTAGGGGTCCCAGATGATCCACGCGTCGACCTGGTCGTTGTCGAAGGCGGGGCGGGCCTCGGCGGGCTTGAGGTACTTGACGTCGATGTCGTCGATGGTCATGCCGTTGGCCTCCAGCAGTTTGACCAGGAGCCAGTTGACGTTGGAGCCCTTGTTGAGGGCGACCTTCCTGCCCTTGAGGTCCTTGAAGCCCTTGAAGCCGCGCTCCTCCTTGACCAGGACCGCCTCGCCCTCGGGTACGGGCTGCGAGGTGGCGATGATCTTGAAGTCGGTGCGGCCGGCGGCGGCGAAGATCGGCGGGGCCTCGCCGGTCTGCCCGATGTCGACGGCGCCGGCCTTGAGCGCCTCGGTGAGGGCGGGGCCGCTCTCGAACAGCGACCAGGTCGAGCCGGGGGAGGCGCCGCGGGCCTTGACCAGGCTCTGGCCGCCGAAGCGCTGGTAGCCCACGCGCAGCTTCTCCCCGCCGCCTTCGGCCTTCTCACCGCCCCCGCAGGCGGTGAGCGCGCCCAGCAGGGCGAGCGTGCTGACGAGGGCGAGGGTGAAGCGGCGCATCGGGGGGTGCTCCTTGGGTCCTGCGATCCGAACGCCGGAGATTATACGCACAAAACCTACAGAGTTACTAGGATATAGCCGGGTGTGCGTCCGACCTGCGGGAGGTCAAGTCTGCGCAGGGGCGCGGATGGGCCGGGAGGGAGCGGGAAGGGCTGCGGAAGTGAGGTTTCGTCCGCTGACGCGAGGAAGATCATGAGATTCCTGGTACGTCCGCACCAGCTGCCGGCCCGGGTGTCGGCCGGGCTGGTCATCCTCAACTCCGGGCTCGGCAAGCGCGGGGCCGACCGGCCGACCGCCGAGGGCCTGCACGGCATGGCCGCGGGCACCTACCCCTTCCTCAAGTCCCAGGATCCGCAGCGGTTCGTGCGGCTGCTGTCGACCGGGGAGATCGCCCTGGGCGCGGCGCTGCTCACCCCGTTCGTGCCCTCCCTGGTGGCGGGCGCCGCGCTGACGGCGTTCGCCGGCGGCCTGCTGGGCCTGTACCTGCGCACCCCGGGCATGCGGGAGAAGGGCAGCCTGCGGCCGTCTCCCGAAGGGCTGCCCCTGGCCAAGGACGTGTGGCTGCTGGGCATCGGGCTCAGCCTCGTCCTGGAGGAGAAGGGCGAGTGCTGAGCCCGCCGCTCATACGTCCCAGACCAGGGGAAGGGTGTCCAGCCCCATCAGCCCGTAGGCGTGCTCGAGCGCGTCCCGGTCGGGGGAGAGCCGGTATTCGGGCACGGCGCGGTGCCATTCCTCCAGGGCGATGTACAGCTCGGTGCGGGCCAGGTGGGAGCCCAGGCAGCGGTGCGGCCCGGTGGCGAAGCCCAGGTGCCGGTTGTGCTCGCGGCGCAGGTCCACCCGCTCGGGGTCGTCGAACGCGCGCGGGTCGCGGTTGAGGGAGGACAGGGGGAGCATGACGGTGTCGCCGGCCTTCATCGGGCAGCCGGCGACCTCGGCGTCGCGGGTGAGCTTGCGGCCGGGCAGCACGATGGAGTAGGCGCGCATGAGCTCCTCGACGGCCGAGGGGATCAGGCCGGGGTCCTCGCGCAGCGCCTTCTGGTCGGCGGGGTGGGCGGCCAGGTGCCAGAAGATGTAGGACAGCTGCGAGGTGACGGTGTCCAGGCCGGCCATGAACAGCAGCAGGCACAGGTCCAGCAGGTCCTTCTCGGGGATCGGCTCGCCCTCCAGCCGCCAGGTGAGGGCGTGGCTGACCAGGTCGTCGCCGGGTTCGGCGCGGCGCTGCTCGATCAGCTCGGCGAACATCGCGGTGACCTTCCCCATCGCCGCGGCCCGGTCGGGGTTGGCGGCGGGCGGGCCGTGCAGGATGGTGCGCTCCCAGGTCAGGAAGGTCTCCAGCCGCTCCACGGGCAGCCCCATGAGCTCCAGGAAGATCACCGAGGGGAAGGGGGTGGCGAAGTCCGGGACGAGGTCGCAGCCGCCGGTGCCGGCGATCCCGGCGATGAGGGAGGCGCAGTGCTCGCGGATGCGCTCCTCGCGGTCCCGGGCCGCGGCCGGGGTGAAGTGGGGGCGCAGCAGCTGCCGCCAGGCGGTGTGCTCGGGCGGGTCCAGCATCTCGGGGATCCACCGGTAGCGCGGTTCGGGGTCCAGGGCGTTGACGGCGGAGCTGGAGAACAGGCCGGGGTCCTGGAAGGCGGCCACAGCGTCCTCGTAGCGGGTCAGGACCCAGAAGCCCCGCCCGAAGGTCGATCTGAACGCGCGGTGCTCCTCGCGCAGCCCGTTCAGGATGCGGGCGGTGCTGCCCACGGGCCGCGCGCCGGCCATGGGGCTGAAGTCCAGTTCGGTCACGACGCCTCTTCCTCGGTGGTGGACGTGGGGGTCAGGGCTTGCGGGCGACTCCGCACAGGAACCAGGTGGGCAGGCGTCCGGAGGGAGGCCAGGCCGCGGTGGCGGGGCGCCAGTCGGGCAGGGGGACGAGTCCGGGCTCGAGCAGGTCGAAGCCGGCGAAGAAGCGGGAGATGCCGGCGGTGGAGCGCAGGGTCATCTCGGAGCTGGCGCGGCGGTAGACCGCGGCGCCGGCGTGGGCCGCCTCCTCCTGCTCGGCGTCGGTGATGTGGGAGACCACCAGGTGGCTGCCGGAGGGGACGGCGCCGCCCAGCACCCGCACCGTCCGCCAGGGGTCCTCCTCGTCGGTCAGGCAGTGCAGGACCGAGCTGAAGAGCACGGCCACGGGCCGGTCGAGGTCCAGGACGCGGTGCAGCCGGGGGTGGGCCAGGATCTCCTCCGGGCGCCTCAGGTCGCCGGTGATGACGTCCACGCCGTCGGATCCGGCCAGCAGCGCGCGGGCGTGGGACAGGACGATGGGATCGTTGTCGACGTAGAGGCACCGGGTGTCCTCGGCGGCCTCGCCGGCCGCCTCGTGCACGTTGCCCCGGGTGGGAAGCCCCGTGCCCAGGTCGAGGAACTGGCGGACGCCGGCCTCGGCGGCCAGGAAGCGCACGGCGCGGCCGAGGAAGGCGCGGTTGGCCCTGGCCAGGGCGGGTGTCTGCGGGGCGACCTCGAGCACGCGGGCCGCGGCCTCGCGGTCGGCGGCGTAGTTGTCCTTGCCCCCCAGGTAGAAGTCGTACATGCGGGCCACGTTGGGGACGTTCACGTCCACTTCCCTCGGCACCGCCCCGTCCACCGCGCCCCCTTCGTCAAAGATCTTCGCGATCCTAAGGGAACCGGTGATCTTTCGCCACCTATGCCGG
The DNA here is from genome assembly GCF_039525175.1 of Actinocorallia libanotica. Classification (NCBI taxonomy): domain Bacteria; kingdom Bacillati; phylum Actinomycetota; class Actinomycetes; order Streptosporangiales; family Thermomonosporaceae; genus Actinocorallia; species Actinocorallia libanotica. The sequence continues at coordinate 330,016 of NZ_BAAAHH010000004.1, forward strand.
ATTTGCGCTAAACCGGAAGTGGATAAATTTTCCGCCATTACTACGGCGGGAATCTGGATTGGCCTTCTTTACTGCGATTGTGGCGTTTTGTAATTAGTGTCAGGGAACGATGGAAGGCGACGGTTGATGCGCTGAAAAATGGCATGTCCGGACCGATGCGGACGGCGAGGAGGGCGACTGGTTTCCGGCTCGGCGCAGGACCTGCGGATCCCTTGGAGGAGGAGCTTTGCTCGTTCATATGGTCTCCGAACACGCTAGCCCGCTGGCAGTTCTGGGCGGGGAGGACGCAGGCGGACAGAACGTCCACGTGGCGGCCCTGGCCGGCGCGCTGGCCGGCCGAGGGCACGAGGTCACGGTCTTCACCCGCAGGGATTCCCCCCACCTGCCCCCGTCCGTGCGCACTCCCGCCGGATTCGTCGTCGAGCACGTGGACGCCGGACCACCCCGCGCGGTGTCCAAAGACGCGTTGATGCCGCACATGCGGGCTTTCGCCGAGCACCTGACGCGGCGCTGGCTGACCGAACCCCCCGACGTCGTGCACGGCCACTTCTGGATGAGCGGATGGGCGGCGCTGACCGGCGCGCAGCAGCTGGGCATCCCCGTCGTGCAGACCTTCCACGCACTGGGCTCGGTCAAGCGCCGCCACCAGGGCGGCGCCGACACCAGCCCGCCCGAACGCCACCGCCTGGAGCCGCTGGTGGCCCGCCGCGCCCAGGCCGTCATCGCCACCTGCACCTGCGAGGCCGAGGACCTGTACGCCCTGGGCGTGCACCCCTCCCGGCTGGAGATCGTGCCGTGCGGGGTGGACCTGCGCCTGTTCCGGCCCGACGGGCCCGCGGCCGCGCGCGACGGGCGGCCGCGCGTGCTGAGCGTCAGCCGCCTGGTGCGCCGCAAGGGCCTGGACACCGTCCTGGAGGCGATGGCCTCCCTGCCCGGCGCCGAACTCCTGGTCGCCGGCGGCCCCGCCCGCGCCGACCTGGACCGCGACCCCGAGGTCGCCCGCTGGCGGGCCGTCGCCGAGCGCCACGGCATCGCCGACCGCGTCGTCTTCCTGGGCGGGGTGCCGCACGAGGACGTCCCGGCCCTGATGCGCTCGGCCGACGTCGTGGTCGGCGTGCCCTGGTACGAGCCGTTCGGCATGGTCCCCGTCGAGGCGATGGCCTGCGGCACCCCCGTGGTCGCCTCCGCCGTCGGCGGCCACCTGGACACCGTCGTGGACGGCGTGACCGGCCTGCTGGTCCCCCCGCGCGACCCCCAGGCCCTCACCGCCGCGCTGCACGACGTCCTGCACGCGCCCCGGCGGCGCCCCGC